>JAAXHW010000136.1 GCA_012270675.1 Candidatus Latescibacterota bacterium | reverse complement strand
CCTCCAGATCCAGGGGAATCGTCCCTCCGGCCAGCCCGTCGGGGTTCAGATATCCCAGCAGCAGGTTGGCGTCCGTCAGCGTAGGCCGGGTGCCGCCCCGGGTGTAACACACCGGCCCCGGATCGACGCCTGCGCTCTCGGGGCCCACCCTCAGCGCCCGCCCCGCATCCACGCACAGAAGGCTGCCCCCGCCTGCCCCGATCTCCGCCAGGTCCACACACGGCACCCGGATGGGGTAGCCTCCGCCGCCCATCAAACGCCCCGACAGTGAAATCCCCCCGCCCACTTCGTAGTCCGTCGCACGGGGGATTTGCCCTCCCTCCACCAGCGCGGCCTTGGCCGTTGTGCCCCCCATATCGAACGCAATCAGGTCCGGGCATCCGATACGCCGTCCCAGCGCAGCAGCGGCAACCACACCCGCCGCGGGCCCCGATTCGATAATCTGCACCGGCCGTTCGGCCGCTGTCTGCGCATCCGTAACCCCGCCTGCTGACTGCATCATGCGCAGCGGCGCGTCCACACCCAACTCGCAAAGGTGGTCCCGAAGCCCGCGCAAATAGCTCTGTACCACCGGCAGCACATAGGCGTTGACCACGGCCGTAGAGGTCCGCTCGTACTCTCGAATCTCGGGCAGCACCTCAAAAGACAGACTCACCGTCCAGGCCCCCGCGTCCCGGAGCGCCTCGCCAATCTGCGCTTCGTGAACCGGATTCACATAGGCATTGAGCAGACACACGGCAACCGACGCCACCCCCTCGGCCTTCAGGTAGTCCACAGCCGCCTGGACTTCCGTCTCGTCCAGGGGCGTTTGCACCCTCCCGTCCGCCGCAATCCGTTCGGTCACCTCCAGCCTCAGCCGCCTGGGCACCAGCGGTGGAGGCTTCTCCCAGGAGAGGTCGTAAAGCCTGGGCATCCGCAGCCGCCCGATCTCCAGCACGTCCCGAAACCCGCGGGTCGTAATCAGCCCGGTGCAGGCGCCCGTACCGCTCAAAATCGCATTGGCCGCCACCGTCGTGCCGTGGATCACCTCCGCCACCTCCGCTCCGTCCACCCCCGTCGTATCGATCATCCGGCGCACCCCCTCCACAACCGCCCGCCCGTAGTCGTCCGGCGTGGAAGGCAGCTTGTAAACGTCCACCTGCCCGTTTCCCCAAACCCCCACAACGTCCGTAAACGTCCCTCCAATATCGATCCCGATCCGCATAGCCCCTGCCTTTCTTCTTCAGACGCCGTCTGTTCCGGTGGTGGGATGGGCGGGTTCAATCCATAAACAGGTATCGGGCGATAAAAATCACGGCCAGCAGATCCACCAGTGGGTGCACGTCCCTTCCCTTCCCCCCCAGCCGCTTCACAATCGGATACGCCACAAACCCGACCGCCAGGCCGTTGGCAATGTTGAACGTCAGCGGAATTGCAACCACCGTCAAAAATGCCGGCAGCGCGTCTGAAATATCTTCCCACTTTATCCGCGCCACCGACGCCATCATCATCACCCCCACCACAATCAGCGCGGGCGCGGTCGCAAAGTCGGGAATCGCCTCCACGATCGGTGTCAGAAAAAGCGCCGCTATGAAGAACAACCCGGTCACCACGCTGGCAAACCCCGACCGCGCCCCTTCCGAAACCCCCGACGCGCTCTCGATGTAGGTCGTCACCGGCGACGTCCCGAAAATCGCTCCCACCACTGTGCCCAGCGAATCGGCCATCAGCGCCCGATTCGCCCGGGGCAGGCGTCCTGCCGCATCCAAGAACCCCGCCCGCTGGGACACGCCCACCAGCGTGCCCATGGTATCGAACAGATCCACGAAAAGAAACGCAAATACCACCCCGATCAACCCCACGTCGAACGCCACGGGCAGATTTACCACCGCTGCTCCAAACAGCCGTTTGGGCCAGGCCGGCAGGCTGAACATCCCCTCCGGCGGGGGTGTTATTCCCAAAATCATCCCCAGCGCTGCCACTCCGATCACTCCCAGCAGAATCGCCCCTTTCACTCCCCGAACCATCAGCACCCCAATGCCCACCACCCCCAGAAGCGCCAGCCCCGTCGGCCCGGTCCGCAGCTCGCCCAGGCTCACCAGCGTAACCGGGTCGGCAGCCACCACCCCGGCGTATTTCAACCCGATAAACGCAATAAACAGCCCGATGCCCGCTGCGGTGGCGTGCTTGAGCGCCTCGGGCACCGCGTTGATCATCGCCTCCCGCACCCGCATCAGCGCCAGCAGCGTAAACAGAATCCCGGACGCCAGCACCACTCCCAGGGCCAGGTCCCACCGCACGCCCATCTCCAGAACGACCGTGGCGAAAAAGGCATTCAGCCCCATTCCCGGCGCCAGTGCAAAGGGGTAATTCGCCGCAATCCCCATTATCAGCGTGGCTACGACCGCCGATACGCAGGTGGCAAACAGCAGTTCCGGAAACAGCTCCTGCCCCAGCGCTTTGGCCAGAATCCCCGGATTTACCGCCACGATATAGGCCATCGTAATAAACGTCGTCGTCCCCCCCATCACCTCCGTGCGCCAGTCCGTCCCCAGCGCCTTAAACCGGAAAAACCTTGCCAGCATCTCCATAAAAACCTCTTCACCGCTCACGTTCAATCTGTCTCTGTTAACGTCTTTTTCTCCACGGCACAAAATAGACCCCATCCTCCCAAAAGTCAACCCAAAACCCCCGGCCCAAGCGCTTCCAATTCGTTTAACCTTGCTTTTCTCAGCCAACTGAATTAGATTTAAACGGGAGTGAAAGCCAAGCTGAATGTGCTGCGCCGCAGGAGAACGACATGCCGGAAGACATCGGACGTATTTTAAGCGCCTGGCCCTACGACGCACAAAACAGCATCCGAAAGGTCATTGACCTCGACGGAGCGGAAAAAATCCAGGTCAGGGTGGACCAGGGGGCGTTCCAGGGCATCCTCCAGATGGAACTCGATGGAAGGCCGGACGGAGAAAGACCCCACGACCGGACTTTTGCCCTTGATTTTTATAAAGATGCCCTCCAGAAGCATACCGTCAAACAGGACACCGACAGCAGGTTTACGCTCAATCGGGAGGCCTGTGCAGAGATTTTTGATGAAAGCAGGAGGCTCTACGAGCGCTACGTCTTTCTCCTCCAAATTCAGGATTACAACCGGGTGGTCCGGGATACCGAACGGAACATGGACGTCTTCCGGTTCGTCAACCAGCATGCAGAACACGAAGAAGACAGGGTGAACCTGGAACGGTGGTGGCCCTACATCCTCAGAATTCACGCTGTCGCCCGGGTTATGATCAACGTCCAGAACGAGAATTACGACTCGGCACTGGACATCATCCGCGAGGCGTTGAAGAAAATCGAGACCCTGGAGGACGTGGACGCAGAGGAATTCCACATCGAAAAAAAGCGATCCCAGCAAGCGCTCAAGGAGCTGGAAGCGGAAATCGCGAAAAAACGACCCCTCAGCCGGTCGGAGCAGCTCCAAAAAGAGCTGACAGAGGCCATTGAAAAAGAGGAGTTTGAAAAAGCGGCCAAACTCCGGGATCGAATTCGGGCGCTGGAGAAGGGATAGGGAGGTGGGTATCACGCACAAAGAGGAAAAGACTTGACATGAGGATCAGAAAGTGATATTATATTGAAGTTTGGACAATGGATTGAAAAAACAGTATAAGAAAGGGTCTGGCTCGTGAAACGGTTCATCCCCGCATCCTCTGTCGACACCATCTTCTTCCAAAGCGTCGTACAGGCCGTACGCCCGGTAGAGGATCTCGTTGGTGTATACAACGGGCATCGACGGTGGGATCGTGCATAGTGCAACCGTGCACGAGGATTGCTGGAACCCGCCGTTGAGTTCGCTCGACGGCGGTTTTTTTACTTTAAGGAGAAAAAAGGGATGGCAAACAAACCAGAGGCCATAGACGCCCTGAAAGACAACGGGCGTGCAGAGCGGGTAGCGATGTCCCAGGCTCCTCCCCAACCGTCTGCAGAACCGGTAAAAGGCGCCGATATCCTGGTGGAAGCCCTGGTGAGGCAAGGTGTCGATCTGGTCTTCGGATACCCGGGCGGGGCCAGCATGGAAATCCATCAGGCGATCATCCGGTCCAACATCCGGTGTGTGCTCTGCCGGCACGAACAGGGCGAAATCTTCGCCGCAGAGGGCTATGCCAAGGCATCCGGCAAGGTGGGCGTCTGCATTGCCACCTCAGGGCCAGGGGCCACCAACCTGGTAACCGGGCTGGCAGATGCCAAAATGGACTCCGTGCCTGTTGTCGCCATCACGGGCCAAGTCCCAACCCACCTGATGGGGGGAGACGCCTTTCAGGAGACGCCCATTATTGAGGTCACCCGCCAGATTACAAAACATAACTTCCTGGTGGATCACATCGATCACATCCCAAGAATCGTCAAAGAGGCCTTCTACATCGCAAGTACCGGACGTCCCGGGCCGGTCCTGATCGACGTCCCCAAAGACGTCCAGCAGGGCTACACCGTGCCCATCTATCCGGACCAGGTTGCGATCCGCAGCTACAACCCACACGTGCGGGCCGGCCGGGAAGAGATCCAGGTCGTGGCGCAGGCCATTCGGGAATCCAAACGCCCCGTCCTCTACGTTGGAGGCGGCGTCGTCTCCTCCGGGGGTGCTGATGAACTCCGCGAACTGGTCAGGAAAACCCGCATCCCGGTGGTACAGACCCTGATGGGATTGGGCGTATTCCCGGAAAACGATCCCCTCTCGCTCCAGATGGTGGGCATGCACGGCACCGTTTATGCCAACTACGCCATCAACCACGCTGACCTCCTGTTGGCCATGGGCGTCCGGTTCGACGACCGCGTGACCGGAAAGCTCGAAGAATTTTGCAAGCATGGAAAGATCGTCCATATCGACATCGATCCCTCGGAAATCAACAAAAACAAAGAGGCCCATATCTCCGTTGTGAGCGACGTCAAGTACGCCCTGGAAGACCTCAACGGCCTGGTCGAACCGGGCGACTACAGCGCCTGGCACGCCGAACTGGACATCTGGCGCAAAAAACACCCCATGAAATACAAGGACCTGAAAGACGAAATCCTGCCGCAGTATGCCATTGACCTGCTCTACAAACTGACAAAGGGAAAGGCCATCATCACCACAGGCGTGGGCCAGCACCAGATGTGGGCGGCACAGTATTACCTTTTTGACGAACCCCGCAACTGGCTCACCTCCGGCGGTCTGGGGGCAATGGGATTTGGTCTGCCTGCGGCCCTGGGTGCGCAAATGGCCAGGCCCGACGCCCTGGTGATCGACATCGACGGGGACGGCAGCTTTGTGATGAACGTCCAGGAACTGGCCACTCTCTACGCCGAAAAGATTCCGGTGAAGACCATGATCCTGAACAACCAGCACCTGGGCATGGTGGTCCAGTGGGAAGATATACTGTACGAAAGCAACAGGGGGCATACTTTCATCGGAGATCCGGAAGGGAAAGGCTTCCATCCCGACTTTGCCAAAATCGCCGATGGATTCCGCATCCCCGCCGAGCAGGTGGTACATAAAAAGGACCTGCCCGCTGCTCTGGAGCGCATGATCCAAACACCGGGGCCTTACCTCCTTGACGTCATCGTGCCCTATCAGGAGCACGTGCTGCCCATGATCCCTTCCGGAAAGACCTTTGCGGACATCATTACCGAATAGAAACCCGCAACACAACCGACGCTAACTATCGGGTGTCGCCTGCATGCAGGCGACACCTTTTTTTTTATCCGGTTGGAACGCGTGCAAGCCACCTGCTGTCTAAGAAAGTAGAAACACCGAAACCGGGCCGCCAGCGTTCGATCCTCAACTTTCGACCTCTTTATCCGTGTCCATATGCAGTTGCTCTGGATTTTATGAGAACTGACCACCGGGGGAGCCTGAATGGACCAAGACCTGAAACTGGTCAGACGGTGTCAGAGGGGGGATCTCCAGGCGTTCCGGAAACTGGTGGAACGTTACGAGGGACGGATTTACACCCTGGCCTGTTCCATCTCAGGCGACCGGGAGGTTGCCCGGGATGCGGCCCAGGAAGCCTTTTTTCGGGCCTATCAGGCCCTGCCGAACTTTCGGGCGGAATCCGGATTCTACACATGGCTTTATCGCATTGCCGTAAACACCTGTCTCAATGCAGCCCGGAAGGAACGCCGCCGGCCCGACGGCGTCTCTCTGGAAGCCCTGGTGGAATCCGGAAAGGTCTCGCCCGAACGCCTCTTTGAAACCCGGCACCCTGAAAATGATCTGGAACGGACCGAACTGCAGGAAAGCATCCAGGCCGTACTCAATCGCCTCTCACCCGACCACCGCACAGTGGTCGTGCTCAAAGACATCGAAGGGCTGTCGCAGGACGAAATCGCCGATGCGCTGAACTGTTCCGTCGGCACGGTCAAATCCCGGCTCTCGCGGGCACGGGCGCACCTGAGAGACCTGCTGCGGCCAGTCTACACCGAATGGACCGGGGGGGAACCGGCATGAACGAGACCCACGTCAAAGAACGCCTCTTGCTCTATCTGGATGACAGCCTTACAGAGGGTGAGGTGCGCCAGATTGAGGCCCACCTTGCCCTCTGTGCGGCCTGCGGTGAGGAACTGGCCTACCTCAGGCGCATCCGGGACGCGGTCACATACAGGTCCGAGGACCCCTCGCCCGGCCTCTGGGACGGGGTTGCCGAGCGTATCCGGGCTGAGAAAGTCATCCCCTTCTGGGGGCACTTCGAGTGGGCCGGGGTGCGGCTGGTCCCCTTCCTGGCCGCGGCCGCAGTGCTGCTGCTGGCCGTACTGGGCAGCTTCAACGGCGACGACCCCACCGCCATGCTGGAGGACTACCTCAAGGCGCAGTGGGAAGGCCCCGAAGAGCTGGTCCTGAACGACACTGAACTCTCTCGCGACGACATCCTTCTTCTGACCGGTTCTGTTGTCGAACCGTCATCGCAGCCGAGGTGACCCATGCTCTCTCTCTCTTCCAGATCAAAAGCCGTGTTGCTTGTCCTGGGGATTTTTCTGCTTGGCGCGGTGTGCGGAGCGACCGTTGAGCGCTGGATGCTGTTTGGCGGCCGGGGGCGTCCCGCGAAGGCCTTCTTCCATCGTCGTCCCCCATTCAGAGGCCCCCGCTCTCAGGAAGGACTGACCCACCGGTTTACCCGACACCTGGATCTCACTCCGGAGCAGGAGCAAAAAGTCAAACGGATCCTGGATGAAAGCCGTGAACAGATGATGGCGCAACGCAAAGAGACCAGAAAAGGGATGAAAGACCTGTTGACCGCCACGCGGTCGAAAATCCGGGAAATCCTCACGCCCGAACAGCAGAAGAAGTACGACAAAACATTCTCCCGGTTCGAACGCCACTGGATGCGAGGCCCTCGACCGGGGGGCCGGCCGCTACGGCCACAGGAGAGGCATTGAAGATTTTTCAATATGCCATTCCGGCAATACTCAACCTTCAGTAACAGAAAGGAGAGACCACCATGAAAGCCCGAAGTCTGGTATCCCTGATCGTCGCCGCAACCGTTGTCTGGACCGTTGCCGATGTGGACGCGCGGCGTGGGCGAAAAGCCCGAAGGGGACAACGCCAGCAGACTGTGATGGAAGCGCTGGACCTGACGGCGGAACAGCAGGAGAAACTGAAATCCCTGCGTCTTGACAACGCCAAACGCATGGCGCGCCTCAGGGCCGACCTGAAGGTCGCCCGTCTGGACCTCCAGGCCATCACGCGCCAGGACAATCCCGACGCTGCCGAAGTCAAAACCGGGGTGGCCAAAGTCAACCAGGCCCGTTCCCTTATCCTGGAAACCCGGGTCGGCCACCGTCTCAAAGTCAATCAGGTCCTGACGCCGGAGCAGCGGGACAAACTTCGTGAACACCGTCGGGGTCGACTCGATCGAGGGCGTCGCATGTGGCGGCGGGGGGGTCGCTATGGGAGCCCGCAAAACCTGGAACATCGACGTCCTGACCGCAAAGAGGAGCGCTCGCCTTCAGGATGATATATTGAATTGACATCCTGGCCCACACGCAACACCACCCTCACCCCTTACAAAGGAGGAATTCAGACCCCTGTGATCACCACACGCGCTTAAAAGTGTCCACTTCCAACGCCGGGGAATGACCAAAACGAGATCGTCATTGACATCACGAAAAAAGGAGCTTACAATGTTTTTCAGACGACTTGCCGCCATCGTGTCCCTCGTTATCGCCCTGGCGCTCTGTGGTTGCGGTAAAAAGGCCCCGATAGAATCGCCATCGGCGACGCTTTCCGAATCCGGATCAGCCGGTACAACCACCTTGAACAGCGCGCTTCAAGCCTCAAAGCCGGCCACGGACGAGCTAAAGGCCGAACATGGGGAAAACAAAGCCGATCACAGGAAGGGCAGAGGAAGGGCAGACCGTATTGCCGTACTGGCCGATACGCTTGGTCTGAGCGAGGAACAGGTTACGGCGCTTGAGGCGTTGCAAGAAGCCTACGCAGCCGATGTGAAGGCCCTGGTCGACAGCACCAGAGCGTCGGGCGATCGTACCGATTTTCGGGAGAAAATGCAGGCATTGAAACAGGACTTCGAAGCAGACTTCAATGCCATTCTCACCGATGAACAGAAAGCCAGGCTGGAGGAAATCAAAGCCGCTGCCCGGGAGCGTGCCGGTGAACGGTCCCGGAGAGGGCGGAGACACGCCCGCGGCGACGGAAAAGACGAATAGAAACCTGAAATGCCCTTGACACGGTTCGGGCAATTGTTTATCTTCTGGCGAATTCAATCGCCGAAATCTCAAGCAGGACAGATGGCATGAACACCATGAGCCACAGGTCCCTGGATCTCAATCGAACGCTGCGGGGCAGCGTAAATGGCGTCGTACGCCCTGTAATCGACCTTCGTTCGGTCAATAATCCTGGGACTCCGTGGCGGATTATGGTGTAGCAGCGCAAACAAAAAACATCAGCAACCCGCCATTGAGTCCACTCGATGGCGGGTTTTTTTATCGACACCTACAAGGAGTTTTGATGGCGCAGCGAGAAGACCGTGCCTGGCAATCCTCCCAGCTCACAAACAAATATCTGATCGGCGTCCGGGCGGCAATCCCTCAGGCCGAAACACAGCTGGACGTCATGCTGCGTGTGATTTCCGCAGACAACAGGCAGGTCCTGAACTTTCTGGATCTCGGGTGTGGAGGAGGCGCCCTGGCCACCGCCCTGCTGGACCGTTATCCCAAAGCGCGCGGCGTACTCGTCGATTTCTCCAGACCGATGCTGGATGCGGCCCGGGATCAGCTGAAGTCCCACGCAGCCAGCCTGCATTTTGTCCAGGCCGACTTCGCCGATCCGGCCTGGGTCGAATCGATAAAAAAACACGCGCCCTTCGATACCGCCGTATCCGGTTATGCGATCCACCATCAACCCGACGCGCGCAAACAGGCGCTCTACACGGAAATCCACAACCTTTTGAATCCGGGCGGCATCTTTATCAACATCGAACACGTAGCGCCCGCCACCGCCTGGGTTGAATCCCTCTTTGAAACCCACTTTATAGAGAACCTCTACGAACTGGAACAAACACAGGGCGGTGCCCGAACCCGGGAAGAACTGGCCGCGGAATATTATCACCGGGAAGACAAGCAGGCCAACATCCTGACCCCTGTGGAGGTACAATGTGATTGGCTGCGGCGGATCGGATTTCAGGATGTGGACTGTTATTTCAAAATCTTCGAACTCGCCGTCTTCGGCGGCAGAAAAGGGTGAAAGGTAAAACCAACGGGACCGGAGAGACGACGTGGACCGGGAAAGCGAATTCATCACTCTGGACTTCCGCCTTGCAAACGGAACCTCACTGCCGATTGCCACCACCCGGCCGGAACTCCTGCCCGCGTGTGTGGCCACCCGTGCGCGGCATGTTGACATCCGGCTGAACGACCCGCTGCACCCCGGCCTGGACGTCGTGCTGAACGGTGACGTCGTCGGGGTGGCGATTGAAAAGTCGTGCTGAATGTGCATTTGGAGAATAAAACAATGACCATCCGTTTTCCCGTATACCGCATCGCAACCCCTCCGAAGTCTCTCACGCCACTCGTCTACCTGGACGTCAATCCCAACCATAATCATAACGACCATAACCCCATCCAACGGCGGGCCGGACCGATTTACGCTTGAACACGCAACCTGAAGCACAGTCCGCCGTTGGTCGGAGACCAGCGGCGGGTTTTTTCATGCCTGAAAATTCAGACCTTCAGAACAGGAGCATTATTCCATGGGACACATATCCATACCCCGGCTCACGCATCACATCGGACAAACCGTCACCCTTCGCGGCTGGGTACAAACCCTTCGCGACCAGAAACACATGCAATTCATCATCCTGCGCAATCCCACCGGAACGGTCCAGGTCGCCCTTGAAAAACAACAGAATCCCGGCCTGGCAAAAATCGCGTCCACGCTCACCCGGGAATCCGCGGTTCGACTCACCGGACGTGTCGTGCAGAACCCACACGTCCGCCTCGGCGGCATCGAAATCCACCTGGCCGATCTTCACATCGAAAACAGGGCGGCCTCACCCCTGCCCATCGAACCCTTTGGCAAGGGTCTACCCGGCCTGGAACCAAGGCTTAACTGGCGGCATTTGGACCTGCGTCGGCCGGAGAGCCATCTGCTCTTCCAGGTCCAGACCACCGTCGAAGCCGCCATGCGTAACTTCTGGTACCAGGAGGGATTCATCGAAATCCATACCCCAAAACTCATGGGCAGCGCAAGTGAATCCGGCGCCGAACTCTTTGAACTCCCCTACTTCGACACCACCGCCTACCTGGCCCAGTCGTCCCAGTTCTACAAGCAGATGGCCATGGCCGCCGGCTTCGACAAAGTCTTTGAAATTGGCCCCGTCTTCAGGGCGAACCCTTCGTTCACCTCGCGCCACGACACCGAATTCACCAGCGTGGACGTTGAGATCGCCTGGATCGAATCCCACGCCGACCTCATGGCCTTTGAGGAACAGTGGCTCTGCGATGTCCTGTCCACCGTGCGAAACACCCACGGCGAAGCCATTGCCGAACACTTCGGCTCCGAAATCATCGTTCCTGAACGTCCCTTCCCACACATCGCCATGGAAGAAGCGGTCGCCCGCCTTGCCGAACGGGGTTACACACCCCCATCTGAAAAATTGGGCGACCTGTGCCCGCAGGGAGAGCGCCTGCTGGGCGAATACATCCGGGAAACCTTCGGCCACGAATTTGTCTTCCTTACGGACTATCCCGTATCCGTCCGTCCGTTTTATCACAGGCGGTACCCGGAGAACCTCGCCGTCACAAAAAGCTTCGACCTGCTCTGGAAGGGCCTGGAACTCACCACCGGCGCCCAGCGCGAACACCGCCCCGACATCCTGGCCGCCCAGGCCCAAGAAAAAGGTCTTCTTTTGGAACCCCTCCGGTTCTACCTGGACTTTTTCAAATATGGATGTCCGCCCCACGGCGGCTTCGGCTTTGGCCTCACCCGAATGCTTATGGTCCTGCTTGGATGCAACAACGTCCGGGAAGTCACGTATCTCTGGGGCCCCAAAAGACTCTACCCTTAAGTCCGCTGGAAAGGAGGCGCCCTCGCCAACAGAAGGCGCCTCTGCAAATCATTCGTAAGAAGCTGCTTAGCCTGATTTATTCAGGAAGTTGTCACGGTTAGCTGCTTTATTCGCGAATCGATCATTTCCACCGCCTTCCCCAAACAGCAAAGCGTCACTGTTTCTGAGGTTTCAGGTTTACCTCAGGCAGGTCGTTCACGCCGCTTTTTTCCAGGAAAGTCATGAGACCTCCGGCAAAGCCG
>JAAXHW010000135.1 GCA_012270675.1 Candidatus Latescibacterota bacterium | reverse complement strand
CTATTAAAATTTTGTCCGACCCTCATATTACAAGGTTCAATAGAACTGTTTTCTCAACAATGCCCGGTTTACGGGCTGGCAGGATCGTGTGGTTTTTCCCAGCGTATGGCGCACCACTCAGTGAGGGCAAGGATGGCGGAATCGAAGTTTGGGGTTGATCCGACCGGGACCGAAGAGGCGCTGATTGAGAGGATGACGGAGCCATCTCGGGCGGTTGTCGAGGCGGTCTCTCAAATCGACGGCGAGATGATGATCCTGGGGATCGCCGGGAAGATGGGGTTGACCCTGGGAGAGCTCCTGGTGCGGGCGGGCGCGAAAGGCGTGATCGGGGTCTCACGGTTTTCCAATCCGGCCGACCGGGACATACTGGAGCGCAAGGGTATCCGGACCGTGAAGTGTGACCTGATCGACGATGAGGGGCTCCGACGGCTTCCGGAGGCGGGCCACATCGTCCTGATGGCCGGGCACAAGTTTGGAGCGACTGGAAACGAACCGCTCACCTGGGCGATGAACACCCTGCTGCCAGCCAAGGTGATGCAGCGGTTTCCGGAGTCCCGGATTGTTTATGTGTCTTCGGGAAATGTCTACTGTTTTAAACACGTTAAAGCGGGCGGCGCTGTAGAGTCAGACCCGGTTGAGCCGATTGGAGAGTACGCCCAGT
Source organism: Candidatus Latescibacterota bacterium (assembly GCA_012270675.1). Classification (GTDB taxonomy): domain Bacteria; phylum Latescibacterota; class UBA2968; order UBA2968; genus JAAXHW01. The sequence goes on along the minus strand of JAAXHW010000135.1, from coordinate 12,414 downwards.
CGAGGCTGGGGGGGGAGCGGCTGGTGCAGTTTTATTCTTCGCAGAATGGGACGCCTGTCGTCATTGTCCGGCTGTTCTACGCCACGGAGCTGCGCTACGGCATCATTCTGGATATTGCACAGCGGATCTGGAACCGTGAGCCGGTCGATCTGACGATGGGGTACGCCAACCAGATCTGGCAGGGGGACGCCAATGCCTACCTGGCCCGCTGCTTTCCCCTGTGTGAAAGCCCGGCGCGTATGCTCAATCTCACCGGTCCAGAGACGCTTTCGGTCCGAGAGCTGGCTATCCAGCTTGGAGGGCTGATGGGCGTGGAGCCGGTCTTTGAAGGGGAGGAGGAGGATACGGCGTTGCTTGGGAATGCAGGGGCGCTGTTCGACCTGCTCGGACCGCCCAAAGTGACGGCGGCAGAGATCGTTGAGTGGGTCGCGGCGTGGGTGATGCGGGGGGGACCAACACTGGGCAAACCGACCAGGTATGAGGCCCGGGACGGAAAATTTTAGGCAATTTCGGGAGGGTATGGTGGTGGAGGATCTGAAGGGTGGTGTTGCCGAGGTCAACATTACCCCGCCCGTTGGCATCTCCCTGGGCGGGTTTGGCGGGCGTAAAGGACCGGCGCAGTCCGTCCACGACGATCTCTACGCGCGGGCGCTGGTGCTGGATAATGGCGAGGTGCGTCTGGGGATTGTGACGGCAGATGTGATCAGTTTTGCGCCCGACCTGGTGGATCGGATTCGGAGGCTGGTTTCAGATGCGGCGGGCATTCCGGGAACGCACCTGGCGTTAAACGGGTCGCACTCGCATTCGGGGCCTACGGTGATGGCGTTCCGGAGCATGGGAGACCGGGATGCGGCCTACGAGGATGTGCTCTGCCGGAAGGTTGCGGGAGCCGTGAAGATGGCTTTGGACCGGCTGGAGGCGGTTTCGCTTTTGACGGGCCGTGCACCGGTGCGGATCGGGTACAACCGCCGGGAGAGGCGGAAGGATCGGATGGTGCTGGGGCACAATCCGGGCGGGCTGGAGGCACCCTGGGTGGACGTGTTGCGGGTGGACCGTGGAGACGGCTCCCCGCTGGGGCTTTTCTACGTCACGGCGGCCCATCCGGTGAATTTGCGCGGCCTGGAATTCAGCGCGGAGTTTCCAGGGTATGCGGCCCGGTTTCTCGTTCACAATCTTGACGGTGCCGTGCCGATGTTTGCCCAGGGCTGCTGTGGAGACATCAACTGTTCGCCCCAGGACGGGACGTTTGAGATGAGCCAGCGCCAGGGCAATCTGCTGGGTGCTGCGGCCCTGACGGCTGCTCTGCAGGCGGAACCGGCAGAGGGAACGACGCTGGCTTCGGCCTGCCGCGAGATCCGTCTGCCGTTGAACATTCCAAGTGTGGAGGCAGCGGCACAGGCGCTGGAGGGACAACGCGAAAGATACGAGCAGGCAAAGCAGGACCCGGAGGTGGTTGCCTATCTGCTGCGCCAGTACAGCGGGCAGGTGGCGTGGTCGGAGGACTACCTTCAGGCGGCGCAGGCGGGCGGGGCACAGACACAGCCGTTTGAGATTCAGGCGATGCGGATCGGGGACCTGGCGCTGGTGGCCTACCCGGGGGAGATGTTTGTGGACTACCAGCTTACCATGGACCGGGAGTCGCCGTTTTCCCGGACTTTTACGCTGGGGTATACCAACGGCTGCATCGGATATGTGCCCACAGAAGATGCATACCCGGAAGGGGGGTACGAGATCGATACGGCATTCCGGTATTACGGGACGCTGATGATTACATCCGATTGCGAGCGCATGGTCAAGGAGACGACGTTTGAGATGCTGGAGGGGCTGAAGGGATAGGGAGCCCCATGTTTGCAGGGGGTAATTATAGAAAGCCCATGGCTTCAATTTTAAAACTGAAAAACTGGCGCAACTTTCGTCTGGTCGCAGGGTTCAATAGGCGTCCCTTCTTTTATGTGCATCCATGAGATTCTCTGAATTTTCGCTGCAGCCCCAAATTCTGCAAGCGCTCCGGGAGATGGGGTATGAGGAACTGACCCCCATTCAGGAAAAGGCAATTCCGCATGTCCTGGCCGGACAGGATCTGTTGGGAGTTGCCGAGACCGGTTCGGGGAAGACGGGGGCGTGCGGTGTGCCCCTCGTGCAGATGGTAGATCCGACGCTCAACGCCTTGCAGGCCCTGATTCTGGTGCCCACGCGCGAACTGGCCCAGCAGTATGTGGCGGAACTGGCGGAGATTGCCCGGTATACGGATGTGGTGCCGTTTGCCGTGTTTGGCGGATTTGACATGGCGATCCAGCGGGCCAAACTGCGGGATAGGGTGCACATCTTGGTGGCGACTCCCGGGCGATTGATCGACTATTTGTGGAACCATGCGCTGCCCTTTTCTCACATCCGCACCATGGTCTTAGACGAAGCGGACGAAATGCTGAAGATGGGGTTTATTGAAAATGTAGATTTCATCCTTTCGTGTCTGCTCCACGACCATCAGACGTTGCTTTTTTCGGCTACCATGCCCAATGCGGTCGGCCAGCTGGCCAGGTCCTATTTGAAAGACCCGGTGCGGGTTGAGTTGAACAAGGAGCAGATTGCGCCGGCGTCTCTGGCGCACCATTTTAAGTATATTGCACGTCGGGACCGGCTGAAGGCGCTGGTGACCTACTTACGGGAAGAGACGATTTCGCAGGCCATTATCTTCTGCAACTCCAGAGAGGGCGTTGGGAGGCTTATCCAGGCGTTGAAGCAAATGTTCCAGTCGGTGGAATTGATCCACGGAGGGCTGGAGCAGCCCCAGCGGACCTCTGTTTACAACCGGTTCCGGGATCGAAGCATTCGTTTGCTGGTCGCCACAGACGTTGCCGCTCGCGGGCTTGATTTTACGCATGTCAGCCACGTGATCAATTACGAATTTCCCCAATCCGAAGAGGTCTATACACATCGGTCGGGCCGAACCGGCAGGATGGGACGGTCGGGCGTTGCGATGACCTTCGTGGCCGACAGGGAACTGAATGCGCTCCAGCGCCTGCTGAGGGTCAACCGTATTGATCCGGTCTGGCATGACCGGGTGCCTTCCTTAGGCAGAGAGGCCCGACGGCCCGGCCGAAAGGCTCCCGGCCGTCGGGCCGGAAGACGGCGCAGGCGGTCTCGCTCATCCGGTACGGATAGCGCCCATTGAGAAGGTGGACCATGAGGAGGTGGACCATGAGGAGGTGGACCATGCGGTTTACTGCAGTGTTCTGCGTGCTGCTCTGGGCCTTTGTTGCGCCCCTTGTGGCTGCAGAGGTGAAAAAGGAAGTCTGGGCCGAAGGGGCTGTTTCTACAGCGGAGGCCTTTGCCAGGTATGCCCCAAGGCGGATCGGGGTGCTGCTGGTGGCCGCGGGCAAGGACCCCGATCTGAACTTTCGCTACGCGGGGCGTGCGTTGCATACTGAGGAACGGGAATTTTCTTACAGTTTTCACCGGATGACCCGTTGGTACGAGTTGCAGCTTTATGAGGCCTTGCGGGGTGTTTTGCAGGAGAAGGGATACGAGGTCCGGTGTCTGAACAGAGGGCCCTGGAAGGGGCTGCGTTTGAAGGAGGTGATGGCGCAGGCCAAAGGGATAGACGCCGCCTGCGTGGTGCATTACGGCATCAAGCGCACCCATGCCGTTGTGAATCGGGATGGATATACATGGTGGGTGCCGTTTGAGGGGATGCTGTTGAGGGTCAAGTGTACGGTTTTTGACGTTGCCAGTGGAGACCCGTTCTACGAGTTGCAGGGGGAGACGCTGGGCACGGAGGATCTCTACCCCAACCTGGGGGGGATGGTGGCGGAGGAACCGCTCTATCCAGACGGATACAATCCCCACGGGGGGTTGAGCAACTATAAAATCGCGATCTACCATACATCGATACGGGATCCAAAGACGGGACAACGGACCCTTCCGATGATCCGAACCTCGGAGGGGTCGCTCGATATCTCTTACGAAGGAAATCTTGGGCAAGCGGGACAGCATATTACGAAAAAGGACCCGGTGACGGGGAGGGTGATCGTAGAGGACAAAAAGATACGGGAGAATAGTGTTTTGGGTCGGATGCTCCAATATGTGACCTACCGTCCAAAGCAGGACGAAATCGAATATTTCGATCTGGTTTCCATCCAGCGGTGCAGCGAGATGGTCCGTGAAAAGATTCCGCAGCAGCGTCCGTAGGAAGGGGCAATGTGGGTCGTCTTCAGCCAGTTCACGATAGCATACAGGGTAGGCCACTATGAACAGGTTTAAGCTGAAGGAAGTGGAATTGGAGCCGGACATTTTAGGGCTCAGGCTGGATAGCGACAGGTATTCACTGACCATTGCCCCTCAGCTCGGCGGTAAGATCACCTCCCTGATCAACAAGAAAACCAAGCGGGAATTTATGACCCGGACCAACATTTCTTACCGGCTGCGGACCTATGGAGACCGCTTTGAAGATTACGAACGCGACGGTGCGGATGAATGTTTTCCCGCGGTGGGGTCCGGTCCTTTTCCGGTATTTCCCTGGGAGGGGACACCGGTGCCGGACCACGGAGAGGTCTGGACCCTGCCCTGGAAATACCAGGTGAGACAGGGGCGGCTGCATATGTGGGTGCGGGGGGTGAGACTGCCCTACGTCTTTGAACGCCAGATCGGGTTTGAGACTCTGGCCCGCAAGGAGCAGCCCTATATCCGGCTCTCTTACCGGGTGCGGAACGAGAGTCCGTACGATATGCCCTTTGTGTATGCGTTTCACCCTCTGTTCCGGGTTGAAACGCGCACTCGAATTTTGATCCCGCAGAGAACGGATGTCGTTTCTTATATGAGTACTGAGGACCGCCTGGGGCCGCCGATGACGCGGCATGCCTGGCCCCATGTGACCGATCTGACCCTGGACAAGACCTACGATCGGAGCGCGGTCCGGTCGAGCCGGAACAAGGAGGCCGAGAAGCTTTTTACGACGCGTCTGGAGCAGGGGCGGTGTGCCCTTCTTTATCCAAACGGGGAGTTCGTGGGGTTTTTGTTCCCGGCCAAAAAGCTCCCCTATCTGGGGCTGTGGGTCAACGAAGGAGGGTGGTACAACCACCACCATGTGGCCCTGGAGCCTTCCACCTCTCAGGTTGGCCGCTTAGATGTGGCCGAGGGGCTGAAGGCGTGCGGCGTGGTGCCCGGTGGGGGTGAGTTCGAATGGGATATCAGCATGATTTTGGGCAAGGGCGATGAGCTTACCGAGCTTTTAGGGGAATTCTGATGTGCTAAAATATGCGATGACAGGGATTTTCCTGGGCCTCTCACTGGTGGGAGCAGGGGGAGGGTGGGCAGCAGGTGAGCAGGATATGGCGTCTATACGGGTATCCACTGCGGAGGGGGAGAACTGGTTTTATGTCGACCGCTATGAAGTCACGGTTGCGATGCTTCAGGCGTTTGATCCAGACTACAAGACCGCTTATGCGTATTTTGCGGACCCGAATATGCCGGCAACCGGTATTTCCTTCGTTCAGGCCCGGGCCTATTGCAAGGCGCAGGGAAAACGGCTGCCCACTTCGGAGGAGTGGCAACTGGTCTGTATGGGGCCTGAGGGGCTCACATATTCCTACGGAAATAACTGGGATCCGGAAAAGGCGCGGATGGGGCGCAGAAACTGGACCGACGGCCCCAAGCCCGTGGGGGCTTTTGAGCCGAACGGGTATGGTGTTTACGACATGGTGGGCAACGTGTGGGAGTGGGTGGATGACGGAGAGGCGGAAGGGGAGAGGCGCGCTGTGTACGGGGGGTCCTGGACGAATGGTCCCCGACGGACCAAATGCACCGTACGGTTGGTGTCAGACCCCGAACAGCGGGTTATCAATTATGGGTTTCGGTGCGCCCGGTCTGTAACGGCGGCCGACCGGGCCCGAGTTGCCGAAGAGGAGGCGGCCATATTGCGGGCCTCAAGGGCCGCTGCACGGCGAGAGGCGGCCAAACGCCGTGCGCAACAGGAGGCAAGGGAGGCTGCGAAGAGGGCCAAAGTCGACGCAGAGGCCCGGAAGGTGCGGGAAGCAGAGAGGGCAGAACGGCGTGCGAAAGAGGCGGAAGCGGCCCGGAAGGCCGAAGCTTTTGCTCGCAAGGTTGTGAATATGGTGCCCGTGATATCGACGGTCGCCCGGGAGTTTTACATTGACCGGCACGAGGTTACCGTTGCGGAGTTTCAAGCGTTCGACCCATCCTACCGCCCCAGTGAATTCTCCGCAGGAGAGAAGATGCCCGCAACCGGCATGAGCTTTGAACGGGCTGCGGCCTACTGCCAGTCGCTGGGCAAGCGTCTGCCCACTGCCGAGGAGTGGGTAACCGCGTGTATGGGAAGTAAAGGGTATCTCTTCTCTTACGGCCGCCGGTATGACCCGTCTCTGGGGCGGTTCGGTATGGCGTGGTTCGCAGGCGCCGATACGGTGGGTGTGGGTGTCCCCAATTCCTACGGCATAACGGATATGGTGGGCAATGCCTGGGAATGGGTGGATGGATGGTATGACAAGGCCAGGACGCTACAGGCGCTCTATGGAGGGAGCTGGGTGAACGGTCCGGAGCGGGCCAAATGTACGGGGGAGATGGGGGCGCGTCCTGGAGCAAGTCGCCCAGATTTTGGATTTCGCTGTGCGGCAGATAAGGAAATTGGAGAGTGAAGAGGGGGTGCATAGAGGTGAAAGAGAGATATCGGATTTCGAGTGTTACACTGGTGCGGTGGACCTGTGTACTGCTGCTTTGTGCGGGCCTGTGGGCGTGCGGTGTCGATCGGAAGGATGTCGCCGAGTTGGAGGATGAGGCCCTGACGGTTCTGCTGGACCTGCTGCGCAATCGGCCCCTGAAAGGCGCGGTTGCCGGTGAGGTCGCCAAGGTTCTGGGAGAGATGGGGCGTGCAGATGCGGTGCCCGCATTGATAGAGGCACTTGAGTATCCGGAGGGGTTTGTGGTCTTCAAGGCGATTGCGGCGCTGGGCGAAATTGGCGATCCCCGGGCGGTGGAACCCTTAGAGAGGCACTTTCAGGAGGGCAAGCCCTACCTGCAGGTCGAAGCTGCGCTGGCCCTGGCGCGGCTGGGCCGGACAGCGCGCGTGGGCTGGATTGTCGAAACCCTCCAGAAAGGGGAGATGGGCATCCTCCGTTCCAATGCGGCAGCGGCGCTGGGCCGGCTTGGGGCATCGTCTGCTATTCCGGCCCTGCGGCGAACATTCCAGAAAGATCCGGAGCCGATTGCCCGGTCGACCGCGGCGCTGGCCCTGGCGCGGCTGGGGGATCGCGAGAGCCTGCCGGCGGTGGGTCAGACGCTGGTGCAGACGAAGGATGTGTCGATCTGCATGGTGATGATCGAGGCCCTGGAGACGTTTGGGGATTCGATATCGGCCTCGTACCTGGAGGCCGCGTTTCAAACCCAGAAGGCTTATAACGTGCGCATGCGCTGCCTGCAGGGGCTGGGCAAAATAGGCATCGGAACGATCGGTCCCTATTTACAGGATGTGCTTTCCAGGGATACCAACATGGCCAATCAGATGCTGGCGACAGAGGGGTTGGGTATTGTTCGGGATAGCACTGCCGTGCCCCTGTTGCGGACGGTTTTCCGGAGCAACCCGGACCAGCCGTCCCGGGTGGGGGCTGCGCGGGCACTGGCCATGCTTGGATACGGCAGGGAAGTTTCACCGGAATTGGAGGCAGACCTGGCCCACCAGAACGAATCGTTTCGGGTACGCGCTGCTGAGGTTCTGGCGCTGATCGGAGATGAGCGGCGCGTCTTTGCGCTTAAAGAGGGGCTGCTCTGGTCGGGGAGTGTTGCGCTTCAACGGGCCGTTGCCAAGGCCCTGGGGAGCATTGAAAGCCCCGATGCGGTAGAGGCCCTCACAGAGGCCTATCCCCGGGCCGAGGCGTTTGATGTGAAGATGGACATTGTAGAGGCACTGGGGGGGGTGCCGCTGCCTGAGGCACACAAAGCTTTAGAAAGGATTTTGAAGCGGGCCGAATACACCGAGATTCAGGTCCTGGCTTTAAGGGGTTTGAGCAGGTCCAAAGACCTGGACCTGCTCAGGGTGCTGGAGCGGTATTTGAAGGATCGGAAACCGGAGGTTCGGTTCCAGGCGGCTGTGGGGATTTTTCGACTGATCCGGGAGGGGTCTCCGGGTCTGGCGGATGCTGGAGACGCGGACAGATGATGGGCGGAGGCTTTGCGAATTGTCTTGACTTTAGTCATTCAAATTACCGATATTAGCAATTGATCCATGGGCTCTTGATAAGGAGGGATCGGTGCGTATTCACGAGGAAATTCGAGACGATGTGGCCGTGCTCAGGGTGAGCGGCGCGTTGATGAGCGGCCCGGACGTGGCGCCTTTTCATGACCATGTGAAGCGGCTGATCAAAGATGGGATGACCAAGGTCGTGGTCGACTTTTCGAAGGTGAAATGGTTTGGAAGCGCCATGCTGGGCGTGTTGATCGCCAGCTTGACCACCATACGCAATGCAGGGGGAGATCTGCGGTTAACTGGGATCACCGAGAAGATCGACAGCATTTTGATGGTGACGCAGCTGGCGGGGATCTTCCGGACGCTGGATACGGTGGACCGGGCTGTGGCAAGCTATCAGCCCCAGCCACCTGAGGACAAATCTCGGTAAGGATGCAGGCCGCATGCACTATCCGCAGGTCTGTGCTCGGGGAAAGATATCCAAGGAGGCCGCAATGGTGAGGATCGGAATCTGGCTGGTTGCGGCACTGTGTCTGCTTCCGACCTCAAGCCGGGCTCAGACATCGGAAGACGCCGATTTTGACGGAAATGGGGTTGTCGACTACAATGATTTTCTCGCCCTGGCCAGGGCATTTGGGGCCAATAGTGCCCGGTTTGATCTGGATCGAAGCGGTGTGGTGGACTTCCAGGACTTCGTGATTTTTGCCAGGTTGTACGTACAGTCAGCCGACAAGAGTGACCAGGAGCCCGTTGTCACCGAGGAAGCAGCCGGGCGGGTCGAGGTCTTTGATCTGCCGGAGCTGGGAAGCCGTCCTTACGATATTGTGGTTGATGCTCGGGGGATCGTCTGGTTTACGGAGCTGGGGGCCAATCGGATCGGCCGTTTTGATCCAAGGACGGGCACATTCGCAGCATACCTCCTGCCGATCCCGGGGAGCCAGCCCCTGCGCATTGTGGTCGATTCTCGGGGCCTGATCTGGTTTACCCAGATCGGGGCCAACCGCATCGGCAGTTTGAATCCGGTTTCGGAGGAGATCCGAGAGTTCGTGGTGCCCACACCCGGGAGTCGGCCGCACGGTCTGGCGTTCGACCGAAGGGGCGTTCTCTGGTTTACGCAGGAGTCGGCCAACCGGATTGGCCGTTTGAATCCACTCGATGGGACCTTTGAAGCATACCTGATCCCCACGCCTGCGGCCGGTGTTGACGGTCTTCTGGTGGATGGGGAGGGGGCGCTCTGGTTTGCAGAACGGGCCGTGGGGAAATTGGGACGGCTGGACCCGGTTAGCCTTGAAATTGAGGAGTTCGGACTTTCAGACGAGGACCTGGAACTCAGGGAGATTGCTCTGGATTCTGGAGGGCGGATCTGGTTTACAAATACCAGTACCCACGGGTTGAGTGTTTTTGATCCCAAGACCGGAAATACAACCATGTATCGGCCTCCTGATGAGGTTTCAGACCTGTATGCGACTGTGGTCGATTTGGGCGACCGGATCTGGTTTGCAGGACGTGAGTCGAATCGGATTGTCAGGTTCGATCCGGAAGTCGGCCGTTTCCGGTTATATCCCCTGCAGTATTCCGGGGCAGGGGTGGGCCATTTGACCGTCGATGTATTGGGCGTTATCTGGTTTACAGATCCGGGAAAGGATCGGATTGGCAGGGTAGAGGATACCGGGCCGTAGGCGCGTTGGGCTGCAGAAGGGTTGCTGACGCTCTGACCTGGCCGGTCAGGGCGTATTTTTGTGGATCGGTGTAAAAAGAGATTGACATTAGAAGGGGGGTTCGGTACTATTCCAGCCCTGAAGCGGAAGCGGAACGCAACCTGGAACCTGGCTTTGTAATCCTGGCAGATGGAAGGTCATTTGCATGGAAGCCAATCTGTGCCACATGAAGGGATGTGCCGGAGCTTTTTTGCTGGCCTTTTTGCTGATGTCCTGCACGCGCGAACAGGCCCCGGGGCTTGTTTTGATCTCTCCCCACTCGGACGAGATCCAAAACGAGTTTGAGGCGGCCTTCAAGCGCTACTACAGGAGGGAAAGGGGTCGTGAGATCTCCTTAGAGTGGCTTGACGTTGGGGGGGGAACCAGTTCTGTGCTGAGGTATATCAAATCGGAGTTTGGACGCAGGCCGGAGGGGATCGGGGTGGATGTCTTTTTCGGCGGCGGGCTGGACCCTTATGCGGAACTGACCGAACTGGGGCTGTGTTCGCCCTACCGGCTGCCAGACGCGCTGCTTTCCCGGCTGCCGGAGGTCATCGGCGGGGTTCCGCTCTACGATCCGGATTATCGCTGGTACGGCGCGACGCTCTCGGGGTTCGGAATCGTTTACAACCGGAGGATATTGGACGAACACAACTTTCCGGTGCCAAAGACCTGGGCGGACCTGGGAGATCCGAGGTTCGTCACGTGGGTGGGTTCGGGGGACCCCCGGACCAGCGGCAGCGTGCACATGGTCTACGAGTTGATCCTCCAGGCCTACGGGTGGGAGCGCGGGTGGGAGGTGATTACCACGCTGGGGGCCAATGTACGCCGTTTTGGCTCGGGCGGTGCCCAGGCCCCAAGGGATGTGGCTGTGGGGGAGGTGGCCTACGGGCTTTCGATCGATTTTTACGCCCTGGCGCAGGTGGCCAAAGTGGGAGAGAAATTTGTAGGTTTTACCATGCCAGACAACCTGACCATCGTCAATCCGGATGGACTGGCCATTCTCAAAGGCGCACCCAATATAGAGGCGGCACAAGCTTTTGTACGGTTTGTGATGTCAGCGTCCGGACAGAAGCTCTGGTTTTTGAAGAAGGGGACGCCCGGGGGGCCCACCGTGACCCAGTTGAATCGGTTTACGGTGCTGCCCGATCTCTACGATCGGTTTCGGAACGAGGCGGCGGTGTCGCTGAACCCCTTTCAATGGACCTCCAGTCTGACTTACGATTCGAGGGTGGCCTCGGCCCGCTGGAGCGTGTTGAACGACCTGATCGGGGTGCTGGTTATCGATTCTCACCCCCAGCTTCAGCAGGCCTGGAAGCGGGCGATGGAAGCGGGGGTGACAGAGGGGGAGATCAAACGCCTGTCGATGGCGCCCATTTCCGAGGCGGAGTGCCTGAGGCTGGGCGCACGGTGGCGCGATGCAAAGCTGCGCAACCGGATGCTGGCTGCGTGGACGGCGTTTGCCCAAAAGAAATACGGAGACCGCCACCAAAGTCCCTACCTTCAGGTGCTGGACGTTTTGACGTTCTGCTTCCCGTTGGGGATTGCAGGGGCGATGGTGCTTTACCTCTGGCGAATGCGGTGAGTGTCTGATTATGATTCGGATTTTTTCCTATTCGAAAGAGACGAAGCGGATGGAAATGCCGGGGATTGCGGAGCTCCCACGGCACATCGCCGACCGCGGGCGCATCATCTGGGCGGACCTGGAAGACCCTACGGATGAGGAGACCGGGGTTCTGAGCGGAATTTTCGGGTTCCACGTGCTGGCGGTAGAGGACTGCATACGCGGGTTTCACCTGCCCAAGATCAACCCGTACGACGGCTATCTGTTTCTGATCGTCCACGCTGTCGATTTCACGCTCGAAGAAGATGTGTTCAACACCCTGGAGGTGGGCATTTTTATTGGAGAAAATTACCTGGTGACCTACCACAAAAAGCAGGTCAAAGGTATTTCTAACACCCTGGGGCAGGTGGCCAAGAGTCCAGGGTCTCTGCTTCGGTCGCCCGACTGGTTGCTGCACGGCCTCCTGAGCACGCTGATCGACAACTACAGGCCGGTGCTCCAGAGGCTGGACAGCGGGATTGAGGCCCTCGAAGCGGGGCTCCTGGATTCCTCGAAAGAGGACCACCTCCACGAACTCCTGAAGTTGAAACGGGAAGTTTTTCACCTTTACCGGGTTGCAGCGTCCCAGCGTGAGCTTCTTCAGAAGATGGGACATGGCGATCCGTCCTGCATCGGTGAGGAGAACCGGGTCTATTTTCGGGATCTTTACGACCGTACCGTCCAGATTTTGCAGGCTGCAGATCTCTACCGGGAAATGCTTTCCGGGGCCACAGAGACGGCCATGTCGATGGTTTCCAGGCGGATGAGTCGGGCTGTGAAGACGCTGGCGGTTGTTGCCACACTGGTGATGCCGCTGACGCTGATTGCCGGGATCTATGGGATGAATTTCAGACGTATGCCGGGACTTGAATGGGAATATGGGTATGTTACAGTGCTGGTGGCGCTGGTGGCGCTGGTGG
>JAAXHW010000134.1 GCA_012270675.1 Candidatus Latescibacterota bacterium | reverse complement strand
ACCATCCTCACCGAGGCCGGCTACGTGGGAGAAGACGTGGAAAACATCCTGGTCCGGCTGCTCCAGGCAGCCGACTACGACGTGGCGCAGGCCGAAATGGGCATCCTCTATCTGGATGAGATCGACAAAGTCTCCCGAAAATCCGCCAACCCGTCCATCACCCGCGACGTATCGGGCGAGGGGGTGCAGCAAGCCCTGCTGAAAATCCTGGAAGGCACCACGGCCAGCATCCCTCCCAAAGGGGGGAGAAAGCACCCCGAGCAGCCTCTGGTCCAGGTCAACACCAAAAACATCCTCTTCATCTGCGGCGGAGCCTTCAACGGCCTGGAAGACATCATCAGCGCCCGCATCGGCCGAAAAACCATTGGCTTTGGATCACAGGCGGAAAAGGGAGAGAAACGGAACATCGGTGAACTCTTTGCCGATACCGAACCGGAGGACCTCATCAAATACGGCCTGATTCCCGAACTGGTCGGACGCCTCCCCATCAGCTGTGCCCTCGATGACCTGGACGAAGATGTCCTCCTGCGCATCCTCACCGAGCCGAAAAATGCCATCACCAAACAGTACCGGAAACTCTTTGAAATGGACGGCGTCGACCTGACCTTTGAAACGGAGGCGCTCCGGCGGGTCGTGGCCCTGACCACGAAAAAAGGCACGGGCGCCCGGGGGCTCCGATCCGTCCTGGAAGATATCATGATCGACCTGATGTACGATATCCCCTCCAATTCCGACCTGAAAGAGGTCGTTGTAACCGAAGAGGCGATCCTGAATCGGATCAGCCCCCGGCTTCAGATCCAAAAGGTGAAAAGCGCTTAGCAGGGGTCCCCCCTGCTTCGCCCCAGAACACTGGCAACCGGGGTAGGTGGAAACACCCCGGTTTTCCTGTGTCTATCCTGAGAACATGAAACTCCATTCCGCCGAATTTGTGACCAGCGTCGGACACCTGAGCCAGGTCCCCGCGGAGGTCCTTCCCGAAATCGCCTTTGTGGGCCGATCCAATGTGGGGAAATCCTCCCTGCTCAACCGGCTGCTCAACCGGAAAAACCTGGCCAAAACCAGCAATGTTCCGGGCAAAACGCGAACCTTGAACTACTACCGGGTCAACAGGACCTTCTACCTGGTCGACATGCCCGGCTATGGATACGCCCGGAGGTCCCGGGAAGAACACAGGCGCTGGGCCGGCCTCATCAACGGCTATCTGGAAAAACGAGCGTCCCTCCGGGGAGCTGTTCAGCTCCTGGATGCCCGGCACGACCCGACCGCCCTGGACCTTGACATGCTCCAATGGCTGCTGCATGTTCAAAAGCCGTTCCTGGTGGTGGCCACAAAAACGGACAAACTCCCCGGCAGCCGGTTAACGACCCGGCTCGGCCGGACCAGAGACATCCTCCTGAGCCTTGGAAAGATCGACCCGCTGCCCTTCTCGGCCAGGTCGGGCCGGGGCCGGGAGGCGGTCTGGAGATGGATCCAGGAGGCCGTCTATGGATGACTACCACATTGTGGATACCCACAAAATGCCCACCCCGGCCCTTGTGGTCTATCGGCATATCGTAGAGGAGAACATCCGCCGCATCGGAGAGATACTGGGGGGGTACGGGGGACTTCGAGCCCACATCAAGACCCACAAAATGTCCCGGGTCGTCCGGATGGAAATGGAGGCCGGCATCGACAAGTTCAAGTGCGCCACGCCCAAAGAGGCCGCCAGGCTCGCCGCTGCAGGCATTACCGACATCCTCATCGCTTACCCTGTCGTCGGGGCCGCGGTCGAACGGGTCGTCAGCCTCAGGCGGAGTTATCCGGGAATCGATCTGAGGGTCACCGCCGACGACGCAGGCGCCCTGGTGGCCCTCTCAGACGCCTGCGACGACGACATCACCCTCGGCGTCATGGTCGACCTCAACACCGGCATGGACCGCACGGGTGCCCCTCCCGGAGAGGCCGCCCTCGCCCTGGCCAAAACCATCGCCGACCTCCCCGGCCTCACCTTCGACGGCCTCCACGTCTACGACGGACACGTCGGCGGCGTCCCGGACCCCGAAATCCGCCGACAGACCGCCCTGGAATCGGTCGAAAAAGCCGTGGCAACCCGGCGTCTCATCGAAAAAGAGGGCGTTGGGGTCAAAACCCTGGTCGCCTCGGGATCGCCCGGCTTCGAATTCACCGCCGGGGTGCCGGGTGTGGATGAGGTCTCCCCGGGCACCTGGGTCTTCTGGGACAACGGCTATAATACCCTGAACCCCGGCCGGTTTCGCTTTGCCGCCCTCGTCCTCTCCAGCGTCATCAGTACGCCCGGCCCCGACCTGATCACCCTGGATGCGGGTAGCAAAGCGGTCGCCCCGGACACGCCCGAACCCCATTTCCGGGCGCTGAACCTGCCCGAAAACGTGGAATTTGTCCTGCGAAACGAAGAGCACCAGGTCCTCCGGCTCCCGCCGGGAACGCCCCGTCCGGCCGTAGGCGACCTCTGTTACCTGGTCCCGTACCACATCTGCACCACGGTCAACCTCTACGACGAAGCCTGCATCATCAATGACCATGGCGCCTTCGTTGAAACCTGGCCGGTAGATGCACGCGGACATTGAGCACATGTGCGCTCACAGTGCGCCCCGACAGCGCCTCTTCACCCCCGGTCCCACCCCCATCCCGGCCCGGGTGCAGACCGCCATGGCAGGCCCCGTCGTCTACCACCGGGGACCCGACTTTCCGGCCCTGCTTCGGGGCGTTGCCGCCGACCTGAAAACCGTCTTTCCCACCCCCCACGACCTCCTCCTGCTGGCCTGCTCCGGCACCGGGGCCATGGAGGCTGCCGTGGCCAACACCCTCACCCGGGGAGACCGGGCGCTCGTGGCTCAGGCCGGCCAGTTCGGGGCGCGGTGGGCCGACCTCTGCAGGGCCTATGGGGTAGACGTAAACCTGCTCGACTTCCCCTGGGGCACCGCCATCGACCCGGATGCCGTGGCCGACGCGCTCCGGAAAGACCCGTCCATACGCGCGGTTTTCGCCACCCAGAGCGAGACCGCCACCGGCGTCCTGCACGACATCGAGGCCCTTGCAGCCGTCGTGCGCCAGACCGGCACCTTATGCATCGTGGACGGCGTCTCCAGCGTCGGAGCGCACCCCCTCCCCACCGCAAAGTGGGGCGTGGACATGGCCGTAACCGCCTCCCAGAAAGGCCTGATGCTCCCCCCTGGCCTCGGCATTGTCACCGTTGGGCCCCGCGCCTGGGAAGCGACGGTGCGGTCCGACCTGCCCAAGTACTACTGGAACCTGAGCGCATATCGGGAGGCCCTGTCGGAGGGCCGGGGTCCGGCTACCCTGCCGGTCACCCTCCTCTCCGGCCTCAGGGCCGCCCTTGACATGATTGAAGAAGAGGGCCTGGAAGCCGTCTGGACCCGGCACGCCTGGCACGCAGGTGCCGTCCGGTCTGCCGCCAGAGCGCTTGGCCTCTCCTGCTTTGCGCAGCGGCCCTCCAATGCCCTCACCGCCATCGGGCTGCCCGAAGGGATCGACGGCGTGGCCCTTACGGACTGCCTGCGCACCCGCTGTGGCGTTGTCATCGGCGGCGGCCTGGCCCACCTCCGGGGGCGCATGGTGCGCATCTCCACCCTCGGCCATGTGGACGACCTGGACGTCCTCACCGCCGTTGCAGCCCTCGAAATGGGCCTCAAACACCAGAACTGGGCCTTCCCCCCCGGTTCCGGCGTCGCCGCCGCGGAACAGGCCCTGGCAGTCCGGCAGGAATAAGAAGCTGTCTTAAAACCCCCAAAGGAGACAAACCATGTCCGTTCGGATCGTTCTTGGTGCCCAGTGGGGCGATGAGGGCAAGGCCAAAGTTGTCGACTACCTCACGCGCGATGCCGATATTGTGGTGCGCTACCAGGGCGGGGCCAATGCGGGCCACACGATCAAGGCGGGCGATCTGGAATTCATCTTCCACCTCATCCCGGCGGGCATCGTCCACCCGGACAAGACCTGCGTGATCGGAAACGGGGTGGTCCTTGATCCCGCGGCCCTGTTTCAGGAAATCGACGACCTGGAGGCGCGGGGAATCACCATCCAAGACCGGCTCTTCATCAGCCCCAACACCCACCTGGTCATGCCCTATCACATCTGCCTGGAACGGGCCAGTGAGGAGAAAATCGGGGAGAACCGCATCGGCACCACCCTGCGGGGCATCGGACCCTCTTACGCGGACAAGATCAACCGGTCCAGCGGCATCCGCATCGGCGACCTGCTCGACCCGGACGTCCTCCCGGCAAAAATCCGGGCCAACGTCCGGGAAAAAAACGAAATCCTCACCAAGCTCTACGGCAGCGACCCCCTGGACGAAATCCCCATCCTGGAAGCATATATCGCCTACGGCGAGCGCATCGCTCCCTTTGTGACCAACACCTCGGTCTACCTCAACGACGCCATCGAAGCCGGAAAACGCGTCCTTTTCGAAGGCGCCCAGGGCACCCTCCTGGACATCGACCATGGCACCTACCCCTACGTCACCTCCTCCAACACCACAGCAGGGGGCGCCTGCACCGGCGCGGGCGTGGGCCCCACGGTAATCGACGAAGTCATCGGCGTTGCCAAGGCCTACACCACCCGGGTGGGCAACGGCCCCTTCCCCACCGAGCTCACCGACGAAACAGGAGACCGCATCCGCGAAATCGGACAGGAATACGGCGCCACGACCGGCCGGCCCAGGCGCTGCGGCTGGTTCGACGCCGTGATTGTCCGCATGGCCGCCCGGATCAACGGCCTCTCCAGCCTGGCCATCACCCGGCTTGACATCCTGGACGAACTGGAAGAGATCAACATCTGCACGCACTACACCCGCAAAGGCAGCCGGATCGACCACTTCCCCGTCGACCTCAAGGTCCTGGAAGGCTGCGAGCCGGCCTACGAAACCCTCCCCGGCTGGCAGACGCCCACCCGCGCCATCCGCACCCGGGAGGACCTGCCCGACAACGCCAAATCCTATCTCGACCGCATCGTCGAACTCACCCGCACCCCCATCTCCCTCGTCTCTGTGGGACCGGACCGGGACGAGACCATCGCAGTCGACTGACCTGAGTGGACCGGGCGCCCACAAGGGACGTCCCTACGGTTCCGTGCAGGATGATGATCGCGCATACAGCTTCTCCATTTCCGCCTCCACCGCCAGGATTTCTTCCAGATTTGTATCCCGCCTCTTTATCCGCTCCACCTGCCGGGGGGTGCGCCGCTTTGCAGGCCACCGATCCGCATCCGAGACCCGCAGCAGCACCCGGCTCACCACCGAGGCCGCCTCCCGCAGGTCGGATAAGCGGATCTTGTCCAGCGTGTCAAACGCGGTGTGGCCGAACCCCCGGCCCCTGAAAACCGCCTCGACATCTCCCATACTCGCCGTGGGCACGCCTTCTTCGAAGAATGGAAAGTGGTCCGAAAAGGCGGAGGAGCGGTGGCCGCAGGGCAGATCATACTTCATCTGCTCCCGGGCGGTCTCAAAAAAGGCGTCGAGTTCCGGCCAGTGGTGCAGAATGACCCCCTTCCGCCCCTTTCCGCCGGCCGAGTCCAGGTTGAGCATCAGGCGGATCCGGGAGAGCTCCTCAGCGTGGGCGGCCACGTACTCCCTGGCGCCGATCAGGCCGATCTCCTCCGTGCCGAAAGCGATAAACCGAATGCCGCAGCCCAGCCGGTCGGACGCATAGGCCGACAACACGCGGGCGGCCTCCATCGCCACGGCCATGCCGGATACCGGATCGTGTGCGCCCTGCGAAATGTCGTGCCCGTCGTAGTGGCACCCCACAATCGCCCACGCCTCCGGATACCGGTTGCCGGGAAGCTCCCCGACCACATTCCACGACCTGCGGGTGCGCGTCCGGTTGCGCGTCTTCAGGCGGAGCCGGACCGGCCCTTTCCGCTGCTGCATACGCAACAGGAATTCCCCCCACTCCCTGGAGACCGAGATCCCGGGAATCAGCGCCTCCCGGTTGCGGGCAATGCTGCCCGTAGCAGGCCCCAACCCTTCGTAGTGGTTCATGAAGATAAACCCCACGGCTCCGGCCAGCGCGCTGCGGGAATACTTTTCCGAGCGGTGCACATTCCGCCCCAGCCCCTGCGGCGGACGGCTGGTCGCCATCACGAACTTCCCGCTCAGCGACCGCCCCGCCCGCTCAAAATCGGCCGGCGCCCCGTCTCTCACAAAGACCAGTTCGGCCTCCAGGGCCGCAGAGGGACAGTACGGCAGCGCAATGCACGGAATCTCCATCTCCAGCGGTTCCACCACCTCAAGCCGGGTCTCCCCCCGCGCCCAGGACGCGTACCGGTACGGCTCCATTTGCACCCGGGAAAGCCCGTATTCCCGGAACTTCTCCCGGAAAAAGAGCGCTGCCTGCCGCTCCCCTGGCGTCCCCCCGAACCGCGACCCGAAATCGTCGCACAGCACCGCCAGATTGTCCATCGGTTCCGAAGAAGTGTGAATATCCCCCAGCATCTGCCGGTCAATCTCCAAATAAGGGTTCTCCATGCGCACTCCTGTCTTCTTATGTGTGTACGGTACTCCCCCTGTCCTGTTCCCCGCCATGTTATAACCTCCTGAAGCCCAAAAGTCAAACGGATCGCCCACCTGTCCGACTCCGGATTCCACGCCGCTTTCCTGCATTCTTCATAACTCTCGGATTTACAGAAAGTTTTTAATCTTCCTCTCCAAAAAGAAAGAGGTTGACGGCACGTGAAACTTTGGTATATTTCCGGTAGAATTCGCCGGATAACACGCAATAGGGAACAGAGGAGCACCGCCGTGCCGGATAAGAACGAAATCCTGGCCAGAATCGAAAAAACCGGAAGTCTGGTCGGGGAGGACCTCTCGGGCATTGACCTTGAAGGCGATAATCTCGAAGGCGTTGACCTCTCCCGTGCGGTCCTGGACAACGCCCGGTTAAAGGGCGCCAACCTGGCTGAGGCCAGGCTCCATGAAGCCAGCCTCAAAGGGGCGGACCTGAGCGGTGCAAACCTGCAGAAGGCCTACCTGGTTGCCGCCGACCTCCTGGGAGCCAATGCAGAGAGGACCAACCTGGAGGGGGCCTTCCTTTCCGGAGCCGTTCTTGGAGGCACCAATTTCAGCAACGCCAACCTCAAACGCGCACGGCTGGGGGTGGTTCAGGCCGCCTTTCCCAATCCCTCGGGCCGGCCGACCAGCTTCCGGAACGCCAACCTGGAAGAGGCTATTGTGGGCGCCACCGACTTCCGGGGGACCGACCTTCGGGGGGCCAACCTGAAACGGACCTTCTTCTATGAGGCCAAACTCCGGGGCGCCATTGTGGACAAAGCGCAGTTCGAAGACGCCATCACCATGGCAGAATCTTATTAGAATATGTCCCACACACCAACAGACACCCTCCACAGGCCGCTCAAAGACCTGAGGATCTCCGTCACCGACAGGTGCAACTTTCGGTGCCCCTACTGCATGCCTGCTGAAATCTTCGGGGAGAAGTATGTGTTCCTCCCCAAAACGGAAATCCTGACCTTCGAGGAAATCGTCCGGCTGGCACGTCTTTTTGTCCGGCTCGGAGCCGAAAAAATCAGGGTCACGGGCGGAGAACCCCTCCTGCGTCGGGAGCTTGAAACCCTGATTGCCCGGCTCGCACGCATCGAGGGGGTGAAGGACCTCACCCTCACCACCAACGGCTACCTCCTGCCCCGGAATGCCCGCGCCCTCAAAGAGGCCGGCCTGCACCGGATCACGGTGAGCGTAGATACCCTGGACGAGGAGGCCTTCAAACAGATGAACGGCCGGGGCTACGGCGTGGACCGGGTGCTTGAGGGCATCCGTAAAGCGGAGGAAGCCGGCTTCCACCCCATCAAAATCAACGCCGTGGTGAAAAAAGGCATCAACGACCACACCCTCGTCGACCTGGCCGGGTATTTCCACGGCACCGGGCACATCCTCCGCTTCATCGAATACATGGACGTGGGCACCCGAAACGCGTGGGAACTGGACCATGTCGTCCCTGCCGCCGAAATCGTCCAGCGCATCCACGCGGTCCTGCCCCTTGAGCCCATCCAGCCCAATTACACCGGAGAAGTCGCCAGGCGCTACCGCTACCTGGACGGCGGCGGAGAGATCGGAATCATCGCCTCGGTCACCCGGCCCTTTTGCAGGGACTGCACCCGGGCCCGGCTCTCTACCGACGGAAAGCTCTACACCTGCCTCTTTGCATGCCAGGGCACCAGCCTCAGAGACGCCATGCGGGCCGGGGCGGACGACGCGGAACTCCTGGACCTCATCCGGTCCGTCTGGACGCGCAGGGAGGACCGGTACTCCGAACTCAGAACCGCCCACACGGAAAGGGCCGGCCGACTCCCCAAAATCGAGATGTACCAGATCGGAGGGTAAAACGCGGAGTCCGACCTGGACGCTTTTTCGGAAAACAGCTTGACAGACGCCATTTTTCTTTTATTATTTATTAAAACATACTATTCTTGATCAAATTACTTAAGAATACACGCTTCCACCAACCCTCACAGGGGGTGCCTTATGGGCGAGCCAACGACATGGAAAGAGAAACTGGCCGATCGTATCCCCGAGGACCTCGGCCGGGAAGTCGATATTTTCGAGACCCAGGTCGAGCTGAGAAAGCAGGGCAAGCTCGACGAGGTGGTCTTCATGGAAACCCGCCTGCGGCGGGGCATCTACGGGCAGCGTTACGACAACGGACAGCGTTTTGACGGCACGCAGACCCAGACGTTGAACTATCCTTCCGGGGACCTGATCAAAGGTCCGAACACCGTCTGGGACGCCCCGGGGATGCAGCGCATCAAGATCCCCTTTGGCGGCCTGACCACAGAACAGATGGACGTCCTGGCCGACCTCTCGGAAGAGTACTCCGACGACATCGCGCACATCACCACCCGCCAGGACATCCAGCTCCACTACGTCCACATCGACGATACCATCGACCTGATGCGCCGGCTGGCCGCAGCTGGCATCACCACTCGCGAAGCCTGCGGAAACTCAGTCCGCAACGTCACCGCCTGCCCTCTGTCGGGCGTCTGCCAAACAGAGACCTTCGATGTAACGCCCTACGCCAGAGCCTGTGCCGAATTCCTCCTGGGCCATCCGGACGTCCAGGACTTCGGCCGCAAATTCAAGATCGCCTTCTCCGGCTGCAAGCACGAGGCCTGCGGACTGACCACCATGCACGACATGGGCGCCATTGCCGTCAAAAAGACCGTCGACGGCAGGGAGGTCCGCGGCTTCGAACTCTACGTGGGCGGGGGACTGGGGGCGGTGCCGCACCAGGCCAGGCGCTTCGACGAATTCCTGCCCGAAGAGGAACTCCTGCCCACTGCGCAGGCCATCGGTCGGGTATTCGCCCGGCTGGGCGAAAAGAAAAACCGCAACCGCGCCCGGATCAAGTTCCTGGTGGCCAAGCTGGGCATTGAGGAATTTAAACGGCTCGTCCTGGAGGAGCGGGAAACGATGCCGGAGGACCCTCAGTGGGTCGCCTTCCTCTCCGACCTGCACGCCCACGACGAGGCGCCTCTCAGGATCGCTCAGCCGCTGGACGGCGTCGCCAGGCCCGAAGGATTTGATGAATGGTACCGGACCAACGTCTACCTCCAGCGCCAGGCCGGATACGCTGTCGCCACGGTCACCCTCCCCCTGGGCGACATCACGGCCAATCAGTTTCGCGCCCTGGCCGACATCGCCCGCCGCTTTGTCAAAGACACCATTCGCACCACCGTAGAGCAGAACATCGTGCTGCGCTGGGTCAGCGAGGCCGACCTGCCCGAACTCTATGCCGCCCTCAAGGCAATCGGCCTGCACGAACCGGGCGCGGGCACGGTCGTAGACGTCACCGCCTGCCCGGGCACGGACACCTGCAAGCTCGGCATCGCCTCCTCCCGGGGGCTTGCGGGCGAACTCCGCACGCGTCTGGCCGAACAGAGCCTCCAGCTTGACCAGGCCGTTGAGAACCTGCGCATCAAAATCAGCGGCTGCTTCAACGCCTGCGGCCAGCACCACGCCGCCGACCTGGGTTTCTACGGCATCAGCCGAAAATTCTACGGCTACACCGTCCCCCACTTCCAGGTCGTCCTGGGCGGGCAGTGGACTGAAAACGTCGCCTCCTACGGGCTGCCCATGGGTGCGATTCCCTCCAGGCGAATCCCGGACGCGGTGGCCCGCATCACCGAAAACTACATCCAGGGCCGGAACAGGGAAGAGAGCTTCCAGGACTACGTCAAACGCGTCGGCAAAGTGCGGATCAAAGAACTCTTGAACGACCTCACCGAGGTCCCCGTCTACGACCTGGATTCCTCCTTCTACAGCGACTGGGGCGACACCCGGGTGTTCACCACCGGAGACCTGGGCAAAGGCGAGTGCGCCGGCGAAATCGTCCCGCTGGTCCAGTTTGAACTCACCGCCTGCGAGCGGGAGGCCTTTGAAGCCCTGGTCCACCTGGACGGTGGCGACTCCGAAAATGCGGCCAGGACCGCCTACACCGCCATGCTCCACGCGGCCAGAGCCCTGATCAAAACCCAATTTCTGGACATCCCGGAGGAGCCGGACAGGATCATCGAGGAATTCCGCAGGCGCTTCCTGGACACCGAACTCTTCTTCGACCCCTTCGCCAAAGACAAGTTTGCCGGATATCTGTTTAAAGCGCACGAGGAAGAGCAGAATGGGATAGACTACACCCCGGACCTGGCCCACCAGCGGATCGAGGAGGCCCAGCTCTTCATCGAAGCCACCCACAGCTGCTACGGCCGGATGAACGTGGTCACCGCCTGAAACGCCGGACTGCGCCTCGCCCCGCTACGGGCACCGTACACCACATGGACCTCTACAAAGTCAACGTCAAATTCTACCTGCACGACGGTCAGGACCTCGAACCGGAGGACTGGTTTGGGACCTTCAACACCTGGGTCCCGGACACCCCGGATGAAGTCCTGGTCGATGTTGCCGATTACAGCCATGTCCACCAGGGCCCCGTCACCCTTCTGGTGGGGCACGAGGCGAACTACAGCATCGACAATACGGACGGGGAACTCGGCCTGCTCTACAACCGCAAGCAGCCCCTGGACGGCGACCTGTCCGGGCGGCTCCACACGGTCTTCCGCAACGCCCTGAAGGCCTGCCGCCGCCTCGAAGCCGACCCCACCATCGGCGACAGGGTGCGGTTTCGGGGGAATGCGGCCCTGCTTATGCTGAACGACCGGCTACATGCGCCCAATACGGAAGAGACCCTTGCGGCCCTCAGACCCGGCCTGGAAGGCCTTCTGGCGGCCCTCTACGCCGGGGCCAACGTCCGTCTCCGGCGCAATCCGGACCCAAAACAGCGGTTTGCCCTGAACATCCAGGCAGAGGGGGACTGGGATATCGCCACCCTCCTGAAAAACCTCGAAAACAGCTTCTAAACGTTTTGAACCTTGACAAACCACAAGAAAGTACTATATTTCGGTAGAAGTCTCATTTTGATGTACCCATCGAACAAAACTGAGAAAGTACTGAAAAACATAGGAAAGGGGTGAAAAGAATGACTTATATCATCGCCGAACCGTGCATTGATGTCCTGGACAGGGCCTGTGTGGAAGTCTGCCCGGTAGACTGCATCTACGAGCCGGACGCGGACGAAATTACCTTGCCTGATGAAGAACGCCTGAACATGCTCTACATCCACCCGGAGGAGTGCATCGACTGTGGTGCTTGCGAGCCCGAATGCCCGGTAGAGGCGATCTTCGTGGATGAAGATACGCCCGAAGAATGGAAGGAATATATCGAAATCAACGCAAAAGCTTTCGAATAAGCGCCCTGTCGGGCGAGCCGAAAAAAAATGCCAGAGTCAGATTCCTGACCCTGGCATTTTCCTTTTGAAAAACAGAACCATCAGCATTCACCCTCCAGCTCCTTCAGCAACCCCTCCCATGCCCTCTGTTCGCGCACAGGGTCCACCAGAGGCTTCAACCCCCTGCACCACGCCTTCAGCCTCGCATAAAAATCCAGATCCCGTTCCGCCCGCCCCATCAGCTTCGCCAGCGCCTCCGTATCCCCCACCGGGAAGTACCCCGGATAGGCTTCGCCCAAAAGCCCGATCGACCCGGAAATCCGCGACGAAAGCACCGGCACCGAACAGGCCAGCGCCTCGCACACCGCATTTGCGCCCCCCTCCATCACCGATGTCAGCACCAGCAGCCGGCTGCGGGCCAGGATGCGGACCGCCTTCCAGCGGGGCTGCTCTCCCACCCAGCGGTAGCGCGGGTTGGACGCCGCCTCCGCCCGGGCCTGGTCCCCCATCTCCTCGCTGAGCGCCCCGCCCACCTGCACCACCTCAACCCGCGACTCCGGACGCAGCAGCCGGGACGCAGCAGCGGCCCGAAACGGATCCTTTACCTCCCGCAGGTGCCCCAGCACACAAACTTCAAACGCCCCCACCCTGGGGACAAAACGTCCCGGCGGTCACGTAAAGGACTGCGTGATCACCCGCGCTTTGGGGCGCAAACGCTCCGGCAACTCAGCAATGCCGGCAGGCTGCAGCAGCACAAATCGAGACGCCATCTCCAGGGACGCCTGCGCCTGAGGGTCGGTATGGATGTCCCCGTACAGGTCCGTCCCCGTCAATGCCAGGACCAGCGGCAGACCCGGGTGCCTGCGGTGAAACCGGTCGATTGAGACATGGCTCCGCCGGGCGTGCAACGCCACCATCATATCGCACCGTTGCCCGCCGTATGCCTCCTCAACAACAACACGGTGCCCCAGGTCCCGCAGCATCCGCGTCCAGCGTAGCGCCGTCACCCGATTGCCCTTCCGGGAGCGGGCAGGCGCCGGTGTAACCAGACAGACCTTCATGGCTCAACCTCCGGTGCCTGCCAGCGCGCACGTCCTGAACCCCGCCCACACATCCCGGCGGTCGGGCGTTTGAAAATTGCGGTACCCGGTGCGAATCAGCCGGGAACGGGTCACCCAGCAACCGCCCCGGTAGACCTTGCGCGTGCCGAACCAGGGCTCGGAATACTCCATATACGGGTCTGTCTCAAATCCCGGAAAGGGCAGAAAGTCGCTGCTGGTCCACTCCCACACATTGCCGACCATCTGCCGGCAGCCGAAGGGGCTGTCCCCTTCCGGGAACGCCCCCACATCCACACAGCCCATCCCCTGCCAGTCCAGGTTGGTCCGCTCCGGCGTGGGCGGTGCATCCCCCCACGGAAAGCGCCGCTTCCCCCGGGCAAGCCCCCTGCCGTCCGCTGCGGGCTCCGCCGCCGCTGCCGCCTCCCACTCCGCCTCCGTCGGCAGCCGGCGGCCGGCCCAGCGACAGTACGCCTCCGCCTCGTACCAGTTCACGTGGATCACGGGAAGGTGCGGTTCCAGCGGCCCCCACCGGTCAAAATGCCGCCGCAGCCAGCCCCCGTCCCCATCCCGCTGCCAGTACACCGGATGTTCCGCACCGGCGGACACCCGCCACACCCACCCCGCCTCGCTCCAGAATTCCCGCGCCGTGTATCCCCCATCTTCAGTAAACGCCGCAAACTCGGCCTGGGTCACCGGCGCCCGCGCAATCGAAAACGGGGCCACCTCCACCACATGTCCCCACTTCTCGTTGTCAAACACAAACGGCTCCTCCCGGGGCGCGCCCAGCACAAACGCGCCCCCTGCAACCTCCACATCGCCGGGCAGGGGTGCCCCGCCGGCGTCCGCCTGCCCGGGTTCGGCAACCATCGAAAGGCGCGGAGCGGGATACCCCAGGGTCTGCCGGGTGTAGGTCAGGGCCTCGGTGTGCATGTCCTCGTGCAGGGTCGTGTAAACAATATGGTAGACCTCCGCTTCGGAAAGCCCGCCCTGCTCAATCCGTTCCAGCACCCGGTCCCGCACCTCGCGCATGTAGGCCAGCGTCTCCCCCCGGCAGGGAAGCGGCAGGTCCCACCGCGTATCGTGGGCCACAGCGATCGAATCGTAGAGCGCGTCCTCATCACCGCGCACCGGTTGCTGCCCACCCGCATGCCGCAGCACCCACCTGGACTGGAACCACGCGTGGTGCCCCATCTCCCACAGCAGGGGATTGGTAATCGAAAGCTGTGGTCCCATCAGCTGCTCGTCCGTCAGGTCGGCAACCAGCTCAAAGGTCCGCTCGCGGGCGTCGCGCACCCACCCGGCAAGTTCGGCAGTTGTCAAATAACCGGAAAGCGCCATTGAAAAAATCTCCTCTTTGGTGTTGCGCCTGATGGAAATTATCCGTAACTTGGCAGGCCCTGATGCGCCATCCGCCTCACATCTCAAACATCGAAGAGGTATACCTTATGAAAAGAATCCTTTTGTCCTGTCTCCTGGTCCTGTCTTCACTGGTACCCGCGCGCGCCCAGCCCTTTCGGTTCACGGCGATTCCGGACGAAAACACAGCACGTCTGAAGGAACGCTTTGACAAAGTTGCGTCCTACCTGTCCGGTAAACTGGGTGTCCAGGTCGAGTACGTACCGGTAAAATCCTACAGCGCTTCGGTCGCCGCGTTCAAGAACAACCAGGTGCAGCTGGCCTGGTTTGGCGGCCTCTCCGGGGTGCAGGCCCGCCGCGCCGTACCCGGTGCCGTGGCCATCGCCCAGGGCGAAGAAGACCTGTTGTTCGTATCCTACTTCATCGCAAATACAAGCACCGGACTGCAGCCTGCGGAAGATTTTCCCGAAGGCATCAAAGGACGGACATTCACCTTTGGGTCAAAAGGCTCGACCTCGGGTCGGCTTATGCCGGAGTTCTTTATCCGAAAACACTTTAACGCCGCCCCAAAAGAGGTCTTCCGGCGCGTGGGGTTCAGCGGTGACCACTCCAAAACCCTTGCCCTGGTACAATCGGGCAGTTATGAAGCGGGGGTGCTCAACTACAAGGTCTGGGAAAACGAAACCAGAGCGGGCAATGTCGACACCAGCAAAGTCCGCATCATCTGGAAAACGCCCCCCTACCCGGACTACAACTGGACAATTCGCGGTGATGTGCAGGAGAAATACGGCAAAGACTTCATACGGAAAGTCCGGAACGCCTTTCTCGGCATGACGGACCAGGACCTGCTCAACGCCTTCCCGCGCACCCGTTTCATCCCCGCCGACAACACGATCTACCGGCCAATACTGGAAACCGCAATCGCCGTGGGCATTATTGAACAATAGCCTATGTTCGATCTGAACAACATCAGTGTCGCCTACAGTGACACGCCGGTGCTGGTGGACATCTCTCTCAACATCCGGGAAGGAGAAAAAATCGTCATCATCGGCACCAGTGGGGCCGGCAAATCGACGTTGCTCGGGAAGCTTTACGAGATGCAGCAGGACCGGGCGGCGTTCATCCATCAGGATTATGCGCTCGTACCGCAGCTTTCCGCCTTCCACAATGTGTGCATCGGCCGCCTCGACCGACACAGCACCGCGTACAACCTGTTCAACCTGATCAAACCTCGAAAAGCGGAACTGGCCAGCGTCACGCCCATACTGGAGTCGCTGGGCATGCCCGAGAAAACCTTCGAACGCGTCAGCAGCCTGTCGGGCGGCCAGCAGCAGCGGGTCGCCGTCGCACGCGCGGTTTACAGAGAAGCCGACGTCCTGCTCGGCGATGAGCCCGTGTCTTCCATCGACCCGCACCAGGCAGGTGCGGTGCTGAACTTCCTGAAACAGCGGTCAAAAACCCTCATCCTGGCGATGCACGACGTACAGCTCGCGCTTGAACATTTTGACCGCATCGTCGGGCTGCGCCTCGGTCGAATCATCTTTGACCTGCCCAGCGTAGAGGTCAACGATAAAATCCTAACCGATCTGTACCGACCTTGCTGAGAGTCAGCCTCTACTTCCTTGCCGTTGCATCCGTCTGTCTCTTGTTCGCGGATATCGAGATCACGACGCTCGATCCCTGGCAGGAGATCCGCCGGATTGCCCTGGGCTGGGTCACCCCGGACCTGCCCGTACTCTACACCTTCAAAGACGCCCTGCTCAACACCCTCACCTTTGCGTTTTGCGGCATCACCTTCGGGGTGCTGTTCGGCGCCTGTCTCGCCTTCCTTTTCCACATCAACCTCGTCAGACTCTTCTGCGCTTTCATCAGGGCCATCCACGAAATCTTCTGGGCCTTTATCTTCCTGCCCATCGTCGGATTGAACCCGATCTGCGGCGTCCTGGCCATCGGCGTCCCCTATGCCGGTGTTTTTGCAAAAGTGTACGCGGAGATCCTGCAGGAAGCCGACCAGAACCCCCTGAAAGGCTTACCGCCCGGCACCCGTTCCATCTCCAGGTTCGTCTATGGAATTCTGCCGGTCACGTACAGCGATCTCAAAAACTACACCGCCTACCGGTTCGAATGCGCCCTGCGTTCCAGCGCCATACTGGGCTTCATTGGACTGCTCACCCTCGGATTTCACCTGGAAACCGCCTTTCGGGAAGGGCTCTATTCGGAAGCGGCCGCCCTGCTTTACACCTTCTACCTGCTCATTGCCTCCCTCAAATACTGGCTCAGGCCCAGACTCGTCCCCGTATACGTCGGACTCTCCTTCATCCTCATCTCCAAAGAGACCTCCCTGTCGTGGGAGAACATCGCCCGCTTTTTCACCTACGAAATCCTCCCCTGGCCGATGCGGCGGGAGGGCTTTCTGTCCGGCACCTACGAAATCACGTTTCCAGCCGGACAGGTCTGGGCGTGGGCGGTCGATGTTTTCACAGGCGAGGGGCTTGTGGGCGTGTGGAATACGGTCATCCTGACCCAGATTGTTCTGGCGGGCACCGGACTGTTTACGCTCGTCGGCTTCGCGGCCGTCTGCCGGCACTTCTCGCCTCCCGCCTTTGCCAGGGGCTCACACTTCCTCCTCATTATCCTGCGCACCACACCCGAATACATCCTGGCCTATGCCTTTATCCAGCTCTGGGGACCGTCCATGCTCCCCGGCATCGCCGCCATCGTCCTGCACAACGGCGCAATCCTGTCCTACCTGACCGGCCAGAACGCCGACCTGGTCAACCTCAGGATGGACGCGCCTGAGAAAAAACCCAATCGCTACTTTTTCGAAGTCCTCCCCCGCGTCTACGGACAGTTCCTGGCCTTTCTGTTCTACCGCTGGGAGGTCATGATGCGGGAATCGGCCATTCTGGGCATTCTGGGCATCTACACGCTGGGGTTCTTCATCGACAGCGCCATAGCGGACGACAAGCTGGACAAGGCCGTCTTTCTGATCCTCTTCACCGCGCTGCTGACCATGGTCATCGACACCATCTCCCAGAAGATACGCAAAAGGCTGCGGATCTCTCCGGGTGCGGTCTTAACCATAAGGGAGTGATCCCCCCGTCTTTTGCCCACCGCCCAAATTGCGAGGGGCGCATCGCGATGCGCCCCTGATCAAACACAACCGTTCGGAAACGCTTAGCTGCCCGCCATCGCCATCTGCCCCCCCACCGTGCTCGACACCACCCGCATCCGGGGATGCTGGTCCAGAACAACCTGCGCCACCCGCCACACCGCCTGCTTCACCCCCCGCGTGGGCCGGGGGCGGCCCATAGCCGAAAGCTTCACCAGAACCTCCCCATCCGAATGCGGCAGTACCAGCACCCCAAAATGCTGCGTGAGTTCCCCCTCTTTTACCATCACCTCAATCAGTTGCCCACCCCGCGAATTCCGGTAGCCCTCCACCAGCTTCACAACCACCCTCACCCCCCGGTGGACCTCCTGCCAGGTTTGGGACGCGAAAGCGTCCAGCAGGCGTGTTCGGTCGTAAGTCCCTTTCAGAATCACGTTCGGCATTGTCCCCACCTTCTCAACAGCCACGCCCCCGCACGGACAGGCCGCCCGACGCCAGACAAAATAGTGGATCGGCACACCGGCCGCCATCGCCTTCTGCTCGTACCTGGTCGGCGTGCGGCCCGGCAGATCGTGCACCGACGTCGACGGGAAGCACGAGCGCAGCAGAGACTGGCCTTCAAGCACCGCTCCGATCCAGGCGGCGTAGTCTGCATGGTCGGTCGCAATCGTCACCTCACACTCCGGGGCAAGCCGTTGCGCAAGCAGCCTGACAAACCCCGGCTGAATCAACCGGCGCGAATGGTGCCGCTCTTTGGGCCACGGGTCCGGGAAATGAATAAAGACCTGATCGATACCGTCCGGAGCGAAGAGGCGCTCCAGGACAAAAGCGGCGTTGCCCTCAACCAGACGTATATTGGTCAGAGCGGTCCGGTCCAGGCGCTTGAAAATGCGCTGCATCGATCCCCACGACCGCTCAATGCCCACAAAATTGGACGCCGGGTGCTGCCTCGCCTGCCCGATTAAAAACCCCCCGTTGCCAAACCCGATCTCCACCACAAGCCGCCCGGACCGCCCAAAAGCCGGTCCCCAGGCAATGGGCCAGTCCAGCTCAAGCCAGGGCACCATATACCGCCCGATGGCTTCGCTTAAGGGCCGAACAGACCGCAAAAGCTGTTCCGATTGCATCAGGATTTCCCTTCAAAAACACCCCGGGTTCGGACCATCTAACATAGCGCATCTCCCCCACTCTGTCAACACTTACTCTTAAGGCGCCAGCCGCTCCATCCGCCAGTTCCCACCCTCAAGCCGGCGGTAGTGCAGCCGGTCGTTCAGCCGATCAGGACGGCTCTGGAAGAACTCGATCGTCGCTGGAAAGACCCGGTATCCCCCCCAGAAGGACGGCCTGGGGACCTCCCGGCCCCGGTACGCTTCCGCCAGCGCCTCAAAGCGTCTCTCCAACGCCCCCCGGTCGGGAATCGCGCGGCTCTGCGCGGAAGCCCAGGCACCCAGCTGGCTCCCCCGGGCGCGGTTCCGGAAGTAAGCGTCGGCCTCCGCATCCGACACCTGCTCCACCTGCCCCTCAACGCGGACCTGGCGCTCCAGAGGGCGCCACCAGAAGACGAGCGCCGCCCGGGGGTTCTCGGCCAGCTCCGCGCCCTTCCGACTCTCTACATTGGTGTAAAACACGAACCCCCGTTCATCCACCTCCTTCAACAGCACCACCCGCGCCGACGGCGTCCCATCCACCGTCGTCGTCGCCAGAGTCATCCCCTCCGGAAGGACCGGCACCGCCTCACGCGCCTCTTCAAACCACCGTTTAAACAGCCGGATCGGGTCCGGTCCCGCCTCGTCTTCCAGTAACATCCTTTCCATAACGCCTCCGTTAAGACAGCTTCTCATACAGCGTAATGCTCACCTGCGTCCCCAAAAAAGGCCCTGAGGGGTGCAGCACGCGGGCCCGCTTCCCCCGAAAGTAGACCCGCGTGTCCCCCGACCGGATGTGCAGGCTGCCCCGGTACTGCTGACAGATCCGGTTCACAATATAAAGCCCCAGCCCACGTGCGGCATCCCGGGAAAATTCCTTCCGCACCGCATTGGCAATCGCCTGTGCGTGCGTCCAGCCCGACACGTCAAACCGTTCAGCCAGGCTCTCCCGGATGCCGATGCCCAGGTCGCACACCCCGATAATCGCAAACTTCTTCCCCAGCTTCTGGTTCAGGTACCGCTGTGCCACCAGCACCCCCCGGTCTCCGCTGTGATCCAGAATATTGTGACACAGTTCGGCCACCACATGCTTGAAATCCGTAATCTCCCGCACCGTATACCGCAGTTCCTCGCTCAGGATCGCGCTCACCCGGGCCTCGATCACGCCCAGCACCGACTCGATATCCGCCCGCTGCTCAATCCCCACGACCTCTAACAAACCCTCATTGTGCACCGGTGGGCGCCCCGTCTGCGGAACCCGCTCCAGGGTTACGTACGCTTTTAAAGCCTCAAACACCCGCATCCGGGTCAGATAGCTCTCAATGCTCGCATCCGCAGGCAGCCTGCACAAAATATCCCAGTACCGGTCGGCCAGATAGCGCCCCAGCAGGCAGAGCATCCCCATCCCGTAGGGGTCCACAAACCCCAGCCCGGACAGGTCCAGCACAATATTGTCCTCCGACCGCCGTTCCATAAACGCGTTCAGATCGGCCAGTACCTCATCGCAGGAAACCGCCGAGAGGTTGTCCTGCCGAATCGAAAACGTATTGTCCAGCACATCGGCCAATGCCGTGCTCCCCGTACAGGCGACCGACTGATCGCCCCTGATTGAGACAAGCGGTCTCCTTCATCCGCAACCCTCCCCACCCACCGTCCCCATGCCTTCGGCGAGGCCTTTTTCACCCGCGCCCCAGTAATTTCCGGTTAGAAAATTGCTTGTTAGAGGAACGTTTAATAAGGCAATTAGAAACAAAGATTTAACTCAGAAGCCTTTCTTGTCATACCACCCTAACTTGAGGATTCCGAGCGAAAAATCGGATACAAACGAGGCCTTTCCAACGGTCTTTTGGACGATTTGGGCCTTTCGGCGCAGTCTTTTTGATCAAAGAGCAGTCGAGTCGAGCAATCTGGACGCCATCCCGAAGGCGATAGGTTCCGAGAGCGCCGTTTGGCAGGGTTATCCAAGGTAGATATCGGTCGTGTCGAAGCAAGTTTTTATACTTAAAATTTTGTTTAGAAACACCTTACGGATATTTTAACAGCTTTTTGACCCCAGCAAAATCCTAACCGGAAATTGCTGCCGCGCCCAGGAAAAAGGCCGAAAAAGAAGGGCGCCGGGGGGGTTAAGACAACTCCTTTAAGGTACGAAAAAACAACCGCCCCTTCAAGAGCGGTCGTGCACATGCGCAATCTTTTTCTGGTGGAGGCGGCCATCGACTTTCGCTTTCCAACCTCGTGTTGTGCAGTGTCGTCTTGACCGATATGGACACTTTCGCTATATTCCCGGAAGAAATGGGGGATAGGGTGGGTCATCAAATGATACCGGAAGACACGACGAGAGTCGTGAAGGCACTGCACGCGACGATTCGTATTGACGTGGGGAGAGACAACATTGGAGTTTGGCGAACTGGAGGACGTGACACTACGCGAAGTGTGGGGCCATGAAGCGCAGGACTTCACGCCGTGGTTGTTCGCGAACATGGAGCGGCTTTCGAAGGCGATTGGCCTTTCGATGGAACCGGAGGGCACGGAAGTCGCAGTCGAGCAATTCTCGGCGGATATCGTCGCCCGAAACCCCGCAAATGGCAGCCTTGTGCTCATCGAAAACCAGTTGGAAGGCTCCGACCACACGCATCTGGGACAGATTCTTACCTATCTTGCCGGCGTGCAGGCGCAGACCGTCATCTGGATCGCGCGCGACTTTGATGAGTCGCACCGGTCGGCCATCCGCTGGCTGAACGACCACACAGTAGAACCTTTCGCATTCTTTGCAGTACGCGTGCGGGTTGTGCGGATTGCCGACTCACCGCTGGTGCCGCTGTTCGAGGTTCTGGAGCGTCCCAGCGCGTGGGACCGGAGCGTACGCGCGACCGTTGAGAGTGACACGAGCGAACTGACCCAATTCCGACGTGAGTTTTGGGCCCACTACGCGAAGCAGTACCCGAATGACGGCGTTTCGGTCGGGTACGAGGCGAGTTCGTTCTGGGTGTGGATCGAATCATCGGAACTGAACCTGTCCCCGCCCGTACCTGGCGCAGGGCGCCGTGGGCGTATGGGTGCGAGGTAAGCGGGGCGAACCGGCGGAAGCGGTGCGGGAACGCATCCAGCCCTGGGAGCAAAGGCTGCGGGATGAACTTGGGGTGGAGATTGGCGAAGGAACCTCATGGGGCAGTTTCGCCAATAGCCGCTACCCCATCGATACGAAGGATCACGGCAATTGGCCCGCCATGGCCGACTGGCTTCACAACAGGATCGCCGATTATCGCCGGGTTCTGGAGAGCACTCCCGCGCCGCCACCATCGAATGATCCGTCCGACGCATAGCGCGCGGGGACGCGTACCTGCCAACTCGCGTTGTCGGCAGCATATACCGCGAGCGTGGGAAGGCGCACCGTTGTAACGATGAGAGACGACACTGCCATAGGAAGCATCTCTGAACATGTTCGGGATACAAGCTTCCAAAGCGAAATGTTCCCGAACATTCGGTAATCCTCTCACTGACAGGAGGTAGAAAGTGAACTTTTCCGTGGATTTATCGGAAAATGAGGCGCAACGTCTTGAAGCGACAGCCAGGCGACTAGTGGTCGTTCTCACAAATACGT
>JAAXHW010000133.1 GCA_012270675.1 Candidatus Latescibacterota bacterium | reverse complement strand
GGCCGTCTCTGCTCAACAGCGCCCCCCCACCCCCCCAGTCCACCGTGCCGATGCGCAGCCCGGCCCTGTCGCAGATCTTTCGGACCTTCCGGTTCACCTCGGGCACATCAATAGAACCAAACCCGTTGGCACCTGCCCACGCCACCACACCTTCAAAGCCAAGATCTCGAACCATCGGCGGAATCCGCATCCCGATATGCATAATCTCCCTCTCAAATTTCGGTTGACTTCCGGTGTGGCAGAAACTACCATATCCGTATGCTGTAGATACTCCTCGATAAGGACAGACATGCGGACCGACCCCGAAGAACTGGAACGCCTGCGCAGGATGATGGCCGACCTGCACCCGGCCGGGCCGCCTCGGGCCCGTATCGTGCAGCGGGCACCCGGAGGCATGGGCGTCTCGGCAGGGTGTCTCGGCGTACTGGATGCCTCGTTCAATCCGATGACGCTGGCCCACCACGGGATGGTTGAAAAGGCCCGGCGGACCTGTGGCCTGAACGAGGTGCTGCTGATGCTGTCGCGGTCGAATGTTGACAAGAAGGTCTTCGGCGCCGACCTGGGCCAGCGGCTGGCCATGCTGCTTGCCTATGCCGAAGGCCGTTCCGATATCTCAGTGGCCGGATGCAGTCACGCCCGGTTCATAGACAAAGCCGAGGCCCTCCGCGCCCTCTATGTCCACGGCACCCGGTTCTACTTCATCGTCGGCTACGATACCCTCCAGCGGCTCTTCGACCCCGGATACTACGCCGACATGCAGGAGGACCTCCACCCCCTCTTTGAAACCTCCCGCATCGTTGCCGCCAACCGGGGATGCCACGGCCTGGAGCAAATGCGCACCCTGATGGAACGTCCCGAATGCAGGCCCTTCACAGATCGTGTCGACTTTATCCATCTGGCCGAGCGTTACACCCGGATATCCTCGACCCGGGTCCGGCAGCGGCGAAGACGTGGAGAACCGATCCGGGACCTGGTGCTCGGAGAAGTGGCAGAGGCCATCGAAGCGATGGGTCTCTACCTCCACTAAAAAATACTCACCAGGGCGCGGCCCACAGGAGAATCCCATGAACGGTGCAGAACTCTTCGTCCGTGAGCTTCAGCAGCGGGAAGTGTTGTTTATCCCCACCCTCTGCGGTCACGGGATGGACCCGCTGGACGCCGCCTGCCGGGATGCCGGGATGCGGCTTGTGGATGTCCGCAACGAACAGGCCGCGGGGTACATGGCCGAAGTCACCGGACGTCTCAGCCGCCGGGTCGGCGTATGCGCCGTCAGCAGCGGCGTGGCGCACGCCAACGCCCTCACCGGCGTCCTCAACGCCCACTTCGACGGTGCCCCCATGCTCCTCGTCACCGGGTGCGGCCCCACCGAAACGATCGGTCTCGGTCACTTCCAGGACTTCGATCAGACCGCTCTGGCCGCGCCGATCTGCAAATACGCCCGCACCATCGACCGTCCCGAACGGATTCCGCAGATCCTCCACGAAGCCTTCACAGCCGCCCTCTCGGGTCGGCCCGGGCCGGTCCACCTCACCCTTCCGCTCGACATTCAGACGGCCGAGGTCGACCCGGACCACATCATCCGGGTGCTCGAACCTGCCGCCTCAACGCCTGTTGCCTCATCCGGCGCCCCCGAAAGTATCGCCGCAGCCGCCGACCTCCTCTCCAGGGCCGAGCGCCCCCTCCTCATCGCCGGCAGCGGCCTTTACTATGCGCAGGGTGAGGGCGCCCTGGCCGCTTTTGCCCGCACCTTCTCGGTCCCGGTTGTCGTCCCCATCTGGGACCGGGGGTCGGTCCCGCACCCCATCGATGAATTCATGGGCGTCATCGGCGCAGCAACCGGGGGCCCCCGCCTGCTGCCGGATGCGGACCTGGTCCTGATGGTCGGCGCAGCCTGCGACTACCGCGTCGGATACCTCCAGCCCCCCGCGGTTGGGAAAAACGCCCGCATCGTCCGCATCCACGCCGACCCGGTGCAGCTCCAGCAGGGCGCAGGCGCCCACCTCTCCATTCTCGGTGACCCCCGGTCGATTTTGACCCGGCTCGTCGACGCCTGCGCCGCGTCCCCCAAAACGGCCTGGCTTCAGGAGGCCCGATCCCGCCGTGACGCCTTCCGCCAGCGCTGCCAGGGCGTGTCCCGTCCAGAAAGCGGCGCCTGCCACGCCCTGGACATGATCGACGCGGTCCGGTCCGTCCTCACGGACGACACGGTCGTCCTGATCGATGGCGGAAACATCGGCCAGTGGGCGCATCAGGCCCTCTGCGACCGCTACCCCGGCCACTGGGTCACCTGCGGCGCCAGTGGGGTCGTCGGTTACGGCCTCCCCGGCGCCATGGCCGCCCGCCTCCTCTATCCCGACCGCCCCGTCATCCTCATCTCGGGAGACGGCGCACTGACCTTCACCGTGGCCGAATTCGAAACGGCCGCCCGTCAGAACCTCGGCTTTGTTGTCCTTCTGGCCGACGACGAGGCCTGGGGCATCACCCTTACCGGACACCAGAAGAGGTACGGGCAGGGCATCACCAGCGAACTGGGCCCCATTCGATTTGACCGGATGGCCGAAGCTTTTGGCGCCCTCGGCATCCGGGTGAACAGCCCCGACGAAATCGCGCCTGCCCTCCGGCAGGGCCTCACAGCCGATGTGCCCGCGCTCATCCACGTCCCGGTCGTCCGGAGCAACCCCGCCGACCGATAAACCCCTTCAAAACTCAGAATACGGAAAATTCGATCTCCCTGGCCGTGAGGAACTCCAGCAGGGCCGGCACGCCTTCTTCCGTCTTCCGAACCCCCCGTTTGATCGCAGGCACGATCTCATCGGGGGTCTCCACCCGTTCTCCGTACCCTCCGAAGGACCTGGCCATGTCGGCGTAATGCCCCGAGATGTCCGTGCTGCCGAATTTCTGTGTGGAAACCGGCATAATGGGCAATTCGATCGCCATGCAGAAGTTGTTGAACAGGATCGACAGGATCGGGATGCGCTCCCTGACGGCGGTCTCAAAGTCCATCCCCGTAAAGCCGATGGCCGCATCCCCCCAGACGTTGATACACAGCCTCTCCGGCCGGGCCAGCTTTGCACCCATCGCCAGCCCGAGACCGTAGCCCAGCTGGGTGGTCTTGCCCCAGCCGATGTAGGAAAGCGGCGTGGTGGATTCCCAGAAGGGCACAAGCTGATCCCGGGGACTCCCGGCGTCGTGGGTAATAATGGTATTGGCCACATCCACCGTGTGCATCAGGTCCCGGATCACCCGGTACGGGGAAAGGGGCACCTCGTTGGAGGTGAGTTTGGGCATCCACCTGGCCAACCACTCCCCTTTGATCGCCTTGACCTCCCCGGCTACCCGATCAACGCGGCCCCGGGGCTTCCCACCCAGACGCTCACGGACCTCATCCACCAGGGCGTCCAGAATCAGGCGGGCGTCTCCCACCAGGGCGTGTTCCGACGCCACGCCTGTGTTGATGTCCGCCGGGTCCAGCGTGGCGTGAACAATGGTCTTGTCCCCGGGCATGCGCACCCCGAATCCTGTGATGCCGAAGCTGCACCCGATGCCGAAAATCACGTCGGCACCGTGCAGGAAATCGTGCACCGCCTGGGGGTAGGAATGGCCGCAGGAGCCCAGGGACAGGGCGTGGTTTTCCGGAAAAGCGCTCTTGCCCCCAAGGCTGGTGGTCACAGGCGCTTCCAGCAGCTCGGCCAGGGCGCGCAGCGCCTCCCACGCTTGCGCGTAATGCACCCCCTGGCCGGCGTAGAGCACGGGCCGTTCGGCCTCCAGCAACACGCCCGCCACCGTTTGCACCACCCCGGGGTCCGGCGCGGAACGCAGCGTGGGCGCGGGGGTGTAGTGCAGAGGCCCGGGCAGCTCTTCCTCAAACACATCCATCGGAATTTCCACCAGCGCCGGACGGGGCCTCCCGTTTCTTGCCTGAGTAAACGCCCGTCTCAGGGCGTCCGGCGCGGTCTCAGGCAGCGTAACCTGCTCGCAGGACTTGGTAATGTGACGGTAATTGACGAACGCGTTAAAATTGGGCAGCACGTTGGTCAAACTGCGCGGATAGCCCATCGGCAGCACGACCATAGGCACCGAATCCCCATAGGCCTGCGCCACGCCCCCGAAGGCGTTTTCCGCCCCCGGACCACTCTGCATACAAAACACTCCGACCCGCTGCCCCGACGTCACCCGGCTGACGGCATCGGCCATGTGAAGCCCAATGCGCTCCTGCCGAACCATAATCGGTCGGATACCGATCCTGGCCGCCGCCTCGATGATCGGATTGACCGGATAGGCGAAGAGGTACTCCACCCCCTCCGCCTTCAAGATCTGAGCGATAGCGTCAGCAACCTTCATCAAGACCCTCCTTAGATATGGAGGCGGTAGCCTTATCCTCCAGGCGACTCGCTCCCGATGTATTGCAGCCGATGGAGGCGATGGTAGATCCCCTGCAGGGCCATCAGCTCTTCGTGCGTGCCGACTTCCCGGACCTCCCCCCTGTGCAACACAACAATCCGGTCCACGTGCCGAATCGTGGAGATCCGGTGGGCAATCACAATTGACGTACGCGTCTGCATCAGCCGTTCCACCGCATTTTGGATCCACATCTCCGTTTCGGTATCCACACTTGAGGTGGCTTCATCCAGGATCAGAATATCGGGATCGAACGCGAGTGCCCGCGCAAACGCGAGGAGCTGCCGCTGCCCGCTCGAAAAGGTGCTTCCCCGCTCGGTCACCCCGTGCCCATAGCCCCCGGACAGCCTCTGGATAAATTGGGCTGCGTTCACATCCCGTGCGGCCCGCTCGACCTGCTCACGGGAAATCTCCCGGTTGCCCAGCCGGATATTCGCCTCAATATCCCCCGAAAAGAGGAAGACATCCTGCTGAACCACCCCGATTCGACGCCGCAGCGCCTCGACGTCCCACTCCCGGATATCCACGCCATCGATGCGGATGGTCCCCTTCTGAATATCGTAAAACCGGCAGA
Source organism: Candidatus Latescibacterota bacterium (assembly GCA_012270675.1). Classification (GTDB taxonomy): domain Bacteria; phylum Latescibacterota; class UBA2968; order UBA2968; genus JAAXHW01. The sequence continues at coordinate 7,787 of JAAXHW010000133.1, read as the reverse complement.
GCAGGCTGATCACCGTGGTCTTTCCCGCCCCGGTCGCCCCCACAACGGCCACCCGCTCGCCCGGCCTGAGGTGGAACGACACGTCCCGAAGCACCCAGTCCCCGTCCGTATAGGCAAACCAGACATTCTGGAACTCGATCTCGCCCAGGGCCCGCCGGGGCGCCCGGTCTCCCCCTTTGGGCTCCGGCCCCGTATCCAGAAGTTCGAAAATGCGCTCCGACGAGGCCATAGCCGCCTGGAGGATGGCGTAGCGTTCGGAGATCTCCAGGACCGGCCAGAAAAATCTGGGCACATACTGCAGCATGGCCACCAGCACCCCCCACTCAATCCGGGACCGAAGGACATCTCCGCCGCCGTACCAGACGATCAGGGCAATGGCAGCTGCACTGATCAGCTCCATAATCGGAAAAAAGAGTGAAAAATAGAGCGTTGTCTGCAAATTCGCTTCCAGATATCTCCCGTTAACCTCATCGAACCGCTCCCGATTGCGGCGCTCCCGGTTGAAAAGCTGCACCACATCCATCCCGGAAATATTCTCCTGCAGGTAAGCGTTCAGCCGGGCCAGCCGGCTGCGCGCCCGGCGGAACGCCCTCAGCATCCACCCCTGAAACACAAAGGCCACCCCGAACATCACCGGCACGGCCAGACAGACCACCAGCGCCAGCGCCATATCCATATAAAACATATACCCCAGGATCGCAACAATGGTGAAAATATCCCTGAAAACCGTCACCACCCCGTCGGTAAACAGCTCGTTCAGCGCATCCACATCGCTGGTATTCCGGGTCATCAGCCGCCCGATGGGCGTCCGGTCGAAAAACGCCAGAGACAGCCGCTGCAGGTGGGTAAAGATCTGGTGCCGGATGTCGTACATCACCCACTGCCCGGTCATCCGCGTTACAATATTTTGAATATAGTCCGCCACAAACTGGAGTGCCAGGAGCCCCACAAACAGCAGCACGACCCGGTTCAGGCCCGGCAGATCGCCCTTTAACATGTGGTCGTCCACCGCGATCTTGGTCAGGTAGGGGCCGGCCTGCCGCGCCCCCGACGTCACCAGGATCAATCCGAAGGCCAGCGCCACCCACCCCCTGTAGGGCTTCAGGTAGCCCAGAAGCCGCCGCATCAGCTTCGGATCAAACGGCTTCTCCGAAATCTCTTCTTCGTGAATATCGTGCGTTTTTTCAGCCATATGAACTCAGATCTCGTCCAGTTCCCGCGAAAGCTGCTGCCGCCTGTACATCCCCGCGTAGATCCCGTCCCGCGCAATGAGTTCCTCGTGCGTTCCCACCTCCGCAATCCGGCCCTCATCCAGCACCACAACCCGGTCTGCGCCCTGCACCGTGGAAATTCTGTGGGAAATCAAAATCGTGGTCCGCCCCACCATCACTTCCCGCAGCCGCCTCAAAATCTCCTCCTCGGTATGCGTATCCACACTGGCCATCGCATCGTCCAGGACCAGAATCCTCGGCTGTCTGATCACCGCCCGGGCCAGCGCCGTCCGCTGCTTCTGCCCCCCCGACAAGGTCACCCCCCGCTATCCGATCACCGTATCCAGCCCCTGTGGGAAATCGGCCAGGTCCTCTGATAATTGGGACACCTCGGTTGCCCGGACAACCGCTTCCTCCGATGCATCCACCACCCCCAGCGCAATATTCTCTCGAAGCGTATCCGAGAAGAGAAACGTCTCCTGGGGCACGTAGCCGATGGCCGACCGGAGGGTCTCAAGGGGAAGTTCCTCCACAGGGATGCCATCAATCAGCACCCTGCCGTTTCCAGCCTGGACCAGCCTGGGGATCAGCCGTCCCAGGGTCGTCTTTCCAGAGCCCACCCGGCCCACCACCGCCAGGGTGGTGCCCGCGGGAATGTGGAGGTCGATATCCTCCAGGACCGTTTCGCCGTTGTAGGCAAACGTCATCTGCCGGAACTCGATCTCTCCGCTCAGGTCCCGGACCGGCCGGACATGCCTGGCATCCTGGATCTCCGGCTCCACCGCCAGGACCTCCTGAATCCGCGCCATTGAAGCCATACCCCGCTGATATCGATCCACCATCCACCCAAGCGCGATCATCGGAAACATCAGCCTGGTCAAATAGGCATTGAAGGCCACGAAATCTCCCAGCGTCAGTTCGTTTTGAACCACGCGGTGTCCGCCCACCCAGAGAACGACGCAAAGCGAAGCCCCGCCGATCACAAACATCAGGGGGAAGAAGAGGCTCTGGATGCAGATCAGCCTCCGATTCTTCTCCAGATACGCCCGGTTGAGTTGTTCAAAGGCCTCAACCTCTGCCTCCCGCTGTACGTAGGCCTTGATCACCCGCATCCCCGACAGGTTCTCCTGCACGCGGGCGCTGATATTCGAAAACTGCTCCTGCACCTCCCGAAATCCGGTGTAAATCCTGGCCGCCACCCGGTTGACCACCAGGGACATCACCGGCAGGGGCAGGAGGGCATAAACGGCCAGCTTCCAGTCGATCGTACACATCACGCCCATTGCCATGACAAACGCCAGCAGGGCGCTGAAGATCATGCGAACGCCAAACCCCAGGAACATCCGAATGGCCTCCACATCGTTGGTGGCCCGGGCCATCAAATCGCCCGTGGGCGTCCGGTGGAAATAGTTCAGGGAAAGCCTCAGCAGGTGCCGGAAATAGACCTTCCGGATGTCATATTCCACATATCGCCCCAGGCTGTTCAGGTACCACCGCAGCCCCATTTGCAGCCCCATCTGGACCAGGGCAAGCCCTGCGATCAGCCCTGCAAACAGGGCGATATCCTCCTGCATGGCCCCGCTGAAGGCCGCGCCAACGGCCACCCCGGCCTGAATGGCGTCCACCGCCCTCCCCAACACGAGCGGAATCGTCGCGGTCACCCCCTGGGCCAGCACAAGCAATACGACACCCAGAACCACATAATGCCGATAGGGCCGGATGTACGGCCAGAAGGGTTTGAAGGGATTCAGGGACAAATCGCCGCCTCCACCATTTCCTGTTCGATATTTCCTACACCTCCGGATGCCAGCGATACACCTCCAGGTCGACGCTCCCGTTCTGGAACACGACGCCCTCTGCTTTCAGGCGCCGCTCCTGGTCCAGGTGGGCCTTGTGCATACCGCTTCGAATCGAGATCCTCCCACGGGCATTGATGACGCGGTGCCACGGGCACTTGCTGCCGGGGGGAAGCGCCGCAAGGGCCTGTCCAACCTGCCGGGGTCCCACACCCACCATCCGGGCAATCTGCCCGTAGGTCGCCACGGTCCCCTCCGGGATGTGCTCGACCCTGCGGTAAATCTTCCTGTAGACCCTTTTGAGTTTCCCGGCGGTCGACATGGCATCAACGAACCGGCGAATCGGCAGATCCTGTCTTCTGCCTTTCCAGCCAGTCCTCCAGATACGCCCCCGCATCCTCCGCCCTTTCACACGCCTTGAAAACCGTCACCGCCGCCTTCAAGTCCCGGCCGACGGCCCTGTAGACCCGGTCGAAGACGTCGATTTCCTGGTGGTAGGTCTTATAGGCCATCATCCGGGCGTTGTTCAGCTTCCACCTGGGGAAGCTGCTGTAGAGTTTCGTCTTCAGAGGCAGTTCGGCAAACCGCGTCCTGGCCCCCTCAAAGACGGCTTCCCGCCGGTCCAGCTTTTCACCATAAGACAGATCAGACGCATAAAGGGTTTCCAGTTCGGCGGCGACCTGGTGCATAAACGCCCTGAAGAGACGCCGGTCCGCACGCCGGTCCAGCATCCCTTTTACCTCGGAGGAACCCGAACCGTAGCGGGACGCCATAAAAAGGAGGGCCCCGGCCCCCCCAACGAACGTGGCCAGGCTCTCGTTAAACACCACATCCCCTGAAATCCAGACCGTCGCATGCGTCAACTCGTGGATGAGCAGGTCTGCCAGGTCTTCGTCCCGGTAGCGCAGCATAGGGCTCAGGACCGGATCCTGAAACCACCCCAGCGTACTGTAGGCGCTGACCGGCCGGAGATAGGTATCGTAACCCTCCCGCGCCAGCCGGTCCCGCTCTCGCTGCGCCCGCTTCCGGTCAAAATAACCCCGGTAGGGGAAACGTCCCACCACCGGGTAGGTCCAGCGCACCGGCTCCAGCCCGTCTTTGGGACAGGCGGTCAGATTCCAGGAGACCGGCCCATCGCCGATATCACAAAACGAGGTGTAATTCTTCGAACGGGAAAGCCCGATCTCACCTTCGGCAAACGCGCGGACCTCCTGCACAAACCGGAGCCGGTCCCGCACCTCCGGGTCAAGGTCGGACCGTTTCAGCAGCCGTTCGATCGGCTGCCGGTTCCAGAGCAGCCGGAACTGCCCCCGGACCAGGTGGAAGTAGTACCCGACATCCAGGTCCAGACCCAACAGGCAGACGGCCCATACCGTCCACACCGCAGGGCAGGCCATCACTTCGCCGGTCCCCGATCCATAAAGTAGTAACAGATCATATGCTGCAACATCATGTGCATATCCTCAATCCGTCCCATATGGTCCGCATCCACCACAATGCAGTGCTGGACAAGGTCCTTCAGCTTCCCGCCCTTAAACCCGGCAAACCCGACCGTACGGCACCCCACCTGGTTGGCATAGCGCACCGCCCTGAGCACGTTCTCCGAGTTTCCACTCCCACTGATGGCAATCAGCACATCGCCCGGCTCCGCAAAGTTCCGGAGCTGTTCTACAAACACGTCTTCATAGCAGAGGTCGTTGCTCAGCGCCGTCATCCACGCCACGTTGTCGGTCAGCGGGACCACCTTGAACCGCCTTTTCCGACCCAGCGAAGCCCCTTTGCCCATATCGTTCACAAAGTGGGACGCCGTGCTCGCACTTCCTCCGTTGCCGACTGCGTAGATCCGGTTGCCCGATTCTCCGGCCTGCCGCACAACCTCGATCACCCCGGCGATCTCGGCAGGGTCCAGCGATGCGAGAAGGCGCTGGTTCTCGGCGATGTATTCCGCTGCGAATCTCTCCATCCCCGTGCCCTCCTTTAACTCAGACCTGCCGCCCGCCGAGCCTTCGGTCAGCGTCGTGTTAACCCCGGTCGTGCCCGGCGACAGGCCCTTGAACATCTCCGCCTCCTGTCAGGTCCCGAAATCCGCAACCCGATGCGCCTCCACCACATCGGGGTTCAGCTCCAGCCCGAGGCCAGGCCGGTCGGTCAGCGCGATCCGTCCATTTTCGATTCGTTCCGCAGGGAGGGTCAGGGCGTTCCGCCAGGGCACCTCCCCCCAACCGTATTCCAGGATCAGAAAACCGGGATGGGCCGCCATCGCCTGCACCCCGGCCGCGATCATCACCGGTCCGAACGGGCCGTGCGGCGCCACGGGTGTGCCCCAGGCCTCCGCCATCTCGCCCACCTTTTTGAGCTCTCCGATCCCTCCCACCACCGTCACATCCGGCATCACCACATCCATCGCCCTCCGCTCCAGCACCTCCCGAAACCCCCGCCGGAGCATCCGCTGTTCGCCCCCCGCCGTGCGGATGCCGCACCGCTCCTGGACCTTCAGCACGTCCTCAAGATCGGTCTCGGGCGTCGGCTGTTCAAACCAGAACAGGTCCAGGTCTCGAAGCGCGTCGGCCACCTCCAGAGCACCCCTGACCGTGAAGTGGCTGTGGCAGTCGATCAACAGGTCCACGTCCGGCCCGATCGCCTCCCGCACCGCGTACATGCAGGCGATGCCCTGCCGGGCCTCCTTCGCGCTGTCCATCCTTGCCGGCATGCCGTCAAACGGCGCCAGCTTCACCGCGTCAAACCCCTCCGCGACAGCCGCGGCCGCATTTCGGGCAAACCCTTCCGGCGTCCGGTCCGTGGTCGCCCGGTTGATATTCGCGTAAAGCCGGATCGTCTCCCGGCACGCCCCCCCCAGCAGGGTGTGAACCGGCACTCCGAGCGCCTTCCCCAGGATATCCCAGAGCGCCTGTTCAACTGCGCTGACCGCGCCGATTCGGTCCTCACCGGCATCCCCTTGCGTAAACTTCCAGACGACTTGCTCAATCCGACGGGCGTCCCACCCCACCAGCATCGTCTCCAGTTCGCGCACCGCCCGCACCCGCCCCCCGTAGTTCTTTCCAGCCCGGAGCTCGCCGATCCCCCGGAGCCCCTCATCCGTATGCACATGGACAAAGGCCCAATCCCCCCGATGGTTGACGTGGACGGCATCCAGGTCCAGGCGGGTAATCTTCATCCTTTTCCCTCACCTCTGTACAACGCCGCCACTCGCGATGCAATATCGTCCCAGTCCAGCGACCTGGCCCGTTCCAGCGCCGCACGTCCGGCGGCCTTCAGGTCTCGCTTCCGGACCTCCACAAGCGCCTGCTCAAGCCCGCGTGCATCCTCCGCATCGTACAGAATGCCCATCGTCTCGTCGATCAGTTCCGGCAGACACCCCAGCCCCGGCAGGACCACCGGCTTTCCAAACGAGAGCGCCGCAATCGCAGACCCCGAAGTCAGCACCTCGGAAAACGGCAGGACGGCCACATCGGCCGCATTGAGGTAGACCTGAAAGTCCTCGTTGGGAAAAAAGGACGACGTGAACACCCGGACACGTTCGTCCCGGTCGGCAAGCGCCATCAGATCATCCCAATACCCGACACTGGCGGCCGACGGCCGCATCATGAGCACCAGCCGGGCATCCGCCGCCGCCGCTGCGCCGAAGACCTGGATCAGTGTCTCAATCCCTTTATAGACCCTGGCATTCCCAAAATAGAGGTACACGAACGCCTCCTCCGGGATGTCCAGCCGTTTCCGCGCATCCTGTCGGGAGATCTCATTGGGAAACACATCGATAAAATTCCCGTGCGGTATCACGTGGAGTTCCTCAGTCCGGAAGAACAGCCTCCGTGCCAGGTCCGCAGCGTAATTGCAGTGTGCAATCACCACATGGGCCAGCCGGCAGACCAGCAGCCGGCCCATCCGATCCACCTCCGGAAAAGGCCGCTCGTGGGGGTAGAGGTTGTGCATCGTCCACACAATCCGGTAGCCCAGGCTGCGTGCAAAGGTCAGGTTCTCGGCGAACTGCGCATATGCTTTCACCGTGGTCTCCAGGTCGTCACGCCTGTAAAAATGGTGCGGCCAGTTCAGGTGGAGGACATCGTAGTCCTTCCGGTTGGCCTCCAGCCAGTTCCGCCCGAACGCATAATCGCCCAGCTCAAGGGAGATCCCCCACTTTTCAAGCGCCCGGGCAAGCAGCCCCGCATAGGGGTTGCATTTGTGCGATAGCGTCAGCCCGCCCGCCTTTGCCTCCCAGAAGAAAAACGCCCGCATCAGTACCCCTTCCTCTTGTCGATTACGCCCAACATCGGCTCCCCGGTGATCAGCCGCCTCAGATTCTCACAGAAAAGCTTCACAGTCCTCTCCTGACGGTTGGGCGACCCCCCGGCGACGTGAGGTGTAATAATCACATTCTCCATGCGCCACAACGGGTGGTCCGCCGGCAGCGGCTCCTGCGGGGTCACATCCAGCCCGGCCCCACCGATGATGCCCTGCTCCAGCGCCTCCAGGAGGGCCGCTTCATCCACGATCTTCCCCCGCGTCACATTGATCAGCAGGGCGTGGCGCTGCATCCTGCCAAACGCCTCCCGGTCGAACATCCCGGCCGTCTCCGGCGTCAGCGGCGCGCACACCGCCACCACGTCCGATTCCTCCAGCAAGTCGTAGAACCGGTCCCGCCCCCAGCATGCCTCCACACAGGCGGGCGCCTCCACCTGTTCCGGGTCCACCGCCAGCACCCGCATTCCGAACCCATGCGCCCGGACCGCCAGATCCCGCCCCGTCCCCCCCAGCCCCACAA
>JAAXHW010000132.1:23162-23998 GCA_012270675.1 Candidatus Latescibacterota bacterium | reverse complement strand
CCGGGAATTTTAAAACAGCTTCTTAGAGACGGTTGATGGCTACAATTTCTTGACTCCAGGAGGCGTTGTCAAGGAATTTCAGGGGCTTGCGGATGTAGCCGATGGGGAGTATATTTTACAGGGAAGGATGGGTCACTGGCCAACCGGATGAGGAGCACACTGGTGTCGGAACGCGAACTCGATAGTCTGGAAGGGATTCCCCCTGCGCCCGCGGATCGGATGCCGGTCTGGTTGGAGGAGGGGCGGGTCTTACAGGTCAATGAGATTTTTTACTCGATCGAAGGGGAAGGGCTTCGGGTGGGGCAGCCCACAACCTTCGTACGGCTCGCCAGGTGCAATCTGCGCTGTTTTTTCTGCGATACGGAGTTTGATTCCTATGTGGAGATGTCGGTCGAACAGATCCTGGAGGAGGTGGGGCGGCATACGGCGGAGTGGGTCTGTTTGACGGGGGGGGAGCCCCTGGGGCAGAATATTGTGCCGCTCTGCGGGTCGTTGAAGGATGCAGGCTACCGGCTGCATATTGAAACGAATGGGACGATCGATCCGGCCCCGGCGCTTTATGAACTGATCGAGCACTGGACGGTGTCGCCCAAGCGGCGGACGATTGCAGCGGGGCTGACGCGGATTACGGAGTTGAAGTACGTGGTGGGGAAGACGTTTCGGGAGGATATGGTCGAAGAAGACCGGGCCGAGTACATCTACCTGCAGCCGGAGTCGAGCAGGTCGGAGTATATTCACAAGGCGCTGGAGATTTTGACGCGGCACCCCGGCTGGCGGCTGTCGTGCCGCATTCACCGGATGCTGGATTTGCCTTAGAAGCTGTCTTAAAATCCCCA
>JAAXHW010000132.1:0-23094 GCA_012270675.1 Candidatus Latescibacterota bacterium | reverse complement strand
CCGGGAATTTTAAAACAACTTCTTAGAAGCTGTGGATCTGGTTGTGTTCTGAGGAGAAGGAGGCCGATGGGGTGAAGGTTTTGCAGACGGGCCACGGGGAACTCAGGCTGCCCGCGTTTTTGCCGGACGGCACGCGGGGGGTGGTGCGAACGCTGGATTCGGTTGATCTGGCAGCCTGCGGCGTGATGGGGGTGATGGTGAACACCCTGCACCTTTCGTCCCACCCGGGAATTTCTCTGGTTTCAAGTTTGGGTGGCATCCACCGATTTATGGGATGGGACGGTCCGGTGGCTGCGGATTCGGGCGGGTTTCAGGTTTTTTCGCTGGTTGCGGAAGATCCCGGAGGGGGCCGTATTTCCAGCCGGGGGTTCACGTACCGGCTGGGGAGAAAGCAGAAGCGGCGGGTGCTGACGCCGGAAAAGTGCATCCAGAAACAGTTTCGTATGGGGGCGGATCTGATGTTCTGCCTGGATCACTGCACCCATCCCGATGAGCCTGAGGCGGCACAGGTGGAGAGCGTTGAACACACGATTGAATGGGCCCGCAGATGCAAGGCGGAATACGACCGCCAGGTGGAGAAGGGGGCACTGGGAGGAAAACGGCCTCTGCTTTACGGTATTGTCCAGGGCGGAGAAAATCCCGATCTTCGAAAACGATGCGCCGACGCGCTGTTGGAGATCGGGTTCGACGGGTACGGGTATGGGGGGTGGCCAATCAATTTGGAAGGGGTGCTGGTGGACGGGGTGGGGTATGTGGCCGAGTTGATTCCCGAAGCGTTGTCCAAACATGCGCTGGGGATCGGCAAACCGGAAAATCTGGTGGAGGCGTTCGGGATGGGCTACGATACGTTCGACTGTGCGATCCCCACGCGTGACGCCCGCCAGAAGCGGCTCTACGTTTTAAACGATGCGCCGGAGACGAGCGACCTGGGAGGCAGGGCGTTCTACCGGTATCTCTACATCGGGGACGAGCGGTATGCCAGGGATCGGCTGCCGATTGACGAGCGTTGCGACTGTCTGTTCTGCAGGCGGTATACCCGGGCTTATCTGCATCACCTCTTTGAGGTTAACGACGCCTCTGCGCACCGGCTTGCGACGATACACAATCTCAAGTTTTACGGCAACCTGATGGACCGTCTTCGAGCCCTGAACCGGCCGGGTAAGGGGCTTCCGCTTTGACACACGGCGATTTTTGTCAGGAGGTTGTGGACCGGCTGAAGCAGGCCAGGAAGTACCGGCATCTGTGTGAGGATACGCTCTACCGTGTGGCCGACTGGGCAGGGCGCCGCCATCCAAACGGCAAGACGGCGGTGAGGGCGGCAAAACGGAAGCTGCACCAGGTTTACGGCGCGTATCTGGATGCTTTTCGGTTTGCCCGGGTGGAGGAACTGCTGGGCGGGCTTTCTCCTTCCCTGCCGGACGCCGACCTGCGGGCGGCCTGTTATGAGATTCTCCAGTGCCATGCTTCAACGGCGGAGCGCCTGCCTATCATGGCCGGGTTTTACCGGGACCTGTTTGAGGAGATCGGGCAGCCGCGCACCCTCCTGGACCTGGCCTGCGGGCTGCACCCTTTTGCACTGCCCTGGATGGGGTTGGACCGGGCGGTCCGATACGTGGCGTACGATATCGACCACCGGCTGGTCGGCGCGGCCAACGATTTTTTCAGATGCGTGGGGCACGGTCCGGGGGCGGTTTGCAGGGATATTCTGGTGTCGGGGCCGGACCTGGAAGCGGATGTGGTCTTCCTGTTCAAGTCGGTCCCCTGTCTGGAGCAGCAGATGAAGGGGGCCACGGGGGATTTGCTGAGGCGATTGCGGGCGGATTATGTGGTGGTCTCCTTTCCCGTCCGGACGCTGGGTGGAAGGGAGAAGGGGATGGCACAGCACTACGACGCTTTGATGGACCGTATGGTGGATGATCTGAAGGTCCCTGTGCGTAAAATGGCGTATCCGGTTGAGACGTTCTATGTCCTGGGAGGTTGAAAGGAAAAAGGGATGAGAGAAGGGACGCAGGAGCCCTTTATTTTTTCTTTTTATCCGCTGTTTTTGGACGGTATCCGGCCTGGAGTTTTCGCTTGACAATATACGTTATATGGTATAAATTAACCTAACTCTAGGTCCAATACCCTCTTAACCCGTTTGCGAGGAGAGCCCAAGGGACGGATAAATGCCACCTGATGCTTTGCTGAATTGGGCGCGCAGATGGCAGGTGGCGCGTTTTTTGTTTTGTTGCGGTTCAGGGTTTTAACCATGTCAGAAGAGAAGAACGGTTGGATTACCGTTACACTGCCTGATCGGTCTCAAAAAGACTTCCCTCCAGGCGCCACCCTTTCGGAGGTTGCCGAATCGATCGGTGCGGGGCTTGCGCGTGCGGCCCTGGCCGGGAGGGTGGATGGGGAAGCGGTTGACCTGAGTTATCCGCTGTGGGAAGATGCCGAAGTCGAGCTTCTGACCTTTGCCAGCGATGGGGGTAAGGAGGTCTACTGGCACAGTACGGCCCATATTATGGCGCAGGCCGTGCAGGACCTTTTCCCGGATACGAAGGTCACCATCGGCCCTCCGATCGCAAATGGGTTTTACTACGATTTCGACCGGGACGAGCCTTTTACGCCGGAGGACCTGGAAGGGATCGAGGGCCGAATGCAGGAGATCATTCGAGAAGACCAGCCCTTTGAACGGGTGGAGGCGTCCCGGGATGAGGCGGTGAAGATTTTTTCGGATCTGGGCGAGCCCTACAAGCTGGAGATCCTGGAGGCTATCGGACCGGACGAGACGATCAGCATCTACCGGAATGCGGACAGGTGGTGCGACCTCTGCCGGGGTCCCCACGTGCCGGGCACAGGGCGGATCAAGGCGGTCAAGCTGTTGAGTGCTTCCGGGGCGTACTGGCGTGGAGACGAATCCAACAAGATGTTGCAGCGGATCTACGGGATTTCGTTTCCGGATCAAAAGGATCTGAAGGCCTATCTGGAACGGCTGGAAAGGGTCAGGCAGCGGGACCACCGGATGCTGGGAGCGCAGCTGGATCTCTTTTCGATCAGCGATACCGTCGGTCCCGGGCTGGTGCTGTGGCACCCCAGGGGCGCCCGGATACGGAACGAGATAGAAGACTTCTGGCGCGGGGCCCACGACGAGGGTGGGTATGAACTGGTCGGATCGCCCCATGTCGGGCGGTCCAGGCTGTGGCAGACCAGCGGGCACCTGGATTTCTTCCGGGAGAATATGTACGCCCCGATGGATATCGATGGGCAGGAGTACTTTGCCAAGCCGATGAACTGCCCGTTTCACAGCATGATCTACAAGAATCGGCTGCGGAGCTACCGGGAGCTTCCCTTCCGCTGGGCGGAGCTGGGCACGGTCTATCGGTATGAGCGCGCGGGGGTGCTGCACGGGCTGATGCGGGTGCGTGGGTTCACGCAGGATGATGCGCACATTTTCTGTCGACCGGACCAGGTAGAGGATGAAATCGTCCGCGTGATCGACTTCACGCTCTACATTCTGAGATCTTTCGGGTTTGAGGAGTTTAACCTGTATATCTCCACGCGGCCGGAAGACTACGTGGGAGACCCTCAGGATTGGGACCGGGCGACCGATGCTCTGCGGCGGGCGGTGGACTCGCAGAAGCTGCCCTACCGGGTGGATGAGGGTGGCGGCGCGTTCTACGGGCCGAAGATCGATGTGAAGATTAACGATGCTTTAGACAGGGAGTGGCAGTGCACCACGATCCAGTTCGATTTCAACCTGCCTGAGAGGTTCGACCTGAGTTTTGTGGGTCAGGACGGCAAGCACCACCGCCCCTATATGGTCCACCGGGCGCTGCTGGGGTCGATGGAGCGGTTTTTCGGGGTGTTGATCGAGCACTATGCGGGCAACTTCCCGCTGTGGCTGGCGCCGGTGCAGGCGATTGTGCTGCCGGTTTCCGACCCGTTTTCGGATTATGCTGCCGAGGTGGCGCGGCGCCTTAAGGCGGCGGGCATCCGTGCAGAGGTGGACGATCAGGACGCCAAACTGGGTTATAAGATCCGGGAGGCAGAGGTTCAGAAGATTCCCTATATGCTGATTGTGGGCAAACAGGAGGTCGAAGCAGGAGCGGTTTCGGTGCGTCGACACGGGGAAGGAGACCTGGGGAAGTTGTCTTTGGAAGATGTGACGGCCAAAATGCAGCAGGAGATCCAGGAGAAGAGGACGTCGTAAGCGGTGTGCAGAGAGGAAGCCATCTATCGTCCCGGGGCAGCGGGCGGCCTGGCGCGTGCTCCGGGTTTCACGCTGGAGGTGATCGTATCAATCGGGGTTCCAGAGGTTTCAGAGAGCGCGGGCAGGAAAATACATCCCGGATCAACGAACAGATCCGGATCCGTCAGGTTCGGCTGATTTCCGAGTCGGGCGAGCAACTCGGTATTGTAGAGACGAGGCAGGCCCTGGAAATGGCCGAAGCGCAAGACCTGGACCTGGTGGAGGTGGCGCCGAATGCCCGGCCGCCTGTCTGCCGTATTATGAATTATGGAAAGTACCGATACGAGCAGAGCAAGAAGGCCAGAAAGGGAAAGAAGAGCGGTTCACAGCTCAAGGAGATCCGGCTTGGACCGATGATCAGCGACCACGATTATGAGTTCAAGATGAAACACGCCGAGAATTTCCTGAAGCAGCGTCACAAGGTGAGGGTATCGGTGGAGTTCCGGGGTCGCCAGAATATGTATCGGGACCATGGGCGGGCGTTGTTGAAACGGGTGGAAGAAGACCTCAGAGAGGTCGGAACTCCAGAGACGCCGCTGCGGGATGAAGGGCGCAACGTCGTGATTATCCTGATTCCCAAGTAATTGTAGATCGTGAAAAGGCCGTTACGGGTCACGGATGGCGAGTCACCGAAAATCTCGCGGCGCGTGATCCAGTAACGAGAATTGAGCGACGATAACACGAAGGAGTGATCCGTGCCTAAAATGAAGAGTCATCGGGGTGCTGCCAAGCGTTTCGGGCGGCGGAAATCCGGAAGCCTCCGCCGGGGCAAGTCGACGGCTACCCACAACCTGGCCAAGAAGTCGAGTAAACGTAAAATGCATCTGCGAAAGCCGGCTGCGGTCCACAAAGCGGATCTGAAGCGGGTCAAGCAGATGCTGGGCGTTTAGGAGGAAATCAATGCCGAGGGTAACAAATCGCGTTGCATCGCGTCGCAGACGAAAGAAGGTGCTCAAGGCCGCCCGGGGATACTGGGGTGGGCGGAGCAAGCTGTACCGCACCGCCGACGACAGTGTCAATCGCGGGCTGGCCTATGCCTACCGTGACCGGAGACAGAAGAAGCGGACGTTTCGGGCACTTTGGATTGTGCGGATCAACGCGGCCGCCCGGCTCAACGGGCTGTCCTACAGCCGTCTGGTGAACGGTCTGAAAAAGGCAGGCGTGGATGTCAACCGCAAGGTGCTGGCAGATCTGGCTGTGACAGATGCAGAGGCATTTGCGGCCCTGTCCGAGCAGGCCAAGCAGCACATTTAGCGGGAACAAATCGGAGAAAATCGGCATGGACGCTGACCTGCAGGAGGAAAATGAGTTGCACGGTGGCGTCAATCGTCTGGTGGCGGAGATCGACCGGGCGGTCGACAGGATTGAGCATTTACGCCGCGAAAATGCAGACCTGAAGCAACAGAATCAGGAACTTCGGGAAAGGGTGGAATTTCAGGAGAATACCCTTTCGGAGTTACGCGCCGAGCGGGACCGGTTCCAGAGGGTCTGCGAGGAAAATGCCGCTCTGATTGAGAACAAGGAGGAGATTCAACAGAAAATCGAGACGATGTTGTCCCGGCTGGATGCTGTGGACACAGAATAGGGAAACCTGCCCCTATGTCGAATTTACCGCTTGTACACGTCCATATTTTTGGCACAGAATATAAAATTGCGCCTAAAATCAATCCCGATCATACCCGCGAGGTGGCCCGGTACGTTGATCGCAAGATGCGAGAAATCGCCAGCACGCTTTCGCTGCGCTCGGTTGCCAAAATCGCGGTGCTCACGGCTGTAAACCTGGCCGATGAGTTGTTCAAAGAAGAGGAATCCGACCAGCGTATGGAGCAGGTCGTTTGCAGGAAGGCCGATCAACTGGCCGACACGACGAACCGGATCACATAGCGCGATTGAGGGTGGGTTTCCCGGCACCCTGGGCGTGGGGTCGGGACCAGCCAGGAAATGGGGTGTATGCTGTTGCGGCGGGCCGCATGAGGGTCATGCCGGGCAGATTCCCCGCTGCGTTCACATTGACTTGAGAATCCGGCGAGGTCTGCTGTGCGATTTGTGCAGGATGGCACAGCGGAACAGGTGCTGGGGGGACGCAAGCGGGTTTTTTTATGGACAAAGCGGGCTATTCTTCCAAGGAGATCGGATATGCTGGATATGTCGACAGAAGGAACCCTGGTGGTCATCATGGTCCTGTCGGCCGGTCTGCTGTTGCTGGGATTCGTTCTGGGATGGCTGGGCAGGAGCAAGTTTGCGCACAGCAAGACGTACCGGGCGGAGGTCACGGCTGAAAAGATCCTCGATGATGCCGAAAAAGAGGCCGAATCGATGAAGCGGACGGCGGTCCTGGAGGCCAAGGACCAGATGCACCAGGAGCGCCTCCAGTTTGAGCAGGAGATAGAGGACAAATGGGAGCAGCTCAAGCGGGAAGAGATAAAAATGAGCAGCAGGGAGCGGCAGTTCGACAGGCGGGCGGATCTGTTGAACCACAAGGAGCGGAATACGGCGTCCCGGGAAGAGGAGCTTGCCCGGCTGCGGGAACAGATTGAGGCAAAGGCCCGGATTCTGGAGGCCCGGATTCTGGAACAGAATACACAGCTTGAGCGGATTGCAGGACTGACCCAGGATGAAGCCAAGGCGATTCTGATGGCCAATTTAGAAGATGAGGCGAGGCGGGATGCGGCATGGCGGATCAAGGAGATCCGGGAAGATGCCCTTGCCAGGGCCAACGACGAAGGGAGGGAGATTATCGCCAGTGCCATCCAGCGTCTGGCCGCAGACCATACGGTTGAATCGACCCAGGCGGTTGTCCGCCTTCCGTCGGATGAGATGAAGGGACGGATTATCGGTCGAGAGGGGCGAAACATACGGGCGTTTGAAATGGCCACCGGCGTGGATGTGACGATTGACGATACGCCAGAGGCGGTGGTTCTGTCCGCATTCGATCCGATCCGGCGGGCGGTTGCCAAGATGGCCTTAGAACGGCTTGTTTTAGACGGGCGCATCCATCCGGGACGGATCGAGGAGATCGTTCAGAGGTCCAGGGAATCGATACAGGAGATGATCCGGGAGGCGGGTGAGCAGGCGGCGTTCGACGCGGGCGTGCCCGGTTTGCACGACCGGTTGATCGAGTGTTTGGGGCGCTTGAAGTTCCGGACGACGTACGGGCAGAATGTGCTCAACCACAGCAAGGAAGCGGCCTTCCTGGCAGGGACGATGGCCACGCAATTGGGGCTGGATTCCCAGCTTGCCAAACGCGCCGGGCTACTGCACGATGTGGGCAAAGGGTTGACCCACGAGGCGGAGGGGACGCACGGGGAGAATGGGGCGGACCTGGGGCGAAAGTATGGAGAGGACCCCATTGTGATCAATGCCATTGAAGCGCACCATGGGGATGCCGATCCTATTTCGCCCATTGCGGTGCTGGTAGATGCGGCCGATATTATTTCCCGGTCGCGACCGGGGGCGCAGCGGGAGGTCATCGAGAACTATGTGCGCCGGCTGGAGCGGCTGGAGTCGACCGCCCGGATGGTTGAGGGGGTGGACAGGGTCTATGCGATCAATGCCGGCCAGGAGGTTCGGGTGATTGCCGACTGTGAGATGATGAGCGATGAAGATACGGAACGGCTGGCCACGGAGATTGTCGGGCGGCTCAAGGCGGACGCGACCTGTCCGGGGCCGGTGAAGGTTACGGTGATTCGGGAGACCCGGGCCGTCGATTTTGCAAGATAGGAGGCGGTTTGAAGATTCTGTTTGTGGGGGACGTGTACGGCAGACCGGGGCGGCGGGCTGCGGCCGAACTGATTCCCCGGCTGAGAGAGGCCCACGGGGTCGATTTCTGCATTGTAAACGGGGAGAATGCGGCCGGAGGGGCCGGGATTACGGAGAAGATCGGCCGAAAGATCCACGCCTATGGCGCAGATGTCATCACCACAGGCAACCACGTGTGGGATCAGAAGGATGGTGTAGCCTATGTTATGGCGGGAGACCGGGTGCTGCGCCCGGCCAATTTCCCACCCGAGGTCGGGGGGGTTGGATGGGGTGTTTTTCCGTCGGAAAGCGGGATGCCGGTGGGCGTGGTGTGTCTGCAGGGGCGCACGAATATGAAGAGTTTGGATTGTCCCTTCCGGACGGGCCGGGAGATCGTTGACGCCCTCAGGCAGGAGGTGCGCGTGGTGGTGATCGACTTCCATGCGGAAGCTACCTCGGAGAAGATTGCATTCGGCTGGTTTATGGACGGTCAGGTCAGCGCGGTGGTGGGCACCCATACCCATGTGCAGACGGCCGATGAGCAGGTTCTGCCGGGGGGGACCGCCTATATTACCGACGCGGGCATGACCGGCCCGCACGATTCGGTCATTGGGGCGGAAAAGGAGGTTGCCATCCAGCGGTTTATCAACCAGATGCCCGCCCGATTTGAGCCGGCGATCGGTGATGTGAAGCTCTGCGGGGCGCTGTTGGACGTTGACGAGGAGACCGGCAAAGCGAGGCAGATCGACAGGCTGCGGGTCGACTGGGAGGAGGCTCAGGGGTGACGGAGCGTCCCTGCACGGTATCGGAGGTCACGCAGGCGGTTCGGCAGACCCTGGAAACGGCGTTTCCACCCCTCTGGGTCATCGGTGAGCTTTCGGGGTATACGCAGGCTGCGTCCGGACATCGGTATTTTACCCTGAAGGATGAGAGCTGTCAGCTCCGCTGCGTGATGTGGCGCTCCCACAGGCCGTCGGGGTTTGAGCCGGAGGCGGGGATGCAGGTGCTGGCCCGGGGCCGGGTAACGGTGTATGAACGCAGTGGCCAGTACCAGCTGAATACGACGCAGCTCTTCCAGGCCGGTGTGGGCCGGCAGCAGCTTGCACTGGAGGAACTGAAGCACAGGCTGATGGCGGAGGGGCTGTTCGATGAGGCGCGCAAGCGCCCCCTGCCGGCTTATCCCCAGTCGATTGGGGTGGTGACGTCGCAGACGGGCGCGGCCATCCGGGATATTCTCCAGGTGCTGGGGCGACGGTTTCCGGGCGTGCGGGTTGTGCTGCGTCCTGCGCTGGTCCAGGGGGAGGGGGCCGGTGAAGATATTGCGCAGGGAATTGCGGAGTTGAACGCTTACGGCCGGGTGGATGTGCTGATTGTGGGCCGGGGAGGCGGCGCGGCTGAGGACCTGGCGGCGTTCAACACCGAGGCTGTTGTGCGGGCCGTCCATACGTCGGAGATTCCGGTGATTTCGGCAGTGGGGCACGAGATCGATTTTACGCTGACAGACCTGGCGGCCGACTGCCGGGCGCCAACCCCTTCGGCGGCTGCCGAACTGGCCGTGCGGGATGGTGCGGAGCTCAAGGCAGAGTTGGCCAAGCTGGAGCAGCGGTCCTACGATACGCTGATACGGCTGCTGGAGGAGAATGAGGGGCTTCTGGACGCCTACCGGGAGAGCTACGGTCTTCGCCGGGTGGATGACCTGGTATTTCAGAATATGCAGCGGGTGGATGAGCTGCAAAAGGATCTCCATACCGGCGTCCGAAGGATCTACGAGGCCCGGGTGGGGGCCTGCCGGGGGTTGAGCGCGCAGCTGGGGACGCTCAGCCCCCTTTCGGTGCTGGACCGGGGCTACAGCCTGACGCAGCGGCTGGAAGACGGGGCGGTGGTGCAGGATGCGGGCGTCCTCTCCGCAGGGGACCGGCTTCGGGTCCGGTTTGCGATGGGAGAAGCGATGTGCACGGTGGATGAAGTGGTGCAGGATCAAGATGGGATATGAGAGGGGCAGGTATGGCTGAGAAAAAGGAGAAAGAGCCGACGTTTGAGGAGGCGTTGAAGCAGCTGGAAGCGGCGGTGGGACGCCTGGAGGAGGGGAATCTGCCCCTGGCCGAGGCGCTGCATCTGTTTGAGGAGGGGCTGAAGGCGTCGAACCTGTGCCGGGCGCGGCTGGAGGAGGCCAGGCAGCAGGTGGAGGTGCTGGTGGCCGAAAGCGGGAGCGCGTTTCGTCTGACGGAACTGGATGCCTCTGAGGAGACGTGAGGGATCTTCTTGTGCCCGGATGATGTTTTGCGTATTTTAACCTTATCTTTGCAGGGGTTGAATGAATCGGATCGGGATTCTGGCAAATCCACAGGTTGCAGCGGTTGGCCCTGTGGTGGACCGCTTTGTATCCCTGGCAAAACAGAGCGGCGTTGAGGTATGGTTGGCGGACGACCTGAACGAGATCTGTCAGGGGCAGTTCTGCAGGCCCGCCGATTTGTCCGAACGGGTGGAACTTGTGATTGCGCTGGGAGGGGATGGGACCATTCTGCGGGCGGCGAGGCTCGTGGGACCGGCCGGCACCCCGATTCTGGGGGTCAACATGGGGCGGCTCGGGTTTTTAGCGGGTGCGGCGCCCGAGGAACTGGAAGGGGGGTTAGAGCGGCTGCTGAGGGGGGAGTATGAGGTTGAGGAGCGGATGGCGCTTGAGGCGCACGTTGAGGAGCAGACGGCTTTTGCGCTCAATGAAGTTGTGATCGAAAAGGGGGTGCTGGCGCATCTGGTGCAGGTCAAGACCTGGGTGCTGGATGCGCAGATCAGCTCCTTTTTTGGCAACGGTCTGATTGTAGCGACCCCGACAGGGTCGACCGGATACAGCCTGTCGGCGGGAGGCCCGGTGATCCATCCGGGCGTCGAGGCCATGATCGTGACCCCGATCTGCGCCCATTCCCTGTCGCAGCGCCCGCTGGTGATCCCCTGCGATCAGTCGATTACCGTAGAGGTGATGGCGGAACATACCGATATCATGTTGTCGGCCGATGGACAGACGGTCACCCCTCTGCGGCCGAAGACGCGGGTGGCTGTGCAGCGGGTGCCCCATCCGGTACGGTTGGTCAACCTGCAGGGGATTTCTTTCTACAATCTGCTCAGGCGGAAGCTGGACTGGAGCATAGACAGGCGGGAACGCGAGGAATAGGTGCTGTGCTGTGTCGATTGCACGTGATCAACTATGCCCTGATTGACGATGTACAGATCGAGTTCGGGCCGGGGTTGAATATCATTACAGGGGAGACGGGCGCGGGCAAGTCGATTCTGATCGGGGCGCTGGGGCTGGTCCTGGGGATGCGCGCCAGGCCGGAGGTGATCCGGACGGGTGAGGAGCGGTGCGTGGTGGACGCGATTTTTGATTTGCACGCAGACCATCCCTGTCTTTCTTTCCTGGCGGAGATGGGGATTGGGGTGGAGGAAGGGGAGCTGATCCTCCGCCGGGAGGTGCTGGCGGAGGGACGCAGCCGATGCTATGCCAACGGGCTGGCGATTCCGGTTCGGGCGCTGCATGCGCTGGGGAAGTTGCTGGTGGACCTGCACGGGCAGCATGAGCACCAGTCGCTGTTAGACGTGGACAGGCACGTCGATTTCCTGGACGGGTTCGGAGGGCTGGAGGATATGCGGGAGGTGGTGGGTGCCGCGTACCGGGGGCTGGTCGAACGCCAGGACAGGCTGGACGAGCAGGAAGCAGAGGCGAAGCGCCTGCGGGAGCGGCGGGAGTTATTGGAATTTCAGGTGGAGGAGATTTCGGCCGCGGCCCTCGAACCGGACGAGGATGAGCGCCTGGCACAGGAGCGGTCGGTGTTGATGTACGCCGAGCGGCTGATCGAGGCGGCCGTCCGGCTGGAGACGCTGCTCTACCAGGGGGAAGACTCCATTGAAGACCGGCTGGGCGAGGCCAGCCGGCTTTTGGACGAAGCGGTGGGGATGGACGGTTCGCTCAACCCCCGCCTGGAGGAGCTGAACGCCCTGCGCTATGGGGTGGAGGAGTTGGCCCGCTTTTTTACCGATTATGCCCGGCATGTGGAGCATAACCCGGAGCGTCTGGCGGAAGTGGCCGAGCGTCTGGAACTGCTGGGCCATTTGAAGAAAAAGTACGGCGGAAGCCTGGAGGCGGCGCTGGCCTACCGGGGAAAGGCCCTGGAGGAGCTGGCGCGTTCGGAGGAGCTGGATGTCTGCGTAGATGATGCCAGGGCGGAGATCGAGGCCGCGAAGGCGAGGTTTTCGGAGCTGTGCGGAAAGCTTGCCAGGGCGCGTGAGAAGGCCGCCCGCCGGCTGTCGTCGGATATCCGGAAGGCGCTGGGTGAACTGGGGATGCCCAGTGTTGCGTTCCAGGTCGAGTTCAACCGCAGGGAGACCCCCGGGGGGATTGCGGCCCTGAACGGCCGGCGGTTTGAGGCAGGACCGAAGGGGATCGAGCAGGCCGAATTCCATATGTCCACCAACCCGGGGGAGGCGATCCGTCCCCTGGCGAAGGTGGCCTCCGGCGGAGAGATTTCCAGGATTATGCTGGCGATGAAGACGGTGCTGGCCCACACCAATTCGGTGCAGGTGCTGATTTTCGACGAGATCGATATCGGGATTTCGGGCCGGATTGCGGAGGTGGTCGGGAAGAAATTGAAGGACCTGTCGCAGACCTATCAGGCGGTGTCGATTACCCATCTGCCGCAGATCGCCAAGATGGCCGACCGGCATTTCTCGGTTCGAAAGGAGATGGAGAAGGGACGGACGGTAACGCGGGTGCAGGCGCTGGGCGGGGAGGACCGTGCCGAAGCGCTGGCAAAGCTGATGGGGGGGGAGGAGATTTCAAAGGTGACGATGGCGCATGCCCGGGAGATGTTGCGTCAGCATTGAAAGACAGCTTCTTAATCAGGAGGATGCGCGTGAGGCCGGACATACCCGACGCGCTTCGGGATATCTATGAGAAGGTGGAGGCAGGGGAGCGGCTTTCGGCAGAGGACGGCATACGGCTTTATGCCACGCCTGAACTCAATGCGGTGGGCTACATGGCCAATATCGTGCGGGAGCGGATGTGCGGCAACGTGGCCTGGTACGTGCGCAACCAGCATATCAATTATACCAATATTTGCAACAAGCTGTGTAAGTTCTGCTCCTTTTACGTGCCGCCAAAGGACGCCCGGGGGTATGTGCTTTATCCGGAGGATATACAGGAACGGGTGCGGCGGTACCTCCATGTGCCGATTACGGAGATTCACATGGTGGCGGGGATCAATCCGAAGCTGCCGTATTCGTATTACCTGGATATCGTCCGGGCGGTGAAGGAGGTCCGTCCCAATGTGGCGGTGAAGGCGTTTACGGCGATTGAGTGGGTGCAGATCGCCCGGGCGGCCAGGAAGCCCCTCCGGGAGGCGATGCTGGAGTTGAAGGAGGCGGGGGTTTCGTCCATTCCGGGTGGGGGCGCGGAGGTGTTCAGCGACCGGGTGCGCGGGGACCTGTTCTGGACCAAGGCGGATTCGGAGGAGTGGCTGGAGGTGGCGCGGACGGCTCACGAGGTGGGGCTGCCTTCCAATGCGACGATGCTCTACGGCCACATCGAGAATCCGAAGGAGAAAGTCGAACACCAGGTTCTGCTGCGAGAACTGCAGGACGAGACGGGTGGGTTTTTGACCTATATTCCCCTTTCTTTTCATCCGGAGCGGACCGAGATGGAACAGATCCCGGGACCGACGGGGATGTCCGATTTGAGGGAAATTGCGGTAGGCCGGCTCATGCTGGACAATTTCCCGCATATCAAGACGTTCTGGATTATGAATACGATCGAGATCTCGCAGGTCGCGCTGTGGTACGGAGCGGACGATATCGATGGGACGATCCAGGAGTACGAGATTACGCGGCGGACCTACGAGGAGACCCGGCAGTTTCTGACGCGGAAGCAGCTGATGGAGCGGATCGTAGAGGCGGGGCGGGACCCGGTGGAGCGGGACAATCTCTACAATGTGATTTCGACCGAGCGGGAGGTCCGGGAAGCGCAACCGGTGGGTATTCCCGGCGAGCTTCCGGTGCTTTCCTGAGCGGGGGTACTACCCGATGATTGACGATATTGCAGAAAAGGTCTACGCCGGCGAGCGGATTTCCGTTGAGGAGGGGCTGCGGCTGATGGCCCATCCCAATCTGACGGAGTTGGGGCTGCTGGCCGATACGATGCGCAGGCGGAAGTGTCCGGAAGGGATTGTGACCTACAATATCGGACGAAATATCAACTATACGAATGTATGCTGGGTGCGGTGCGATTTCTGCGCGTTTTACCGCCCTCCCGGTTCGGACGAGGGCTACGTGCTGCCCAGGGAGGAGATTTTTGGGAAGATCGAGGAGATGGTGGCAGTAGGCGGAGACGCGCCCAGGTCGAACGAGATCCTGATGCAGGGGGGGCTGAATCCGAAGCTGCGGATTGATTATTACGAGGGTCTGTTCTCCTCGATCCGGGAGCGGTATCCGCAGGTGCACCAGCACTGTCTGTCGGCCACGGAGATTGTCTACATTGCCCACATTTCCCGGCTGTCCCTGGAGGACTGCATCCGCCGTTTGAGGGACGCCGGGCTGGATTCGATTCCAGGCGCGGGTGCGGAGATCCTGTCGGACGAGGTGCGGGATATCATCGGGTTCCGGAAGGACCGGGTGCACGAGTGGCTGGAGGTGCACAGGGTGGCGCACAAGCTGGGGATGCACACCACGGCGACGATGATGTACGGGCACGTGGAGACGGTGGAACAGCGGGTGGAACACCTCCGGCTGATCCGGGAGTTGCAGGATGAGACGGGGGGGCTGACGGCGTTTATCGCCTGGAATTTCCAGCCGGACCATACCGACCTGGCCGCAGATTCCAGTCGGTGGGACAGGCGGAAGGCGACGGGCTACGATTACCTCCGTACGATTGCGGTATCCCGCATCTTCCTGGACAATGTGCCGAGTTTCCAGGCGTCCTGGGTGACCCAGGGCCCCAGGATCGCCCAGGTGGGGTTGCGCTACGGGGTGAATGATTTTGGCTCTACGATGATGGAGGAGAATGTGGTGAGCGCAGCGGGGACGAGCCATACGAACGAGATGACACTGCCCCAGATGCAGCGTGTGATCCGGGATGCCGGGTACGAGCCGGTTCGGCGGAATACCCGGTATGACATTTTGAACTGACCCCTGCCCGGGAACGGGAAATTGGGGATTTCCGCATTCCGAAGTTTGGAATGCCCGGCTATTGAAGACCTTCGAATGCGTATCCGTCTTGGCGTGGTCAATTTTTTGAATACCCGGCCTCTTGTGCAGGCGTTTGAATCGGGCGGACTCGACCATTCCTTCGATCTGATCTACGGTGTGCCCTCCCGCTGCGCCGAACGGCTGCACAGCGGAGAGGCCGACGTCGCGCTGATTCCCTCCATAGAGATCGCCCGCGGCCCTGAGCCTTATGAGATTTGTCCCGGCGTGAGTATTGCCTCTTTGGGGCCGGTCCGAAGCGTTCTTCTTGTCCTCAAAAAAGCTCCCGAAGAGATCCGTTCTCTGGCGCTTGATCCCAGTTCTCGGACGGCAATCGCATTGAGCCGGATTATCCTCCAGAAACAGTACGGATGTGTGCCCAGAGTCTTTCAGAGCCCTCCGGAGCCGGACCGGATGCTGGAACGCGCCGATGCCGCGTTGCTGATCGGAGATTCGGCGCTGGAGCTGGACCCGGGTGCCTATCGCGTGCTGGACCTGGGTGCGGCGTGGACCGAGTTGACCGGGCTGCCCTTTGTATACGCGTGCTGGACCGGCCGGTCGGGGGTACTGAAGCCCGGGGAGGTGCGGAAGCTGGTTGAGGCCAGGGCGCTCGGGGTTCGTCAGATCCCTGCGATCGCAGAAGCGTTCGCAGCCTCGCATCCTTTTCCGGCAGCGTTTTACGCAGCGTATCTCTCTTGCAATATCAGGTACGACCTGGGCGATGCGGAACTGGAGGGGCTCCGGCGGTTCTACGGGTATGCTCTGGAGCTGGGTTTGATTGAGAAGATGCCGGAGGTCCGGTTTTACCCCGGGTGCTGACGTTCCGGATGGTTCTCAGGGAGGTGGATACAAAAGACCTGTGCGTTGCCCTGAAAGGCGCCGTTTTGCACAGTGTGACAGATCGAAAGTTGTCCAGGAGGCTCAGAGTGCATGCTCTGGGCCTCTTCTCTTATTCGCGTCTAAGAAACTGCTTAGAAAATAGGCTTTCAGATTGCAACGGAACTTGTTGTTTTTATTTGCTTTTGGCCTTTTTCTTCCGCGCCCAAGAAAAAGGCCGAAAAAGAAGAGCGCCGCTCAGACGCCGCGGGGGCTGCTTTTCCGCGAACCGTCCCTGTGGTGGAAAAGGGCGTTTGTGCCCTGCGAACCTTTGGAGTGGTGCTGGACGGTGTTGCTGGACGGAAACGCGCGGAAAAGCCCCATCCTCCCGCCCCGAAGGCGGGGGAGGCGAGACGTGACAAGTCTGTCAACGCACCTATTTTCATCCTAATGGGTACCCCAATGCGGGCATGACAACTGCTTGTCGAAATACCTGAGTGCATTGGAGGCCTCAGCGGGCGGATTCAGCACCTTTGTTCGGAAGCCCTTTGACATTCAGCATTTGGTAGAGACAGTTGCCCGGATCATCAGAACAGCCTGAAAAACGCACAGGCAGGGAGGTTGCCTGGATTCTCCTGGTCGAAGATGACCCCCTGGTGGCATGGTTGGTTCCCCACGCCTTGGCGAGGGAAGGCTACATCCTCATTATCGTAGCGGACGGCAGGCAGGCGCTTCGCGTGCTGGAGCAGGAACTGCCCGATCTGATCTTGAGCGACCTCCGGCTGCCCCGCATGGACGGATGGGCGCTCTTCCAGGAAGTGCAGGCGCGCTACCCGCAGATCCCCTTCATTGCAATGTCGGAGCACGCGGACAGCAAGGAGGCCATCCGGAAGGGATTCGATGCCTATGTTCAAAAGCCTTTTGATATCCGGTACCTGGTTATAACCGTTCGCTGGATCATCCATGAGGCTAAGCAGAAAGAGCAGGACTGAAAAAGAAAAGGGGATTATAACCTTGACTAAACAGAACGGACCGAGTATAATTTCCCAAGAGGAAATCATGGCGTAAAAAGCTCCCGGAAAAGCCTGCTGAGACGGAATCAGTCTCCTGGAACTGGCCGAGATGTTCCCCCACTAGGAAGTCGCCACGGTCTGGTTGGAACAGGGACGTTGGCTAGATGGTCGTCCGTGCCCTTGGTGCGGGGTAGCTCCCTGCCTAAGGCTGAAGGGGAGAAAACCTTCTCTGACGCTTCCACCGCGTCCTTGCACATGCGTGGGGGGGACCACCTCGCGCACCGTCATCAAGGCCGTGAGCAGTTCCAATGGGGCAGAACATTCATAGTTCCAGAAGGGAGGTTCCATAATGCTATGTTTCGTAATCCAGCCTTTTGATTCGGAAAAGTTCGATCAGAGATTCGAGGATATTTATAAACCAGCCTTGGCGGACGCAGGCCTCGAAGCGTATCGCGTTGATCAAGATCCCAGCGTTGAAGTGCCAATTGAGGCGATTGAAGACGGTATTAGAAAAGCGGCTATCTGCCTTGCGGATATTACTACGGATAATCCCAATGTCTGGTATGAATTAGGATATGCATTCGCTGCAGATCGCCCTGTCATCATAATTTGCTCTGATGAAAGACAAGGAAGATTCCCATTTGATATACAGCATAGGACAATTATTAGTTATTCTTCCAATTCTCTAAGTGACTTTGAAAAACTGAAGAGTGAAATTTCTGAAAGAGCCGGGGCATTGCTTACAAAATCTGCCTCATTGAAACAAGTTGCCGAAACCGAACAGACTGCTCCGATAAAAGGACTTAGCCAAATAGAAATCTTGGTGCTTGCAGTTTTGGCAGGGGATACGGCGATTCCAGAAAGCGGAACCAGCTTGCACTCTCTTAAAAACGACGCGATACGGTCTGGACTAACCCCTGTTGGCTTTGGGTTAGCTTTTCGCAGACTCATAAACAAATCGTTTATCGAAATTACAAATTTTGTTGGTTACGAAGGACTTGGAGAACCCTTCGACTGCGAAGGAGCACAGATTACTTCGACTGGTTGGAAGTGGATCGAAGACAATGAATCTTTTTTCGTCCTTAAAAAGAATAAGACAAAAACCGAGGATATTGATGACGACTTACCATTTTGAAAGTAGGGATGGAGGTTACATATAACAAATGGTACGGGGAATGACAGATGCGCAGCTTCTATGAGTTTTTTGCGGGGGGGGGAATGGTCCGCGCAGGCCTTGGTGCCGGGTGGTCATGCTTGTTCGCCAACGACATAGACCCGAAGAAAGGCGCTTGCTATTCCCACAACTGGGGCGATTCAAAGTTGCGCTTGGCAGATGTGGCCGAACTGACCACGGCGGATCTGCCTGGAGCCGCCGACCTGGCGTGGGCGTCTTTCCCTTGCCAGGATCTATCTCTCGCCGGTAGCGGTGCCGGTCTACGAGGTAAGCGGTCTAGCACTTTCTGGCCGTTCTGGAGGCTGATGGAAGCGCTGGCGGAGGAGGGGCGCGCGCCGACGGTCGTCGCTCTGGAAAATGTTTGCGGGGCCTTGACGTCGCACGGAGGAAAGGATTTTGCCGCGCTGAGCGCGGCGATCGTCGGCGGGGGCTATCGTTTCGGCGCACTCGTAATTGATGCGGTTCATTTTGTCCCACAATCGCGGCCTCGGCTATTTATTATCGGCGTTGGCGAAAATCAACCTATCCCAGAGAGTCTGGTATCCGTTGAGCCAGGTGAGACATGGCGCACGGGGGCGCTGACTGAGGCGTATAACAGGCTTTCTGGATGGGAGCGGAAAAACTGGATTTGGTGGCGTCTCGCGCCGCCGCCAAAGCGTAAAGCAGTCCTTGCGGACCTGATTGAGGACCAACCGAAGGGAGTAATATGGCACACCTCCGACGAGACCCAGAAGCTGATTGGGATGATGAGCACGGTGAACTTGGCGAAGGTCGAGGCGGCGAAGAAAATGGGGCGGCCGATAGTCGGCACGATTTACAAACGTACGCGCCGGAATGAGAGCGGCACCAAGATGCAGAGGGCGGAAATCCGCTTTGACAATATCGCCGGATGCCTTCGTACGCCCTTGGGCGGATCAAGCCGCCAGACGATCATGATCGTTGAGGGGAACAAAGTGCGTTCGCGACTGCTCTCTCCGCGCGAAGCTGCGCGGCTGATGGGGTTGCCCGAAGAATACGCCTTGTCGGAGAATTACAACGAGGCTTATCACTTGGCGGGGGACGGCGTCGTGGTTCCGGTGATCCGGCACATCGCTGAAAGCATCCTGGAGCCGGTTCTGGCCGCTTCCAAGCGTGCGGAAAGGAAGGTCGCCGGAGTTTATGCAGACTGATCTCAAAGAAATCCTGAAAGAGTTCGCGTCGGACCACAAGTTCGAGGGCAAGGGTCCGCTGTGCGTCGCGCTTATCGTCACCCGACACGCGCACAATAGAGGGTTGCCTCTTGACCCGGCAGCGCTGGTCACCCGGGGCGGCGGTCAGGTTGTAGGTCTAGGGAAAGCCCCCGTTCAATCTGTGTTGAAGCAGCATGGAATCGAACGCGTTCTGGCTGCTGAAGGCGGACGTACCAGCCGAGGCAGCCTGAATAATATGCGGGAATACGTTGCCTTCCTGAATGATCTGCATCACAAAGGGATGGCGGATATCAATGCGATTGAGGGATACTGGATTGAGTGTGTTCGCGCCTTCTTCGCAGGCAAACCGTTCACCATCAAGTTGGATGTTTCACGCGGCCTGCGCCACGTCGTTCGGGACATTCTGGCGCAAGCAGTTGAGCGGCAGAAGAACGCCCCCGGCATGCACTACCCCGGAGCGGTGCTTCAACATCTGGTCGGCGCGAAACTGGATTGCGCGCTTGGGACGGAAAAATGCGAGCACAATAGCTTTTCAACGGCGGATGCGCCGGGTAGCCGCGTCGGCGACTTCTCCGTAGACGATGTGGCGATCCATGTCACTATGGCCCCCGGCGAAGCCGTCATTGAGCGGTGTCGGGAGAATCTAAACGACGGCTACAAGCCGATTCTTATCACAATACAAAGCGGGGTTGCGGTCGCCGAAGGGTTGGCCGGCAATAAGGGTTTGGCCGACCGGATCGACATTTTCGAGATCGAACAGTTCGTGGCCCTGAACCTGTATGAATTGGGAGAATTTCAGGCGGAAGGACGGCGTGTGGCGGTTGACATGCTGATAGAACGGTACAACGAGATCATCGACACTGTGGAAACTGACCCGAGCCTGAGGATCGAAGTGGGGAAATGACGCAGCGACCGGAAGATCGCAGCCGAATCATGCGCGCGGTCAAGGATCGGAATACGGGAACGGAAATGATCGTGCGTAGTCTGGCGCACAGCATGGGCTACCGTTACCGTCTGCATCGCAAGGATCTTCCCGGCAAGCCCGACCTCGTATTCCCTGCGCGGCGTAAGGTGATCTTCGTGCACGGGTGTTTCTGGCATCAGCACCACTGTCCCCGGGGAGCGCGGTCTCCGAAGTCGAACCGCGATTATTGGCTCCCAAAGCTACACCGCAATCAGCAACGCGATGCAATGCATCAAGCCCATATTCGCGATCTGGGTTGGGATGTATTGTTGATCTGGGAATGTGAACTCACAAATCGCGATGCGCTTGGCGAGCGGCTAAAGATGTTCTTGGGCTGACGTAGCAGCTATAGGTCTTCAAGTAAATACTCTGAGTTTATGCAGCCTTCGGTATGATGTCTTCATCTGAGAAAATGCTTGACAATTCGCGGTTGAGTTTATATCTTTTTGTTACGCCGCGTAAGGCGTAAGACTTTACGCCCTTGACGGCGAAAGGGGGGAGGTCATCATGCCAACCTTGGAAGAGTTTGCCGCACTCCTCAAGAACGAACGCCGGACAGCACGTCGGACTCTTCGAGAACTTGCAGAGGCTACAGGCAAGTCAATCGGCTACATGTCGGATGTGGAGCAAGGTCGAAAGCTGCCTCCGTCGCCTGCTGTGGTGACCAAGATTGAGAAGGAGTTGGGCATTCAGGACGGCCGACTGATGAAACTGGCGGAGGAAGTCCGAAGTTTACGGCCGACTGAACTGATGAAGATGATCACAAACAGCAGCCCGGCGATGACCCAAATAGTCGGTGAGTTGATGCGAGCAGACGGCCTGTCAGACGAAGATCTGGACAAACTGCGGAAGACGGTCGTCCAGATGCAAAACAATCGGAGTCGAGACCAATGCCAAAATTAGTTCCAGCTCAGGGCCGCAGCGGCCGGGAGATCGACAGAATTGCACAGTGTATTCTGGACGACTTCCAGCCCGCAGCCATCGAGGAACCGCAGGTCGTGGATGTGGAGGCCATCTTTGAATTTGGACTACCCGGTCTGGGTATTGAACCAGACTACCAGCCCCTTGAGCAACGTGGAATCCAGGGTTATACCGACTTGGAAAACATGGTCTGTGTGGTGTCGGCTGAACTTGCGGACGATTCCACCGCCGCACCCTACTTTCGGTCAACCGTGGCGCATGAGATCGGTCACGCGATCTTACATATCCCTGAATATCGACGGCGACGGCAGAAGATTATCTCGGAGCAGTCCAGCAACGACAGGATTTTTCATCGGCTACCCGATACTGAGATCCCCATCTACGAGAATCCCGAGTGGCAGGCGCACCGCTTCGCCGGCGGTTTGCTAATGCCTGAGGCGGCGGTAAGAAAGGCGATCTCTGTCTATCGCGACGGTCGCGCGGCATTATCGACCATCTTCGAAGTGACCCCGGCATTCGCGCGGTCGAGACTGAAGGGACTGAATATGCGGTCGAGACTGAAGGGACTGAATATGCTGAACTGAAACAGAATGGAAAGAGGGGGCATGGCAGTGCCCCCTCAATCTCGGGCGGGCCGTTGCTACGGAGTCCAGAGGATCCGTAGCAGTGGAAATCCTCCAGTGTGGAGGCGGGTCGCCCAGCCAGGGATGCTATCCCCAGATATATTGCTTAGAATAGGCTCCATGGCCCCGGAAGTCAACAAGAATTTTTCTGGCAACTTACAAAGGATGGTACATGTAGAACCACGGACTCCGTGCGTGACGCATTCCAGCGTACGGGAAGTAGTGGCTTGATGGTCATCTGCTGCGGTAGGGCGCAGCCGGGCATAGTCGTCGGTGCTTCCGCCTGGGAACAGAAATGGAGTGCCTTCTAAACCCTAAACAACGAGGAGGTTCAGAAGTGGCACGATCAGTAAAACAGCAGTCGAGACACGACGCTGAGGTTGCCCGGTTTGCGAGGCGTTACGAGCGTGAGGGCTACCATGTGAAAGCGGACATCAAGGGGTACCCGCAGCCCGACACGATCGGTGGCTACCGCCCCGATGTGGTAGCCAAAAAGGGGATCGCCAGGAAGATAGTGGAAATCGAAACGATGGCATCGGTCGATAGCGCTCGCGACCAAAAGCAGCAGGCCACGTTCCAAAACGCGGCAAAACGTAGCAAGGCCACGAGTTTCATCCGGAAGGTCGTATAGTTCACAAGCGGACGGGCACCAACCCCCAATCAGTCCAAACCTACCTGCTGGGGGTTGCGTTGCCCCCCCCGTGCACTGCATATCGCGCCACCCCATGCGGAAGCTGGCTGGAACCAACTGACTGCCCAAGGTCGTCAAGGAGGTGTCTTCAAGGACGGGATTAAACCACTTCAACACGCCGCCTGATCATACTGTCACCAACTTTTGAGCATAGCTCATAAAGGAGAAAGAAATGAGCCCAGGTAGAAAAATCATGATCTACGTCAGAGGACGGAAGTATGAGATCCAAAAGGAAAAAATCAGCTACGACGAGGTAGTGAATCTGGGGTATCCAAATGGGAAGCGTGGACCACTGTTCGAGTATGACGTGACATGGAAAGACGGACCCAGGGGAGAGGAAGAAGGGGTTCTCAAGGAAGGACAGGAAACGAAAATTATTGAAGGAATGAGGTTCGATGTCAAATTCACTGATAAGTCGTAACAGCGACCTATCCGCACTAGTGCAGGCAGGCTACCGCGTAAAGATACGCGGAGCCTACCTGCTAGTGGTCATTCTCAGAAGTTGA
>JAAXHW010000131.1 GCA_012270675.1 Candidatus Latescibacterota bacterium | reverse complement strand
CACCGGGAATTTTAAAACAGCTTCTACAAGGAGCAAGCGATGGGAACCCTGCTTGGCATCGCGATCCGGGACGCATCCCGGGCGCCGATGCAGGTTGTTCAGGAAGTTGTTATAACGCCTGACGATGGCCTGCACGGAGACTACCGGGGCAGCGTTGCCCACCGGCAAGTCACCGTGCTGGTCCGGGAAAGCTGGGAAGCCGCCTGTGCGCAACTGGGGGTTGACCTGCCCTGGACCCTGCGGCGGGCGAACCTGCTCATAGAAGGCTTCCCTCTCGCCGACAGCGCGGAGACGCACCTGCGAATCGGCAGCGTTGTCCTTGAGGTCACCGGAGAAACCGTGCCCTGCTCCCGGATGGAGGAGGCCTACCCGGGCCTCCAGAACGCCCTGGCTCCCTCCTGGCGCGGCGGGGTCACCTGCCGCGTCGTGGCAGGGGGCGCGGTAAAGGTAGGCGATCCGGTCCTGGCCGAACAGGTCGAACCCAGCCGCTGATCCCTCTGCAAACCGTAAATCGAAAAACCGCCGCGGTTCGTGCGGCGTTTTTATTTACGTTTTGAAAAATTCATACTTCCTCTTTTTGATCTCACTCCGTCTTTTTGTTCCCTGCGTCTCAGCAGCCCATGCAGACCAGGCCCGGATTCCGGTCATCCGCGACATTGCCATCCGGGGCAATATCCGCACGCGTACGGAGGTCATTCGTCGTGAACTTCTGTTTGCGCCGGGCGACCAGCTCGATTCCAGTCTTGTTTCGGAGACGGCCCGCAACCTGCGCCAGCTCCTCTTTCTGGGCAAGGTAGACATCCACGTCCGGAAAAAAGACGGAACCGCCGATATCCTCGTTGAGGTCAACGATCTCTATGCCCGGGCCCTCTCCCCTCTGCTCTCCGGCGAAGCCGGTGAACTCAGCTACGGTCTTGTTGCGCTCGATTACAACTTTTTGGGCCGCGGCCAGGAGGTTCAGCTCACCGTGGAACACGACGCCATCTCCGGCAACAGCGCCTCTGTCTACTACCGGATGCCCAGGCTGCTGGGCTCGCGCCATGCCCTCACGACCAGGCTGGACGGCGGCCAGGAGGGATACGACGTACAGCTTGTTTTTGCCCGGCCCCTGCACGCCCTCTCGGCTCGCCGGGCCTATGGGGCCTCCTTCTTCATGCAGGAGCAGGTCCACCGCCTCTACGCAAACCAGGGCCTCTCCGACCGGTACACCCAACAGGCGGGAGGCGGTGCGCTGTGGCTCACCCGCTCTTTCGGCAACCGGATCAAATACCGGCCCAGCGTCCGCCTCAGCCTGACCGACCGCCGGTTCACCCCGGACCCCGGGTACACGTATGCCCCCCGGAACCGCCGGCGCGTCCTGCCCAGCCTGGGCTTCACCGTGTGGAGGCCCCGCTACGAAAAGGCGCGGTTCATCTACGCTCTGGGCCGTACCGAAGACCTGCAGACCGGAAGCTGGCTCTCCGTTCGAGCGGGTCTCTCCCACAAGGGCCTCGGTTCCGACCAGAACTTCCGCACTTTCCAGGCGCGGCTCTCCCCCCGGTTTAAACCGTACGAAAACGTCTATGCCTTTACCACTCTCTTCCTCAGCGCCCGGCACCGCCAGGGCGGCTATTTCCACCTCTTTTCCGTAGCCGAACTGCTTACGTACATACAACTCAGGGGCATCCACACCCTGGCCCTGCGCCTCCGCTGGGACGCTCTGGACCGGCCCGAAGACGCCTCTCAGCTCCTCCTGGGCGTAAACCGGGGCCTGCGCGGGTACGCGCCCCGGCGTTTCGACGGCACCCGCCGCGTCCTCCTCAACCTCGAAGCCCGTCCCACCCTCTACCGCCATCCCGCCTTTGTGATCGCCGGCGCCCTCTTCATCGACGGCGGCGCAGCCTGGACGCCCGGTCTTACCCCCTCTTCGCTCAACTTCGCTTCGGGAGTCGGCACCCGTCTGGGCCTCACGCAGGTTTACAACAACCTGATCCTGCGTGCCGATCTCTCCTACGCCTTCCAGGACAAAGCCTGGCAGATCTTCGTAGGCATCGGCCAGTACTTTTAACCTCTGCCCTGGAACAATGACGAAGGAGCAATCTATCCATGCCAATCTTTACACCATCTGAGTTAAGGCAAGTCGTGCACGATGTGTTCTCTCGTCTGGGGGCCTCTCCAGAGGAGGTGCGCCGGCTTCAAGATCACCTGGTCGAAAGCAACCTGCTCGGCCATGACTCCCACGGGGTGTGGATCATACCGCTTTATGTCGACATGATCCGACAGCAGCACATCGTCCTGGGAGCGAAGCCGGACGTCGTGATCGAGAGTTCCAGCCATGCGGTGCTCGATGGCAATTGGGGCCTGGGCCAGCTGATGGGCTGGCTGGCGGCGCGCCTGGCCGTTGATAAGGCCAGGCAAGGTGCCCTGGCGGCTGTGACCCTGCGCAACTGCAGCCATTTGGGCCGTCTGGGCGAGTACAGCCAGATGATCGCCCGGCAGGGGCTCATCGGCTTCGTGGCTGTGAACGGACAGGGGGGTGTGCAGGGGGTGGCGCCCTGGGGGGGGCTGGAGCGCCGGCTTTCCGTGAATCCGATGTCGTATGCCATCCCCGCACCGGATGGGGTTATTATGCTGGACATATCGCCAACGGTTGTGGCAGCGGGCAAGGTCGCGGTCAAAGCCCTGCGTGGCGAGCGCGTACCGGAAGGTTGGATCGTGGATAGCGAAGGGCGATCCACGACGGACCCCGATGCGTTTGAAGGTCCACCGCCGGGTAGTCTGGTCCCCCTGGGTGGGTACAAAGGGTATGGGCTGGGACTGATCGTAGATATTCTGGCCGGTGCCCTCAGCGGTGGGGGCTGCAGTCGGCCGGACGCTGGACGTTGGGGTAACGCGACATTCATGCTGGCCATCAACCCGGCAGCCTTCGGGGAACAGCGCGCATTCGAGACGGAGGTGAAAAATTTTCTGGCTTACGTCAGGTCCAGCCGGGTAGCCCCTGGATTCGAGGAGGTCCTGATCCCCGGCGAGCCTGAGGCCCGGGAAAAAGTGCGGAGAAGCAGAGCGGGCATCTTTGTGGAGGACAGGACATGGAGCAACATCACAGCAATTCTGGATGAACTCAAGCGGCATAGCAGCGAAAGGTCACTGTGAGCAACCTCACTTCCAACTTCGGCACGCTTGACTGGGCGATTGTCGCCTTTTACCTGCTGGGCACCGTCATCATCGGCCTCTACGCCAACCGCTATATCCAAAACCTGAGCGACTATATCGTCGCCGGACGATCGCTCAGGTCCTACCTGGCCATTGCCACCATGGTCGGTAGCGAACTGGGCCTGGTCACGGTCATGTACTCCGCCCAGAAAGGCTTCACCGGGGGGTTTGCCGCCTTCCACATCGGCCTCATCGGCGCGGGCCTCCTGGCCGCCTTTATGTCCACCCACGACAGCTACCTCCTCTGCTGGGCCTCCGTGCTTACCCACGACGTGGTCGCCCCTGCAACCGGCGAGACCATGTCCACCCGCGCCCGCCTCACCCTCTCCCGCGTCTTCATCGGCCTCATCGGCGTATTCCTCCTTATCTGGGGTCTCCTGTACGACCTGGGACAGGACCTGTGGGACTATCTGCTCGTCACCGGCGCCATCTACTTCACCGGCGCATTCGCCCTCCTCTTCCTGGGCCTCTACTGGAAGCGGGCCAGCACCGCCGGCGCCTACCTGGCCCTTATTGCCGGCCTCACCTCCGTCCTCGGCCTCGTACCTGTTAAAAAAGCCCTTGGCCTGGAGGGTCTCTCCGGCGCCCACATTGGCCTGGGCACAACTGCCCTGGCCCTCATTCTGATGGGGGTCGGCTCCCTGCTCTTTCCGGACAAACAGACCCCAACCCCTAAACAGGAGGCGTAGACCGTGGCATTCTGGACGGCCTTCTGGGGCCTCGTGCTCCTCATCGGCCTGCTCGCCTTCGCAGTCTTAAGCGTCCTGGTCACCTTCGGCGGCTTTTCCGACATCAAAGCCCTCTTCAAAAGCATCGACACCCAGCACCGCGACGCCCCGGACGCCAACGACGGTTAGGCTGCGCGCCCCCCCAAAAAAGCCTCCTGTTGCTGCTGAGCGTCTCCTGGATCAAATCCAGAGATTGTCGCTTCGTCCAGGCATATTCCCGTAAGCTAAGCGGTGAAAATTTTCATTGAAATCGAACAAAATTATCGTTAAAGTAAGGATAGAAAGGGTTGGTCGTATCTCTCTGCCTCCCCCGGTGGATCGGCTGAAAACCGATTTATCCGAACAAAGGATTTCTGGATGATTATTGATGTACACTCCCATGTCTGGGAATACCCGGAACACTTCGGCGACGACTTTCTGGGTCAGGCGCGCCGGTCGAGGGTAGACGCGGAAATCGACTTCACCGTCTGCTACGAGGGCTACCTGGCCCAGTCCCGGGAAGAGGTCCGCACTGTCGTCTTCGGCGGCAAAGCCCGCCTCAGCGGGCTGTGGGTAGACGACCGCTACGTGGCCGGCTGCGTGGCCCAACACCCCGATGCCCTCATCGGCTTCCTCTCTGTCGACCCCACCCAGGACGGCTGGGAGCGGGAACTCCGCGAGGGACACCAGGACCTCGGCCTTCGCGGCATCAAACTCCTGCCCATGTACGCCGGCTTCAACCCGAACGACCCCTTGCTCGATCCCCTCTGGGAGTATGCCCGGGAACACCGCCTGCCGGTTCTGCTGCATACCGGCACGACTTTCATCTCCCAGGCCCCCCTGGCGTGCACCTTCCCCCGCCACATCGACCCGGTGGCGATTCGTTTCCCCGAAGTCAAAATCGTCATGGCCCACCTGGGCCACCCCTACGAAGGCGAATGTGTGGTTGTCGTCCGCAAACACCCCAACGTCTACGCCGATATCAGCGCCATCCACTACCGTCCCTTCCAGCTCTATCACAGCCTGATGCTCGTCCAGGAGTACGGCGTATGGGACAAAATCCTCTTCGGCACCGATTACCCTTTTACCACTGTTGACGCATCTCTGCACGGCCTCCGGAGCCTGAACAATATGCTCGAAGGCACTGCCCTGCCCCGCCTGGATGCCGACCAGATTGAAGCCGTTATCTACCGCGACAGCCTTAAAATTCTGGGGCTGGAATAGCCCTCGTCCCCCGGCTCCTTTTCCCACACGGGGAGAGAGGGGTGTCCGGGGCAGCCGGCGGGGTGAGCGCTGAGAAAGTCTTTGAGTGGTGTAAGCAGACGGTTGTGCCCAGCGGACGTTTTGAGCGTTTTTTGCGGTGTGCTTGAGGGATCTGCGCGGAAAAGCCCCACCCCCCGCAGCATTTGTAGGGGCAACCCTCGTGGTTGCCCACCAGGCTTCCCCCCGCAGCGGAGGTGGAGGAGGCGCGGCGCGGGAGAGGGAGGCAGGCGCTGGCCGATCGTCCGGGGTGGGGAAAAAGGTTATTTTTATGACACAGCATGAAATCGAACTGGGTCTGAAGACCCTCGGGCTGAAGGCAGGAGACATCGTTCTCCTGCACAGCTCGCTGTCCAGTTTGGGCCATGTGGAAGGTGGAGCCGATGCTGTCATTGATGCGTTCCTGGCCGTTATGGGTGCTTCGGGTACGCTTGTGGCACCTGCGTTTGGGGCGCTGGGGGTGATTCCGGAGACGCTCAAGCTCCGTCCGAATGCCGTTTCGAGCATTCACCCCAGAGCGAGCGTGGTCGCGGTTGGCGGCAAAGCAGAGGAACTCTGTCGGGATCACTGGAAAGCGGAAACGGCCCACGGAGAGGGGACACCCTACCTTCGGATTGCCGGGATGGGGGGCTATATCTGTCTGCTGGGGGTGGATCAGGACCGGAATACAACCCTGCATTCGGTGGAGGCCCTGCTCCGTTTGCCCTATTTGAAGCGTACGGCGGAACTCACGTTCGCCACGCCGGAAGGAGAGGTCACCAGGTCCTGGCCCTTTTTTCCGGGACCGCATCGGGACTTCATCGGTCTGGATCGCCTGCTTCGAAAGCATCAGGCCATGCGGGTGGGCCGCATTGGCGATTCGGTGGTCCGTCTGATCAAGAGCCGGGAGATGGTAGACGTCCTCCTGGAAATCGGCCGAGAAGACCCGGCTTTTGTGCTCTGTGACAACCCAAATTGCGCCGACTGTACACACCAGCGCACGGCCATCCGCCGGGACCGATTTGCCCGTGAAGCATTCACGCTTGCCGCTTCGAGCAGTCTGGCCGGACGCTACATTCCGGAAATGGTTGAAACCTGCCAGGCAGCGGGAATCGAGGCGATCGAACTGGATGTGCTCCAGGGCCAGCCGGCGCAGCATGTGGACCCGGACCGTCTGGTGGGTGCGGTTGCCGAACTGAGGAAAAGCGGATTGGAGGTAACGGCATTGCGCGTGTCTGCGATCTCAGAAGGTGTTGAGATTTTCCTGGAGACAGCCGCGGCGTGTCGTGTGCAGCGGGTTGTGTTGCCCCTCACCCATGGTGCGGCCGGGTACGTCGGTGCGGCCAAAGAATCGGGGGTCTCGCTGTCTTTTTACAATACCGGCCTGAGCAGCGTGAACGTCTTCGAACGGATGGCGGATCTTCGGAAGCGGGGGATGAAGGTGGGGCTGACCTTCAACGCGGCCGGCTTTGCCCGGTCCGGAGAGAAGCCCTTTCTGGACAGCTATCATAACAAACTGAAACGGTTCATCGATCAACTCGACGTCGAAGACTGCACTTTTGACGGTACACCTGCGCCGCTGGCGGGCGGAAATGCCGAAATCAAGGAACTTGTCTCCATCCTGCGTTGTGCCACCTTTGGCGGTTACATGGTCCTGGGGGCCGGGAACCGTTTTGGGGGACGCCTCCTGGATGCGGTGGAACGTTTTCTTGAACTCCTGGAAACCATGTAGCCCATACCGAACGCACCCGTAACACGGCCGGCGGCCCCATGGGAAACGCCCGGTACGCCTGAACGCTGGTGCCTGAGAAAGGAGAGAACAGTGCCGATGACCCCAAAAGACGCGCTTCGTGCATTGGGCGTGGGGGACGAAACCTTAACGCGGGAAGAGGCGGGCTTTCTGGACCGGAACGGCTACCTCGTTCTGAACAATATCATCCCCCCTTCGCAGATTGAGGCGTTTATCGCCCGCCTCCAGGAATTATCGGACTTGGAAGGCGCTCAACTCGAACGCGAGGCGGTTCCGGAAGAGGGCATGATCAAGCTGTTTGATCTGGTC
The DNA here is from genome assembly GCA_012270675.1 of Candidatus Latescibacterota bacterium. Lineage (GTDB taxonomy): Bacteria > Latescibacterota > UBA2968 > UBA2968 > JAAXHW01. The sequence continues at coordinate 4,514 of JAAXHW010000131.1, read as the reverse complement.
AACAAAGACGCCATCTTCGACCTCTGTTTTACCCACCCACGCGTACTTGCCGCCATGGCGCACATGCTGGACGGTGACGTCAAGCTGCATTCGCTGGGAAGCCGTTCCGCCACGCCGGGACACGGTCTTCAGGGACTCCACGTTGATTTCGGCGCAAACCTGGGTTCGGGCACCTGGGTCGGCTGCAACTCGGTGTGGCTCCTGGAAGATTTCACAGAAGAAAACGGTGCCACGCGTCTCGTGCCGGAGTCGCATCGATTCGGCAAACACCCCAGAGACGTGATGTCCGACCCACAGCAGGTCCATCCCGACGAAATCCGGATCACCGCTCCGGCGGGAACCGTGGTGGTCTTCACCGGACACACCTGGCACGGAGGCGCCCTGAACCGCAGCGATCGAATCCGCTGGGCCATACACGACGCATTCTGTCGGCGCGACTATCCGCAGGACCCCGTGCTGCAGCAGATTCTATTGCCCGAGGTCCGGGAGCGATTGGGAGATGCGGAGCGGGTCATTCTCGACGTTGAGAAGAGCGGACAATAAAAACTCAGGAATAGAAACTTATGGAGGATCCTGTGTTTATAGATATCCATATGCACGTTGTGAGAAAGAAGACCCTTGCCAGAAATGAAGAAGGGGATTATTTTTATGCAACCCCGGAGGAAATGATCGAACTGATGGACAGAACCGGTGTTGACAAGGGTGTACTCTCACCGTACACAAACCCCGAATGTATCACCCAGTATTCAACCGTAGAAGACGTCCTGGAAGTCTGCGAAACCTATCCGGACAGATTTATCCCCTTCTGCTGCGTCGATCCCAGAGCGATCAGCAACAGCCCCGATGCAAATCTCTCACGGCACCTGGAGTACTACAAAGAAAGGGGCTGCAAGGGTGTTGGCGAAGTCTGTCCCAATCTGTATTTTGATGACCCCCTCGTCCAGAACCTGTTTAAACATTGCGAAAAATGCGACATGCCCGTTCTCTTTCACATCGCTGTGCAGATCGGAGGCGCGTATGGCGTGGTAGACGACCTGCACCTTCCCCGTTTGGAAAAATGCCTGCAAACCTTTCCAAACCTGATCTTCATCGGTCACTCACAGGCATTCTGGTCGGAAATTGGGAGCGATGTGACGGATGAAAACAGAAACGGCTACCCTGAAGGCAGAGTCGAACCGGGGGGCGTCGTGCCCAGACTCCTGGAACACTATCCGAATATGTATGGAGAAATCTCGGCAAGAAGCGGCTACAGTGCCCTGACCCGGGACCCGGAGTTCGGGTACGAGTTTATCGACCGCTTTCAGGACAAGCTCCTTTTTGGGACCGACACCAGCTCCCCCAGCAACGACCATCGGCACGCAGAGCTGATGAGAACCCTCCATGCGGAGGGACATATTTCAACGGCGGCCTTTGAGAAAATAAGCTGGCAGAATATCAACAGAATTCTCAAACTGGGGCTGTAGCCCCATACTGAAATTTCTGGAATTTGGCCTTGTGGAAAGCCCAAACGCCGTACCCCGGGTACATTTGGTGCAGGCCCCTGACGCCTGTTGCCTTCGAGATTACGTTTTGTGGAAGGACGACCTGCGAAACACGTAGCGGGCCTTTGACTTTCTCATGCGAATCGTAGAAGAAGCATGTCCGGTTAAAAAAGTAACGACAGGTCCACGCTGCCACTTCTTCGGGTACTATGACAAGACCACCTGGGACAGGAGCGGGCGGTACCTCCTCGCCCTTCGCGTTCCCGCCACCGTGAGCCACCCCACCCCCCAAGACGCATCGACAATCGGCCTCGTGGACCTGAAAGACCGGAACCGCTTCCGGCCCGTTGCTCAAACCACCGCCTGGAACTGGCAGCAGGGGGCCATGGTCCAGTGGCTGGAATCAACGCCAACCCGGCAGATCATTTACAATACCCGTACAGCACACGGATACGGCTCGACCATCTGCGATACGGAAACCGGAGACGAGCGTCCCCTTCCGTTTCCCATCTACGCTGTCTCGCCCGACGGCCACTGTGCGCTTACCGTAAACTACGCCCGCTTGCGCTGGACGCATCCGACCATCGGTTATGCAGACGCTTCTGTCCCTGACAGGCTCCCAAAAGCGCCCTCTGACGACGGTATCCACGCCCTGGATCTACACAGCGGAGAATCGCAGCTTATTGTCAGCCTTGCGCAACTGGTCCGAATTGAACCAGAACCCTCGATGGTTGGCGCCCTCCACTGGTGCAGCCATGTCGCATATAATTTGTCGGGCGCCCGGTTCCTCTTTCTGCACCGCTGGAGTCAACAGGTAGAAGATCAGGCCGCCTGGTTCCATCGGATGTTCACCGCAGGTACGGACGGATCCGACGTCGTCCTTTTGGAAAGCACCGGACGGATGCCCTCACAGCCGGCCGATGAGGGCGAGCACTTTCAGGCCAAGAAGTACAGCACCCTGGTCTCCCATGCCACCTGGCGGGATGAGACCCACATCCTCGCCTGGTCTCACCACAACGGAGAAACCCATTATCATCTGTACAGAGACCGGTCCAGCGACGTACAGCCCGTAGGCGTCGATGTTCTCACCGAAAACGGCCACTGCACGTACAGCCCGGATCGCCGCTGGGTGCTCACCGACACCTATCCGGACCCGGCATGTTCCAAGCGCAGTCTGATCCTGTACCATCTGGACACGAACACGCGTGTGGACATCGGGCGGTTCTATTCTCCCCCTGCGGGTCCCAAAGAAGACCGGTGCGACCTGCACCCCCGGTGGAGTCGGGATGGCCAGCGTGTGTGCATCGACTCCACGCACGGTGGCGAACGCCAGATGTACATTGTGGATGTATCAGCTGTCGTCAACAACGAACCGATCTGCAGCCCACAGTGGAACAAAACAAGGAGACACCATGCGTGAGCAACGCTTCATCAGCAAGCCCCTCACCGAACCCGGCGGCTTCACTTCCGGCATCGAAGGCCCCGGCTGTGATGCGGGCGGCAACCTCTACGCTGTCAACTACGTACGCCAGGGCACCATCGGCAAAGTCACCCCGGAAGGGGAATGCAGCATTTTTGTGGATCTTCCCAAAGGCAGCACCGGCAACGGCATCCGCTTCGACAGCGTCGGCGATATGCTCATTGCCGACTACACGGGTCACAATATCCTGAAAGTTGATATGCAGACCCGGGAAATCTCCGTGTATGCCCATGACCCCAATCTGAACCAGCCCAACGACATCGCCATTGGCACCAACGATATCGTCTACGCCAGCGACCCGAACTGGCAGGACTCCACAGGCCAGATCTTCCGCGTTGGCGCTGATCGTACGTTCACTCTGCTGGAAACCGGGATGGGCACCACCAACGGCATCGAAGTCAGCCCTGGCGAAGACATCCTCTACGTCAACGAAACGGTCCAGCGCAACATCTGGGCCTACGACCTCTCGCCCGACGGTGAAATCAGCAACAAACGCCTGCTTATCCAATTTCCCGACTTTGGCATGGACGGCATGCGCTGCGATGTGGACGGCAACATCTACGTCACACGCCACAGCAAGGGCACCATCGTCAAACTCTCGCCTGGAGGGGATGTTCTGGAAGAGGTCGAACTTGGAGGCAAGGGTTGCACCAACCTCGCTTTCGGCGGGTCCGACGGCCGTACCTGTTACGTCACCGTCGCCGACCGCGGCAACGTGGAATCCTTCCGCACCGATTTGCCAGGCCGGAGCTGGAAGCTCTACAAAGACCGCGGGCAACTTTAACGGACGACGGACGATAGCGATATGGTCTATGGTCGTGGTCCGTGGACTTCATCTTCATGCAACCGCTAAACTTTCCCTGCGACTATGCGTTCGACATCCGGACGTCCGGCGGGAAGTCCACCATCTTCGATCCTCTCCGTCGAAAACACGTGCGGTTGACGCCGGAGGAATGGGTGCGTCAGAACCTGGTGCAGTACCTTGTTGATGACCTGAAATTCCCGGTGGGCCGCACCGCCATTGAGACCGGCTTCACATACCAGGGCATTCAGCACCGCGCCGATGTCATCGTGTACGACCGCCGGGGAAAACCGGTCCTTATGGCCGAATGCAAAGCGCCCGATGTAAAGATCAAACAGGATGTGTTCGACCAGATCGCCCGGTACAATACGTCCGTACAGGCCAATTACCTTGTGGTCACAAACGGACTTATCCACTACTGCTACGTTCTTGACCGCAAGGCGCGAACGTACCGTTTTCTGGATCAGTTGCCCCGATACGAGGACCTCTGACTGTCCCGGCCTGGATGCTCAGAAGCTGTCTTAAAATCCCCAGCGGTCTTCGCGCGGCTGCAAAAGCGCCTGTCGGCGTTGGTCGAATCCACCCGTATCTCCAGGATACGGGCGGGTTCGCCCGCCTTGACCGCCACTTTTTCGCTCGCGCTCGGGAACTCACCGGGAATTTTAAAACAACTTCTAAGAAGACGGTTGGGCTCCATTTTTGTTTTTCTTTTTCCGGTTTTATGGTTATTTTCCTATGGGCAGACCATCTT
>JAAXHW010000130.1 GCA_012270675.1 Candidatus Latescibacterota bacterium | reverse complement strand
GGTGTGGAGGGTGAAACCGGGGGAGTGGGGGGGGAAGAGGGGCAGGTGCTGAGCCTGATCGGGAAGGCGATGGACCAGTATATGAAGGGCTACCGCGCGATGCACCGGGGTGGGCGGCGTGCGCAGACGATCAGGAGCGCTTACAGGGGGGCGATTCGGGCGTTTGAGCAGATCTACAAGTCACGGATGGGGATCTCAGAGGCGGACTGTCAGCATTACATCCAGGCGATTCGCGAGCAGGCCGATCAGGAGATGGAGGCGAGAAGACAGACGGTATGTCTGGAACACCAGCTTATTCTGGGCGATCTGATTTCGGAGTATGCACAGACGCACGGTCAGATTCCCACCACCCTTGAGGACCTGCATTCATGGACCGAGCGCAGGGTGGAGGAAAAGGCGTCCGAAGAGGCCATATGGAAGAGAGACCGGAGGGTGCTGGCCCGTCTGTTTCGCTGTTCCACCGATCCGGATGAGGACCGCTCGATCAGCTACGTATACCGTCCGGAGGCAGGGTCGGGGGATGCGCTGCTGACCTGTTTCTGGCACCGGGGCCGGCTGCTGCATCTCGTGCGCACCCCGGGGAGCTTTCGGGGGCGTGCATTGGCGTTCGGTTCCGGCCGGATCGATTCCTTAGATGCGGCGGCGGCCCGCTATTTGGCGGCAGGCGCAGCGGACAGCGCCGTTGCGCTCCTGGAGGTGGTGTCGCATCAGCGCCACAAGGGCCCGGTTGCGCACAATAAGTATGGCTATGCCGCCTTCAAGGCGAAGGACTACAGGCGCGCGGAAAAGGCGTTTAAGAAGGTCTCCTCCATGGGCAAAGGGGTGGTGCTGTCCAGGGCGTATTACGGCATGGGGCTGATCCACGCGGAGCGTCCCAGGGGGCTTTATACGGCGGTGCACTACTTCCGGGATGCCCTGATTCTGGATCGGGACTATGTGGACGCCCGATTCCAGATGGCCAGGGTACGCGTACAGCTGGGGGAATACGACGCGAAGTCGGATATTGAGAAGGTCCTGAAGATGGACCCGGACCGTGTGGACGCCTACCTGCTGATGGGGGACTATTATGCGGACCTGATGGAGGACTACGAGCAGGCGATCCTCTGGTATACAAAGTACCTGGCGCTGCGGCCCGAGGATGAGAACGGTCGGGTCCGGCTGAGCATGGCCTATTTGCAGGTGAAGGACTACGACAAGATCATGGATATCCTGCTCAATTTTATTTTGGAACATCCCGATGCTATTGAGCTGATGCCCATTGTCGCGCAGGCGTGCGTCAAACGGGAAAAGCACGACATGGCCATGCGCTTCTTCCGGTCCTACATCTCGAATCTCGACCCGGAGGAACGGGCGCTTTACGAGGATATCAGCCGGTTCGCCTCACCGGAGGAACTGTCCGAGGCCGCGCGGACCTCGGGCGCGGAGCGGGAGGTATTTTTGAAGCGTTTCTGGAACGGGCGGGACCCGGACCTATCCACGCCGGTCAACGAGCGCCTCCTGGAACACTACCGGCGGGTGTGGTACGCCCGGCAGAACTTCTCGGGGGGGCAGCAGCCGTGGGACATGCGCGGAGAGGTCTACGTGCGGCTCGGGGAGCCGGACCACCGGACGAGTTCGCAGATGATGAACGCGTCGCAGAGTCTGGACGTGCAGCGGGTCAAGGACCGGATGGCCCGTGCCATATACGGGAAGGATGGGACGGAGCATACGTTTATCGGGCCGGTGTTCCCCGTGCGAAGTATGGCGCTGGAATCACGCGTGTGGGAAGGGGCGCGTCAGATCAGAACCACCGAGGGGGGGGGAGTCCGGTACGGGACCGTTCTGGCGGAGCAGGCCTTCGAACAGGAGGAGGAGGAGGAACAGGAACTGGGTACGGAAGAACGCGAGGACAGAATCACCCTCAGCGTAACGGGCAGGGAACGCGCAGGGGCGTCGGAAAATTTCGATCTGATGAGAGATCTGTTAGAAGACACCCGGGAGCACAACTTACGGTTCGGGAAGTACAGCCCCGTTACGACCACAGGCGCAGACATTGCCACGGTTTCCTGGGAGTCCTGGGTCTACACCCGGGTCGGAGGAGGCGTGGAGATCACGTTTACGGACGAGGGCGACACCGGCGTTTTCGGCCACGCCCCGATGCCGATGGTGGGGGATGTTTCGTCGGCTCAGTTTGCGCGGTTTGCGCGGTTTGCGCCGGAACGGGTTTTTGAACAGGCGGTTGCGGCCTTCCCCGATTTCTACACGCCCGAATACGATGTGGCGCCCTTCGATTTCTACTTCGATGTGGCCGATTTCCGGGGGAATAACGGCTACAGCGGCCTGGAGGTCTACTACGGCCTGCCCGGCACGGCGGCACGCTACGTTCCCGAGGAGGATGTGACGCGGCTGGTGGTGAAGCGTCAGGCCGGGCTGGTCGGAGCAGCGCTGGATACGGTCTACCGGGTCTCGGGCGACCTGTTCTTCCAGGTGTCGGGGCGTCGGGGCGTCGGGGCGGTTGTGCCCGATGTGGTGCGGCTGGAGGTGCCCCCCGGCACCTACCGGCTGGAGGTGCGGGCCCGGGACCGGATGACCGGGCGCATCGGCCTTTACCGGAAGGAAGTGGAGGTGGAGGACTATGGAGAGGAGGGGCTGCAGCTGAGCGACCTGACCCTGGCCTGGCGGATTGCTCAGGACCAGCCGGTGGACAAGTTCACCAGGAACGGGCTGAACGTGATCCCGATGCCCACCCGGATGTATTCCCGGGGACAGGGCATCTTCGTCTACTATGAGATTTACAACCTGGTGCGGGACGCGTTTGGACAGACGAAGTATCGGGTGGAATATACGATCCGTCCGGCGGGGGGAAATATTGTTTCACGGCTGGTGCGGACGATTGTGGGGAAGAAGAAGGAGGTGGTGGTGGGCTACGAACAGGTCGGTGATGAGGAGATGGAGACGGTGCATATGGAACTGGACCTGGGCGAGACCACACCGGGGCGACACTATTTGAAGGTTACGGTGACGGATTTGAACAGCGAGGATGGGGAGCGGGTGGTGAAGGATGTGCCTTTTATGGTGGGGCAGGGTGGAGGATGAGGATGGGGTGGGGTTGCGTGGTTTCAGGGAGTCCGACGGTCTTTTTGGGAAGGCAGTTGGGCTTTTTTTTGACAACTGTTTTGTTGATTCAGCTTATGGTGAACAGTGTGTGGCAAGATTTTGAGATGCGTTATTGCAGAGGGGCAGTGCTGCTTGGCGCCCTGTGGATTTTCTGTACGGCGGCCGGCGCTCAGGAGGTGCAGTTTGTGGACGTGACCGGGCAGTCCGGCATTGACTTTGTGCACGTCAACGGGGCCAGCGGGGAGAAGTTCCCGGTCGAGACGATGTGCGCAGGCTGCGGGTTTCTGGATTATGACGGGGACGGGGACCTGGATGTTTACCTGGTTAACGGGGCGCCGCTGCCGGGCTTCAAGGCGGAGCAGACGCCGGTCAACCGGCTTTATCGGAACGATGGGGCGGCGGCGGGATGGACGTTTACGGACGTGACCGGGGCGTCGGGGGCGGGCGATTCGGGGTATGGCATGGGCTGCGTTGCCGGGGATTACGACAACGATGGGGACCAGGACCTGTACGTGACGAACTGGGGGCCCAACGTGCTTTACCGGAACGAGGGAAACGGGACGTTTACGGACGTGACCGACCAGGCGGGGGTGGGGAATGCCCTGTGGGGCTCGGCGGCGGCGTTTTTCGACTACGACAGGGACGGAGATTTAGACCTCTATGTGGCCAACTATCTGGACTCCCGATTGGACAACAACAAATTTTGCAGCAGTCTCCGCAGTATGGGTAAACGGGCCTATTGCCACCCGGACGAGTACCCCGGGGTGCCGGACGTGCTTTACCGGAATGAGGGGGATGGAACCTTTACCGACGTGACCCGGGAGGCCGGGGTCTACCAACCGGGGGGGAAGGGCCTGGGGGTGGTCTGCACCGACTATGACGGGGACGGAGACCTGGACCTCTACGTGGCCAACGACTCAATGGAGAATTACCTCTTTGACAACTCAGGAAACGGGATGTTCGAGGAGGTCGCGTTGCTGGTGGGGGTGGCGTTCAACGAGGCGGGACAGGCCGAGGCGGGGATGGGGGTGGACTGCGCCGATGTAGACGGGGACGGATTCCTGGATCTTATGATCGGACACCTGGACAACGAGACGAATACGCTCTACCGGAACGAGGGAGGGGGGATGTTTACGGATGTCACGCCGACCTCGGGCATCGGTCCTCCCACCCTGCTGAAGGTGGCGTTCGGAATGGTTTTTCTGGATGTGGAAAACGACGGGGATGCGGACGCCTTTGCGGCCAACGGCCACGTGCTGGACAACATCTCACTCGTATCCGACCAGGTCCCGTACAAGCAGCCCAACCAGCTTTTCGAAAATGTGGGCGGGGGGCGCTTTGTGGAGGCCTCGGAACGCTATGGCCCCGGCCTGGACATCGTCAAGGCGAGCCGGGGGCTGGCCGCGGGGGATTACGACAACGACGGGGACGTGGATCTGCTGGTGGCCAATATCGCCGAAGGGCCGGACCTGCTGCGGAACGAGGGGGGCAACGGGAAGAACTGGCTGATGGTGAAGCTGGTGGGAGGAGCGGGACGAGTGGCGAGTGAAGGCTCGCAACGCTCGAACCGGGACGGGGTCGGGGCCCGGGTGACGGTGGTGGCGGGAGACCTTCGGCAGGTGAAGGAGGTGCATTGCGGGGCCAGTTATCTTGCTGCCAACGACCTGAGGGTGCATTTCGGGCTGGGGAAGCGGGAGGGGGTGGACAGCCTGGAGGTCCGGTGGCCGTCGGGAATTGTGGACCGGCTCGAGGGGGTTGGCGTTAACCGGCTGGTGGTGATTAGAGAAGGGGAGGCCCGGAGGGGATGGGGGCGATAGCGAGATTACGGTGCGGTCCGGGGCAGCCGACCCGTGCGTGAGAACTGCGATATGAGACGCCGGGAAACCTCGGGATAGACGGCGATGAGGTGGTCCGGCATAACAGGAAATTGAGAACCGTCGGCCATTTCGATCTCCGTGCCCAGATCCTGCCGCCTGGGCATGTGGCAGTCGATGCAGTTTTCCCGGATCGCCTCCCCCAGCAGGGGGGCCATGGCACAGGTGTGGGGCTCGTGACAGGTGATGCACCGCCTGGAGAAGAGCGGGAGGTTGTGGCGCTCCTGGACGTGGGGGTTGTGACAGGTGATGCAGGTCATCGATTCGCTTTCCTGGAAGCACTTCGACTTGCTGAGCCGGGCAACCTGGTTGGTGGTGTGAACGCCGATTCTGTTCTGTTCGTCGAGATCCTGGATTTTCATGTATTGGTCCAGGGGATCGCCCGGTCTGAAGGAGAAAGGCGCTTTAAGCAGGAGGGTGCCCATGCCGGCGTGGCACTGAGCGCAGATTTCGATCTGTCTTTGGGGCTCCAGCTTTCCGGGGTGCACGATGTTTTGCGTCCCGGAGGCGTTGAGAGGGGCAAGCGGGTCCTCTGCGTGGTCGGCCCCGGGGCCGTGGCATCTCTCGCAGGAGATCCCCACGACAAAGTTGTCTTTGTTGTAAGTGTTGCTCTCGTAGGATGCGCCGTCGAAATAGGTGGCGTGGCACTCCAGGCACCGGGCTTCAACCGGGCGGTAGAAGACCACCATGCCGTCGGGAAAGCCGGGGCTGTTGATCCACTGGTCGGTTGCGGCGAAATAGGAGACGGGCAGTTCATAGAGCCGGTTGCCCCGCCAGTAGAGGTAGGTCTGACCGAGTTTTGCGGAGCCGGTCACGATGTCGATCCGCTGCTCGGACAGCCGGATGGTGTCTTTGCCCACGCGGATGAGGGCCGCCTGATAGAATCCGTCTTTTCGGGCGCTCATTTCGAACCAGAGGTTGGGATTTCGGGTGCGGAGGATATGGTCTCCGGGGGTGAATTTCCCCACAATGGCTTCCCTGTCGGGCAGGCGGGAGGTGAGGTGGTGCGCGGTTTGTCGAAACCCCTCGAATTTGGCCCGGTGGCATTCCCCGCAGGCCTGAGCGCCGATGTAGGGCGATACCCTGGTGCGGGGGGTGGGCGACCCGCCGCCCAGTTCACGGATCAACTCCCGTGCCTTCTGCACGGTTTTTTTGTCTTTGCTCAACCGGATATAGGCACGGAGTTCCCGGACGGCACCTGCGGGATAGCCCTTGTTTTTCAGGGCGACGCCGAGGTGGTAGTGGGCGTCGGCGTGGTCGGGGTCGATCTCAAGGGCCTGTTGAAAGGCGCGAATCGCCCCGTCCGTGAATCCATTTTTGAGCAGCAGACGGCCGGTGTGCACGTGGGCCCGGGCGCTCTGGGGAGGGAGGGCGCGCAGGCTGTCGGCCGAATTGTGCGCCGGGGGCGTTCCGTCCGGTTCGGCGTGCGCAGCTTCAACCGTCAGCAGCAGGGGCAGCAGCAGGAGGTGGGGGGCGGATTTGAGGGCAGGGCCTGTCATGTGTGGATGGTCTCTCCGAAGCGCATTGCAAACGCCGCGAAGTCGCTGAATCCGATGCTCCCGTCCAGATCGAGATCGAACTTCACATTATAGGTGGGATCGTCCTTTTTTGCCCCAAAGTGGCGTGCAAAGTCGACGAAGTCCTGAAAGTTGACGATTCCGTTTCCGTCAAAGTCGGGCGAGGGCGTTATCGGGTCAGAGGGCAGTCTGACCAGGCGGATGCGGTTGTTGTGCGTATCCGCAATGTAGAGGTTCCTGCCCGATCGGTCCACGCAGATGCCTCTGGGATACCATAATCTTGCCCGGGTCGCCGGACCCCTATCCCCTGCATAATCCCCGTTGCCCTCGCCCGTAGGTCCGCTTCCCGCCACGGTAGTGATGATGCCAAGCCGTGCATCCACCCTTCGAATCCGGTGGTTGAGGGTGTCCGCAATGTAGATGTTGCCCTCCTGATCCACGGTGACGTCCCGGGGTTGCAACAGGCTTGCCAGGGTGGCGGGTGCGCCATCACCGGAGAACCCGTGCTGCCCGTTTCCGGCTACTGTTGTGATGGTGCCTTCCGTATCCACCTTCCGGATGCGGTGGTTGAGTCTATCCGCAATATACAGGTTGCCTGATTTATCCACGTAGATCCCGCCGGGATGATTCAGGCTCGTACGGGTCGCGGGCCCTCCGTCGCCTGAAAATCCATCCTGTCCGTTTCCGGCGATGGTGGTGATGATGCCTTCCGTATCCACCTTCCGGATGCGGTGGTTGAGGGTATCCGAAATGTAGATGGCGCCTCCGTAGGGATGGTGGCGCAGGGGACCGGCGGGGGTGCCCGATCCGACCACGAAGACATCGGCCGGTGTGGCCAGGCTCGTATTGATGGCAGGGACACCATCGGTGCCAAAACCAAATTGACCGTTGCCCGCGATGGTGGTGATGATGCCGGTCTGGCCGTGCACCCACCGGATTCTGTTGTGGCCCGAATCCGTCAGGTACAGGTTGCTCAGATCGTCGGCGAACATGCCCGAAGGGATAAACATGCCCGCGGCGACCGCCAGGTCTCCATCGCCGGAAAAATCGGGGAACCCGTTGCCCGCCAGGGTGGTAATGGTGCCCCCCGTATCCACCTTCCGGATTCGGGCGTTGCCAAAATCCGCAATATAGTAGTTGTTCCAGGGGTCTACGAACACGCCGGCAGGGTAGAATAGATCTGCCTGGATAGCCGGGCCGTTATCGCCGCCATAGCTGGCGGATGTACCTCCGGCGATGGTGGTGATGGCACCCGGTGCCGGTTGGGCTGAAAGAGGGGATTTAACCAACCAGGAGGTAAAGACCAACCCGCAGAACAGGATCGCTTTGAAAGGATTGTTGCGCATGGATGCCATTGGATCAGGAATATTGCCGGTCCGTTATACTCAGATGACTTTTCCGAAGCTTTTCGCAAATTCGACCAGGTCGCTGAAGCCGATTTCCCCGTCCGAATCGAGGTCGTACCTGGCATGGTAGTTCGAATTGCTCCGCTTGAAACCGAAGTGTTTTGCAAAGGCGACAAAGTCCTGGAAGTCGACACTGCCGTTGCCGTCGAAGTCAGGGGAGGGCGTTGCCCCGAGTGGGGGCAGCGTGACCAGGCGGATGCGGTGGTTGAGGGTATCCGCAATGTAGAGCTTGCTGCCCGCTATGCAGACCCCCTGGGGGCCGGAGAGACCTGCAAGGCTGGCGGGTCCTCCATCCCCGGAGAATCCGTCCTGTCCGTTTCCGGCGATTGTTGTGATGGTGCCTTCCGTATCCACCTTCCGAATCCGGTGGTTGTCCGTATCTGCAATGTAGAGGTTGCCCTCCGGGTCCAGACAGACATCCCGGGGACTCGACATGCTCGCCAGGCTGGCGGGTGCTCCGTCGCCTGAGAATCCGTCCTGTCCGTTTCCGGCGATTGTTGTGATGGTGCCCGACGCATCCACCTTCCGGATGCGGTGGTTGCGGGTGTCGGAAATATAAAGGTTGCCTGATTTATCCACGTAGATCCCGCCGGGGTGATTCAGGTTCGCACGGGTCGCGGGTGCTCCGTCGCCTGAGAATCCGTCCTGTCCGTTTCCGGCGATTGTTGTGATGGTGCCGGACGTATCCACCTTCCGGATGCGGTGGTTGAGGGTGTCGGAAATGTAGATGTTGTTCGCGTTGTCCAGGTAGACGTCGGAAGGTGCGGCCAGAGAGAGATTGAGCGCAGGGGCATTGTCGCCGGTAAAGCCGAAATTTCCGTTGCCCGCTATGGTGGTGATGATGCCCGTGTGCCTGTGCACCCCCCGAATTCTGTGGTGAGCGGTGTCTGCAATGTAGAGGTGGTCCCAGCGGTCCACGAAGACACCGGAAGGGTTAAACAGGCCTGCGTAGATCGCCGGTTCTCCATCGCCCATAAATTCGGTGTCCGCACTCCCCGCCAGGGTGGTGATGGTGCCCTCTGCATCCACTATCCGAATTCGATTGTTGCCTGCATCTGCGACATAAACATTGTCCCAGCCGTCCACGAACACCCTGACGGGCCGGAACAGGTTCGCACTGGCGGCCGGACCGCTGGCGCCCGGCAGGTGCTCGTCGGTAAAACCGACGGTGTTTCCCGCAATGGTGGCGATGGTGGCCGGCCCGGTACCGGCCCAGAGGACGGATTTCCACATCCAGAACAGGAAGACCAGTGCCCAGCCTGGCCTCATGGCGGAGACGTCCATATTACATTTTACCCAGGAGACTGCTGGTTGTCAAACAGATCGATGCGCCCGGGTGCTCCACCGGGTCGCCCCTACTCAGACGAAATCAGGGGGTCACTCATTTTGAATACCCCCTTTCCGTATGTACCGGCATACAGGGTTTGTGGGCTTGAGGGGTGGACCGCCAGAGTGTAAACAAAGGTGTCCGCCAGGCCTGCGCGAATCCAGGTACGCCCCCCATTCCCGCTTTTGTAGACGCCTCCGCCGGGGGTCGCGGCGTAGACCGTCTCAGGATTGGAGGGATGGATCGCCAGGGAGAGGATCCTTTTCGCAAGAAGTCCGGTGTTGACGGCTGACCAGGTGACGCCTCCATCGGTGCTTTTGAATATGCCGCCATACGTTCCGACATACAGGGTTTGTGGGCTTGAGGGGTGGACCGCCAGGGTATGGACATCCAGGTTTGTCAGGCCGGTGTTGGCCGGTGTCCAGGTTGTGCCTGCGCTGGTGGATTTGTAGACGCCACCGGTTGTTCCGGCATAGAGGGTTTGCGGATTGGAGGGATGGATCGCCAGGGTTTGGGCCTTTCTGTGTGTCAGGCCGGTGTTGGCCGGTGTCCAGGTTGTGCCTGCGTTGGTGGATTTGTAGACGCCACCGGTTGTTCCGGCATAGAGGGTTTGCGGATTGGAGGGATGGATCGTCAGGGTTTGGGCCTTTCTGTGTGTCAGGCCGGTGTTGGCCGGTGTCCAGGTTGTGCCTGCGTTGGTGGATTTGTAGACGCCACCGGTTGTTCCGGCATAGAGGGTTTGCGGATTGGAGGGATGGATCGCCAGGGAGAGGACTTTTGTGTTCGCCAGTCCCGCGTTGATCAGCGCCCAGGTTGTCCCTGTGTCGGTGGATTTGAAGACGCCGCTCAGGGTCCCGGCGTAGAGGGTATGGGGGACATGAGGGTCAACCGTCAGGGAGAGGACCTTTGTACCGGTCAGGCCCGTCTCCTTCCAGGTCGTCTCCTCGGCCCCGCCTTTGAAGATGCCTCCCATCGTTCCGGCGTAGACCGTCTGAGGGTCTTCCGGATCGACCGCCAGGGAGAGGGTGCTCAGGCTGGTCAGGCCTGTGACGGTCTCCTTCCAGGTTGTGCCTGCGTCGGTGGATTTGAAGACGCCGCTCAGGGTCCCGGCGTAGAGGGTGTGGGGATTGGAAGGATCGACTGTTAGGGAGAAGACCGTTGTTGAGGCCAGCCCGGTGTTGGCGGCCGTCCAGACGCTTCCTCCATCGGTCGTTTTGAGCAGCCCCCTGCCCAGCGCGCCGGCATAGACGGTCCGCGGGGCCGACGGGTCGACCGTGAGGGCGAAGACCCGCGCGGTCGTCTGCCCTGTGTGGACCCAGATGATTCCCCCATTTTGGGATTTGTGCACGCCTTCCGACGTTCCGGCATAGACCGTTTGGGGGCTTGCAGGGTCGACCGCCAGGGTGAGGGTGCTTGTATGGGTCAGGCCCATCGGGGACCAGGTTGTGCCGCCATTTGTGGTTTTGAAGATGCCACCGGTTGTTCCGGCATACACGGTCTGAGGGCTTGAGGGATCGATGGCCAGGGAGAGGACTTTTGTATTGGACAGTCCTGCGTTGACGGGCGTCCAGGCCTCTCCCCGGTCGGCACTTTTGAAGATGCCTTTCCCGTCCGTTCCCGCATAGAGGGTCTGTGGATTGGAAGGATCGACCGTGAGGGCGTAGACCCGGACGCCCAGGACCGACCGGGTCCAGGACGCGCCCCCGTCGAGGGTTTTGAAGATGCCACCGGTTGTTCCGGCATACACGGTCTGAGGGCTTGAGGGATCGATGGCCAGGGCCTGGATATCTATATTTGTCAGCCCTGTGTTGGTCTCATTCCAGGAGGCTCCCGCATTGGCGGATTTGAAGACGCCCCCTACGGTTCCGGCATAGAGGGTGTGGGGATTTTCGGGGTTGACGGTGAGGGCGTAGACATTTCTGTTGGCCAGTCCCGCGTTGACGGGCGTCCAGGAGGCTCCCGCATTGGTGGATTTGAAGATGCCTCCCAATGTTCCGGCGTAGAGGGTGCGGGGATTTTCAGGGTCGATCTTGAGGGAGAGGGTGCTGGTATTTGTCAGTCCCGCGTTGACGGGCGTCCAGGAGGCTCCCGCATTGGTGGATTTGAAGATGCCTCCCAATGTTCCGGCATAGAGGGTGCGGGGACTTTCGGGGTTAACGGTGAGGGCGTAGACATTCAGATTTGTCAGTCCCGCGTTGACGGGCGTCCAGGAGGCTCCCGCATTGGTGGATTTGAAGATGCCTCCGGTTGTTCCGGCATAGAGGGTGCGGGGACTTTCGGGGTTGATCTCCAGGGAGAGGATTTTTGTGTGGGTCAGTCCCGCGTTGACGGGCGTCCAGGAGGCTCCCGCGTTGGTGGATTTGAAGACGCCTCCCAGCGTTCCGGCGTAGAGGGTGTGGGGATTTTCAGGGTTGACGGTGAGGGCGTAGATATTCAGATTGGTCAGCCCTGTGTTGGCAAGTATCCAGGAGGCTCCCGCATTGGTGGATTTGAAGACGCCCCCCCCCTCTGTCCCGGCGTAGAGGGTGTGGGGATTTTCGGGGTTGACGGTGAGGGCGTAGATGTTTTCATTGGTGATGCCTGCGTTGACGGGCGTCCAGGAGGTCCCTGCGCTGGTGGATTTGAAGACGCCTCCGTTGTAGGTTCCGGCATAGAGGGTGCGGGGATTTTCAGGGTCAACGATCAGGGCCGAGACGATTCCTCCGTAAGGCCCCTTGCTTACCCAGAGGGTGCTCCCGGCGGCAGTTCCCCACAGGGTGAGGCATAACAGTAAGAGCGTGGAGCGTGGAGCGTGGAGCGTGGAGCGTGAAAAGATACTTTTCCGCATTCTGAGATCCGAAATCCGCAAGAAGTTCCCATTTGGGTCGTTCAAACACATTGGGAAGGCCGTGGGCTGTGCAGGTGATGTTGCAGAGAAGGACAGCGGCAGGGGATAGACAGCAATATATCGTATTTTCGAGGATCTGCAAAGTCAAGTTTTAAGACAGCTTCTCCAACGCCGCGGGGGCTGCTTTTCCGCGAACTGCCCTTGTGGTGTAAGCGGGCGGTTCGCGAACCGCCCCTACGAAAAAACCCGTGAATTCCGTCATCGAAATCTGAGGCCTTGAAATTCAGGGGGAAATGGGGTAGTTTTTAGATTTTCAGAGGCGGCTGAGTGCTATTGGAGTCCAGACAGGGGGTGTTCGTATGAAGAGAAGGGGGTCTGTTTTTGCAAGGAGGAGGGCAGTTTTCGGAATGCTGATGGCCTTTTTTTTGATGGCCTGCGACGAGACGCCGACGAAAGGGCCTCAGACCGGCGAGTCCCTTACCGTAACGCTTCCCGGCAACGTGAGTATGGCGTTTGTCTGGATTGGGCCGGGGCGGGTTACGATGGGATCGCCCTATGGGGAGGCGGGGCGGTTTGAAAATGAGGGGCCGCAGCATGAGGTCACGATAACAAAAGGGTTTTATATGGGGAAGTACGAGGTGACGCAGCGGCATTGGGAGGCGGTGATGGGCACCTATCCGTGGCGGATGCGTCCCCCCGCCCAGGGGCCAAGAGACTATGTTGTGGAACACCCGGACCACCCTGCGGCTTACATTTCATGGAACCACGCACAGTCCTTCATCCGCAGGTTGAACGAGGCCGCCGGAGATTCGCTGTACCGGCTGCCCACGGAGGCGGAGTGGGAGTATGCGGCGAGGGCCGGGACGCTTACGCCGTGGTCGTTTGGGAACAACGCAGGCCGGATGAGGGATTATGCGTGGTATTTCGACAATGCCTGGGTCAGCGATCAGGAGGATGAAGGGGAGAAGTACGCGCATCCGGTAGGGACGAAGCTGCCGAATCCGTGGGGGTTGTACGATATGCATGGCAATATGTGGGAATGGTGCCAGGACTGGTATGCGGAGGACTATTACAGCCGTTCCCCCGGGGTGGACCCCACCGGGCCCGGGTCGGGCGAGTCCCGAATTTTCAGGGGCGGTGACTTCTCCAGTCCCGCCACGATATGCGGGTCGGCGCGCCGCGGCGGCCTCCCCCCGGAGTTTACAGGCAACGGCGGCATCGGCTTTCGCGTGGTGAGGCAGGGCGCGGATCAGGGAAGGGGGCCGGGGGATCAGGTTATTTTTTATGGTAAAATAAATAAGGAGGTTGACAGGGGGGCTTCAGGTGAGTACATTATAAGGTATGGTGCAAGCATCGGAGTGTTTATTACTGAGCCGGGGATGAGCCGTCAAAGGGGGACGGTTCGGTCCCTTTTTTTTAATTCTGATAAAAAAAAAGGTTGACAAGAGGATTTCGGGTGAGTAAATTACAGGGTCATGTATCCTGATTTTGGCGATTTAAACCCTATGGGATTGCAGGTTATGTGGTCGATTTGGTCCAATTATTATTACGCTTTACGCCGGGGATAGGCTGGCCGTAAGGACAGCTATATCCCGTTTTTTATTAATTATTTTATAGAAAGGAGGGATGCATAGAATTTGAATGTTGTCGGGTAGTTGTTGGATGGTTCCTGGCGCAGACATGATTAACATCCCCTCACGGATGTCTGCGGCCATAATTTTAATCTTAACAATGTGGAAGGGGGGAATTATTTTGAAGACGAAGGCATGGTTGCTGTTTTTGGGGGTATTCCTGATGACCTCCATCTCGACGATGGACGCGCAGGCCCGTAAATGGGGTGTAGGCACGTTCCTGTCCTGGAACAACCCTGTGGGCAAACTGGGGGATCAGTTCGGTCCGGCGCCCAAGTATGGGGCAAGCTGGCAGTATCTGATTTCCCCGAGGCTCTACCTTGAGGTTGAGTACCACTATTCCAAGTGGAAACGTGGGAAGCTGGTGGACAGGACGTTTACCTGGTCGGTGGACGGGCAGGACTACCTGAGCCCCAGGGCGGAGGCGACGATGAAGATGAACAGTATGATGTTTAATCTGTTGATCTTCCACCAGGAGCTCCCGTCCTTTAAGGGCAAAGATTTTACGTATTATTTTACGGTTGGAGGCGGGTTCCACGATTACAAAGCAGCACGTCGGAATTTTATCTACCCGGAGCAGAAGGCGGAGCCTATTGATAAGACCCTGGTGCTCCAGGATCAGATCGACACGAGGGCCGCGTTGACGGGCAACATCGGGTTTGGGGTTCAGGCCTTTGCGATAGACAACGTGGCGATCGACATTCGGGCGCGTTACCACGTGATGATGGGCGATATCCGGCCGATGTGGGACTGGGGGATCCCGAATAAGGCGTTTCCGATGATGCTGTTCGATATTGGCGCAGGTGCGAAGTTTTACTTCTGGAAGTAACGGATACTTAAGGAGGACTGTACGATGGCAATAAGCAAGCGTCTATTTATTTTCGTCGGCGTGCTGTCTTTGATGGTGGCCCTGCCTTTCTGGAGCGTGCACGCAGGTTCTCTGGGGAAGATTCAGGGGCAGGTGGTGGACGCAACGAACGCACCTCTGCCCGGGGCCAGCGTGGTGATTGAAGGCACGCAGCGGGGGGCGGTGACCGACGCAGAGGGGTACTACCTGATCCTGGCGGTACACCCGGGGAAGTATTCCCTGACCGCGTCGCTGGTGGGGTATACGAATGTGACGCAGGAAGAGGTGGAGGTCACGGTCGATCTCACGACCACCCTGGACTTTTCGCTGAAGGAGGAGGCGATCGAGGCGGCCGAGATCGTGGTGATCGCCGAGCGTCCTCCGGTGGAACTGGACAAGACCGCGACGAAGTATCTGGTAAGGGCCGAGGATATCGAGCAGACGCCGATTATCAAGACGACGGCCGAATTCATCTCCCTGCAGCCTGGCGTGGACCAGGCCGGTACGTTCTCGATCCGTGGGTCGGACGTGAGTTGGGGCGCTACGCCAAGGGCGTGGGGCACGCAGTGGTATTCACCCAACGATACGTATGTGATGGTGGATGGAGTACGCATCCCCAACCAGGATGGGCACTCGGCCATTCTGTTTACGGGGGTCAACAAAAGCGCGGTGCAGCAGATCTCCGTGGAGACGGGTGTGACCCCCGCAGAGTATGGGGACGCGCAGGCGGGCACGATCAATATCGTGACGAAGGATGGTGGGAAGGAGATACACGGGTGGTCGGAGGTCAACTACGAGCCTGCGGGTCAGAAGCACTGGGGGGCGAATATCTACGATGCGCCAAGCCACCGCGACAGGATGCAGTGGGACAATCAGGAATGGCTGGCGGAGACGGACCCGCTGACGGGCCGGATCCTCCACGTGCGTGAGGACTACACGAGCCTGAGCGGCGTACGGCTGGAGGGCAGCCTGTCGGGTCCGCTGGGTCCGAAGGCGGGGTTCATCGTTTCGGCCAAGCACGACCGCCGCGCAGAGACCTACCCCTCGGCGACGAGCCACGGGTTTTACAACGACCGTGGGAAGTATATCAACGCGCCGGACTACTTCTCGGGATCGGCAAGTGCCACCCTCAAGCCCACGCCCAACACGAAGTTCAAGCTGGGATTGGTCCTGGAGACCTACACGGCTTACAACGACGAAGTCAACGAGTATGGGTATGCCAACGAGGGTTTCATCCGGGGCACGCGGCACAGCCTGCGCAATCTCTTCCTGCCCAAGGACTGGGCCTCTTCGGGCCAGTATGATCACCAGGAGAGTCTGGCGTATATCACCTTTACGCACACGCTGTCTCCCAAGACGTTTTACGAGGTGCGCATTTCCCGGAGCTATACAGGCCAGGATACGGTCGGCGCGCCTCCGTATACCACCGATTCCCGCAAGGACAAGAGCGGGTGGTTCATCATTGACCGCCAGGTCGCGATGTGGGTGGATTCGCAGCGCGCCCGCCTTGCGCTTAAGGGAGACGTGTCCAGCCAGATCACCAAGGGGAACTTTGCGAAAGTCGGCTTCGAGGTGGTCTCCTACGATTCGTATTACACCTACTGGGGCGCCCGGTCGAAGTCGGATAACTGGTTTACGTATTATGCCGGTGGAGATAGCCCCTGGGAGTTGGGGACGCCTGCCCAGCCGATTCGTGGGTCTATGTATGCGCAGGACAAGATGGAGTTCGAGGGGATGATCGTGAACGTGGGTCTGCGCCTCGATTTCCAGAAGCACCGTCACGAGGAGCTGGTGCGGTCCGGGATGCACTGGGCGCCGATGTGGCGTCGGTATAGCAACCGGCACTACGGGTACGGCGTGGGTGCGGGGAACGGGGTGGACGTGCCTCAGAACTTTGCGAGGACGCCGCCCACGTATGTTTATCTCAGCCCCAGGCTGGGGGTTTCGCACCCGATCACGGACCGGATGGTGATGCACTTCTCCCTGGGCAGGTTCGTGCAGTGGATGGACCTTTACAGGGAGTATGCGAAGTCCTACCGCAACTTCGGCCGGATCGGTCCGGATGGGGACCCCTCCTGGATCGACCTCAACGGCAACGGAGTGAAGGACGCTGCGGAGCATTTGAGCAATATGGACCCGCACTACAGTGGATTCGGCGGGGACCCGTGGACAAGGCCGGAGGAGACGTTGACGTTTGAGGTGGGCGCAGACTGGAACTTCGTGTCTGACTACACCGCAACGTTGACGATGTTCTACCGCAACGAGACGCAGCAGATCCGCAACGACGGCACGGGCTGGTATGGTCCCAAGCGTGGGTCTCACTACACGCGGGGCAAGGCGAACTCGGCCGCGGCGTATGTCAAGGGCGTGGAACTGGCGCTCGCAAAGCGGATGAGCAACTATTTCTCGTTCCGGGTGGCGTGGACGGCGTCCTGGTCGGCGTTCGGCAACATGGGGCTCTCCCAGTATGGAGCGGCCGTGTATCCGGACTCCAACTTTGTGCGCAGCAGCAATTTCTGGTATGATTTCACTTATGGCGCCGATGGGTCGGCAGTAGGGATTCCGCTGACTGAGAAGGAGAAGGCCGACTTCAGCCGTAGTGCGAACAATTCGGTGCGGAGCCTGCTCCGCAGCCGGCGGGACAATCCCCAGCGGTTCTTCGGCAAGATGCCGGAGTTCGAGGACGAAGCGGTCTTTATCAACTACAATTCGCTGGGTGGAAACCGCTACGGTCCGATGGGCGCCTGGGCAGGTCAGAAGAGCGGCTGGATACTGGCGCAGGCGAACGTGCAGTTTGTGCTGAATACGCCCTCAGACGTGCGGTTTGGCCCCAGGTGGATGAGCTGGATGGCGAGCGACCTGAGCGCGAACATGCTCTGGAGGATGCGGTCGGGAGGACGGGTGCGGTGGACGCCGCCGGGGCAGGAACGGCGGGTAGACCACAGATCGATCGATGCCACGACGGACCTGAGCGTGGAGAAGGTGTTCAACGCAAAGGGTCGGGTGCGGCCGTCGCTCTTCGTCGAGGTCCGCAACCTGTTCGAGGATAAGATTGACACGGCCAATAACACGGACTACATGCGGTGGGGTCTGATGATGGCCCGTCCGGACAATGCCGACTTCATCAAGTACGGGGACTTCGGCGACCGGAGTTACTTCCGCAGACCCAGGCAGACCAACATCGGTTTCCGTGTGATCTTTTAACCGAACATCAGGTGGACGCGGCCTTACGGGGCTGCGTCCACCTGATAGTCTGTAAGTAATCTTTTTTATGGAACCATAGGAAGGAGGATAGGGTATGAGAGCGCGAATATGGGTTTCAGCGGCCGTCGTGCTGTGTGCGGGGCTGCTGCTTTGCACTCAGGTGTCCGACCTTTACGCTCAGGCGAATCAGGCGCCCACGGCTTATACGACACGGTCGATGTTGAAGATCGGTTTCCGAAACGTGGGCATCCAGGGCGCGTTTTTCAATTCGGGCGCGGGCACCTCGCAATATCAGGCTTACCCGTACAACGAAGGAGGGGGCGGCGCCTACGGCTCCAACCTGCTCAGCGGTACGGGCAGTTCCAACTCCGAGGCCTACCGGAATGCGGTGCGCGCGGGCCACGGGGTGTGGACGATGACATCGGACGCGGAGGTGGTCTACACGGGCGTGCGGATCGGCATGCAGGATGCAAAGATCACGGCGATGCAGTACGACGTGGAGTCTGATCCGGACCTGTCGGGTCTGGGCAAGGGTGGAGAGGGGAACTGGTACTTCCTCCGCCGGCCGACCGTGAGGCTGGGGAACGGGGCGCGGTGGGATGAGGGGTATGTGGAGACGGGCATGGGCGGGAACTGGTGGCCGGGGAGCGACCTGATCGTGGAGGGGAGGAAGTCACAGCCCCTCAGCAAGGTCCCGGTCCGCATTCTGAATTTCCAATTCAGCGAGTACTCGCAGAACGACGGGTGGGCCGAGGAGATCATCCTCACGCAGTGGACGAACACGCAGGGAATTACAACCAGCGAGCGGGCGTCGATGTGGAGCCACCCGGATTTCGACGATTTGATCATCGATGAGTACATCTTTGAAAACACGGGCGATACGAACGGCGACGGCGAACCGGACATGCCGGTGGGTCAGCTGAACGACCTGTACATCGGGTTCCAGGACCGGTACAATATCAGCGCTGCGGGACAGCAGACGTATATCCGGTACTGGCGGGACGAGCGGGACTGGTGCATGGATGACTGGTACGTGTACGACCAGGGCAACAAGGTGCTTTATGCCTGGGACGGGGACCATCCGCTCTACCGCGACTGGGACGATACGGGAGACCCGTACAAGGATGCGTTTGCGACGGGTACCCTGGCGAACGGCGGGAAGATCCGACAGGGTGAGGACACGCCGATGTCGCCTGCGCACCTGGGTGTGGGCGTGGTCGCCTATACGGACGATCCCACCAGCCCTTACAAGTTCAATGCGCACGACACGGGCAAGGGCTACGTGGAACCCGAAGGAGACCAGCCATACGCCGTGCGGTTCTGGGAGTCGTTCAACGCGAACGTGCAGAATGACCCGAACAACGTGGAGATGACAGAGACGGAGATCTACTCCGAGGTGCTGGGCGGCGGACGCTCTATCGACGCGAACCCGGGCCATCCCAGCGGGCAGTTCTCCATGCTGATCTTCGGACCTTATGACCTGCCTCCGAACGCCAAGATCAAGATTGTGCTGGCCTATTTGGCAGGGCACCCCGGGCAGATGCTGGGGAATACGGACGTGTGGACCTGGGCGAGGTCCGGCAGGGCCCTTGCGACGAAGCAGGCAGAAATGCTGAGGGGTAAGGACGCGCTTGAGGCCAACCTGGAGGCGGCCAGGTTTGCTTATCAGAACGCCTTCGACATTCCGGACGCGCCGCCGGACCTGAACTTCCGGTCGGGCAGCAGCCCGAATGCGGCCATGACGCTGGACTGGCCCGCGTCGGTGGAAAGCGCGTCCCACCCGGACTACGCGGGTGGAGAGGCGAACGATGTTGCGGGCTACCGGGTCTACCGGTCCACCTGGTTCCATCAGGGGCCCTGGGAGCTGCTTGCGGACATTCCGGCGGGGACGACGAGCCTGGACGAGACAAACTATACGGTGTCCCGCGCGAGCGATGCCATGTTCGGCGATCTTTACCTCTTTGAGGACAAGACCGCGGCCGCCGGGTTCTTCTTCCACTATAGTGTTCGCCCCTACAGCAAGCCTCACGCGAGCTGGTCGCCGGGCGGTGATATGACCATGCATCCGCTGGGGATGGCGGACCTCCCCGGGCAGATTATCACACACGTGCAGGTGGGGCAGGAGGGGGGCTGGGCTGCAAATACGCAGCGGATCTACGCGGCCGAATCGCCCTTTGCCATTCCATCGGCTGCGTCGGAGAACCTGCAGGAGCAGGTGCTGGTGGTGCCCAACCCGTACTTCCTGGACGAGTCGCACACGTATCCGGGGTCGACGAAGATCCGGTTTGTGGGTGTTCCCTCAAAGTCCCGGATCCGGGTCTTCTCGGTGTCGGGGGACTTGGTCTCCGACTTCAAGCACGACGATGCGAGCAAGGGGGAGACCGACTACAACCAGTTCACCTGGAACTTCGGCGGAGAGATCGCCACGGGGGTCTACTTCTACGTGGTGGAGAATCTGACCGGGAGCGGCGAGCGGTTCCAGAGAGGCACCTTCATGGTATTGCGATAGGCGACGAAAGGGGGTAGAACGATGAAATATTTCAGAATCATATTCCTGCTCGCCGCGGTGGGGGTGCTTCTGTTTCCCTCTCCAGGCGATGCAGACATCTTTCCCATCAACGGTGACGTTACGGACCTCCGTCCTGACAACCAGGGCACCCACGTGCGGCGCACCGATACGCACCTGTGGGTGGGGCTGTCCGGGTTTAACTTCCTGAAGATCGGACAGGGCGCGCGTGCGGTTGCCATGGGCGATGCGTACACGGCCGTGGCCGACGACATCAACGCGGTTTTCTGGAACCCGGCGGGGTTGGTGGGCGTTCGCGGGACGGCCTGGACAGCCAACTACACGAAGTGGCTGGTGGACTCGAATGTCTACTCAGCGGCGGTGGCCTGGAATACGGGTACTGACCGGGGTGGGGTGCTCGGGATGAGCGTGATCGCCTTCCAGCTCGGGGATATCCCCGAGACGACGATCTTCCAGCCCCGGGGCACGGGCCAGAATGTGGACGCCGGGGACCTGGCCGTGGGTGTGGTCTATGCGCTGAAGCTGACGGACAAGTTCTCGTTTGGCACGCGGGTGCAGTGGGTCCAGCAGACGCTGTACACGGAGAGCATCAGTACGGTCGGCATCGACGTTGGGACGCTTTTCCATACGGGCTTCAAGAGCCTGCGCCTGGCTATGGCGTTGAAGAACTTCGGCCCGGACAAGAAGGTGACGGAGACCAAGTTCTTCATGCCGCTTTATTACAATGTGGCCATGGCGGCAGAGCTCTACGGCGAGAAGGGCGACCCGTCCTATCTGACGATCGTGGGGGAATCTGCGTTTGCGGCGGATTACGAGTTGCGCGCGCACGTGGGCGCAGAGGCGTGGTTCCAGAACATCTTTGCGCTGCGCGCGGGCTACAAGATCAACTACGACACGGACACCTTCACCGCGGGTGCGGGCCTGAATTACGAGATCGCCGGCGACCGATCGTTGACGGTGGACGTGGCCTATGCGGATATGAGCGAATTCTTCGACCCCTCTATCCGGGTGACGGTCGGAGGGACGTTCTAAGAGGCAGAGGTTTGGCTGTAAGCAAAGCCGGCGGTCATCTCCCGGATAAAGGGGGTGCCGTCGGCTTTTTTTAATGACAGACGACAGTGTTAAGTCTTTGCGATTGTCTGTTTTTTGGGTATATTTTAAGGTATTCCACCGCAGTTCCGGGGGTGAGGCGTTGAGAATCCGTTTTACCAAAGAGGCAGGGGGAGATGGAACAATGGAGAAGAAGCGCTTTGGTCTGTTGATCGGTCGGATCGCGGGGGTGGTGGTCCTGCTCTATCTGGTGGGGAGCGTCCCGGCTCAGGAAGATGGCAATGTATCCCCGGAGGCGTCGGAAGTGACAGCGGACACGTCCAGGGCGAAAAAGGCGGCGGTGCAGGCGCTGGAGCAGCGCGTGCAGGCCGACCCGGACGATGCGGAGGTGTGGCTGCAGCTGGGCCACGCCCGCCTGGATGCGGGAGACCTGAAGGGGGCGGAAAAGGCGTTTGAAAAGGCCGAATCCAGGGGAGGAGATGAGGTGGATGTGAAGGCCTACAACGGGTTGGGGCTGGTTTATGCGGAACGCCCGCGCCAGCTTCAGACGGCGATCCATTTTTTTCAGAAGGCCCTGAGGAAGGCCCCCGGCTATGCAGAGGCGCACTACAACAAGGCGCGGACGTATTACACGCACAACTGGCTTTCGCACGCGATTAAGGCCGCCAGGGACGCCTTAGCCGTGGATTCCACGTATGTGGCGGCGCAGCAACTCATCGACAGGTGCCGTGCGATCAAGGTGGAGGATGCGGGAAAGTCGAGGGAGATCTACGAGAAATACCTGGCGTCAAAACCGGAGGACATGGTGAGCTGGGTGGAATGGGGGAAGCTGGCGGTGGCGGAAGGGGACTACGAGCCGATTCTGAACCGTCTGCCGGATGTCATCGAGGCAAACCCGGGGTGGCGGGAGCTGTTCCCGGTCCTGGGGCAGGCATTCTGGAAGGAGAACATGCTGGAAGCGGCGGGGATCGCTTTCAGCAGGTATGTGGAGGGCCTGGAGGAGGAGGAACGGGCGCTGTATGAAGACCTGAGCCTGGTCACGTGGGGGGATGAGACCCGCGCATTTGAAGCGGCCGACGGAGAGGACCGAAGGGAGATGGCAAAGCGCTTCTGGGCGGAGCGGGACCCGGACTATACGACGCCGGTCAACGAGCGCCAGCTGGAGCACTACCGGAGGGTGTGGTACGCGCGGACCTATTTTTCCAGGTATAAGCAGCCCTGGGACCGGCGGGGGGAGGTCTACATCCGCTACGGGGAGCCGGACCACCGGAGCCGATCCAAGCACCCAAGCCCGCCCCTTTCACAGTCGGTAAACGCGGTGAAGGAGCGGCATTTCAATCTGATCTACAGCGATATGTACTCCCTCCTGTCCATGGGCGGCGGGTCTGAGATCAACACGGGCGCAGAGGGTGCGGATTATCCCGTTTACGATATTTCCGAGGGCGAGGCGCCGCGGAATTTCGGCGATCTGTTCGGGGATGAGGACCGGTATCAGGGCAACCAGGGCACGGCGAGGGGCATCGAGTGGTACGATGCGGTCACGGGCGGGCTGACCGGGTCGCTGGTGGGGCCGGTTTTTCCGGTGCGCTCCTACGATCCCAATGTGGCAGGGGGCGTGTATCTGCCGGTCGGTTCGAGCGATTTCAGCATGGTGAAGTGGGAGTCGTGGACCTACACGCACATCGATGGGGGAATCGTGATCGACTTTACCGACGAGATCGGCAAGTCGGGGTTCGACTACGCGCCGATCCCGGATTTTCACAAGACGCCGGGGTTGCGGCACGGGTCCACCGGAGGGCTGGACGACATCCGGGCGATGACCGGCTTCAGTCGGCGGGCGCCGATGACGATTATGCGCACGGCGGCGGCGGCGGTGCCGGAGCAGTATACGATCCCGGAGGAGGACCGTCCCCTGGACTTCTACTTCGATCAGGCGAAGTTCCGGGCGGTGGCGGATTCCGCCCGCGTGGAGGTCTACTATGGGGTGCCGATGGTGGAGACGACCTATTTTGCGGGCGACGATGCGACGGGGCTGCGGGCGGCCTGCCGGGTCGCGCTTGCTCAGGAGGACGGGAGGATTTACCGGTCCGAGAGCGAGCTGGTCTACATGGAGCCGGGAGACCGGACCGGGGGGGACGGGTTTATTCCCCACCTGGTCACCCTGGACGTTCCTCCGGGTGAATACACCCTGGACGTGCGGATCGAGAATCGGCTGGAGCGGGAGATCGGCACGTACCGGAAGCGTCTGACCGTGGAGCCGTATCCGGGCGGACCGCTCAAGCTGAGCGACGTGCAGCTGGCCTGGGAGGTCACCGAAGCGGGACCGCCGGACAAGTTCTCCAAGAACGGCCTGAAGGTGCTGCCGATGCCGACGCGGCTTTATAAGAGGGGCCAGCCGGTGTTCCTTTACTATGAGGTCTACAATCTGAGGCGGGACGCGTTCGGGATGACCAACTACACAGTGGAGTATATGATGCGGTCGGGCAAGCCGCCCGGAGTGATCTCGCGGCTCTTTCGGATGTTTGAGAGTGGGAAGAAGGACGAACGGGTGGCGGTGGCGCAGGAGCAACTGGGCACGCAGGAGACACAGCCCAGTTATATCGAGCTGGATTTGAGCGAGGTCGTGCCGGGGGAGGTGGTGTTGACGGTGACGGTGGAGGACCTCAACTCGGGCGAGACGGTGTCGAGGGAGACGAAGTTCGAGATTATGGAGTAAGAAGCTGTTAAGGCGATTGCGGATTGCGGAATGAAAGATTTTAAATCCGCGTTCTGAAATCCGAAGCCTGCAATGGTCAGGAGCCGGGATGAGGTATTTTCTGAGAAGGCCGGGCGGCCTGTTGGGCGCCATTGTTGCTCTGGCGGCCGTGTGTGGTCCATTGTCTGTGCAGGCGCAGGTCAACGGTGTGAGGTCTCCCGACGGGAAGGGTCTGGCCTACACGGTGGCCAGGGGCCGGCCGGAGGCGCTGATGACCGAGATCTGGACGGCGCGTGCGGATGGAAGCGGGGGCCGACCGATCAAGGCCTACCTGGGCGAGCCGGGCGATCTCTGTTTTCTGCCGGGGGGCGAAGGGTTCGTCTACCTTCAGATGAGCCTTTCTTACACGGTCTTCGGGTCGCACCTCTGGGCCGAGTATAAGTTGCCCCTGATGCGGAACCGGGTCTGGCGGCTGAAGGCGGACGGGTCATCCGAGACGCTCTGGCCCCTGCCCGGGGAGCTGCAGCCGCTCAGGATTGCGGTTTCTCCGGATGGGGGGCGGCTTGCTGTGGCCGGGTTCCGGGGGAGCCTGTGGGACCGTGAGGATCGGGGGCTGTGGGTTGTGGACCGCAGCGGGGACGCCGTCCGGCTGCTGAACGGCCGGGTGACCGGACCTTTGCGATGGTCCTCCGAGCGGATTTTCTGTGCCGTGGAGGAGGAGGGGGGATTGAGGGGCGTGGCCGTACAGGTGGAAACGGGCGAGGTGGCGGACGCAGACGCGCCGGAAGCTGAAGCGTACGCGGGGGGCGACGCGCCCGCCGATGTTGCCGATGTGACGGCGCCCGGTCTGATCAGCAATGCGCTGGACCGGTATATGAGGGGCTACCACGCGATGCACCAGAACAGGCCCTACCGGCTGATCAAGAACGCATACGGTGGGGCCATCCGTGCCTTTGAGCAGCTTTACAAAGGATCGGGGATCTCAAAAGCGGACTGCCTGGGCTACATCCAGGCGTTGCGTGCGCGGATGCCCAGGAAAAAGAGTGAGGGTGAGCGGTGGCACCGACGGGTCTGCTGCCGGGAACACCAGCTTGTTGTGGGCACCCTGTTTGAAGGCTACGCGCAGGCGCACGGACAGCTTCCCCCCACCCTGGAGGACCTGCGCTTCTGGATGGAGCGCCAGCTTGAAGAGAGGGCCTCCCGGGAGGAGGCGCCCGAGGAGGCCGTAGAGAGAGATCGGACGACCCTGGCCCATATTTTTCGCTGTGCTACCGACCCCGACCGGGAGCGGTCGATCAGCTACGTGTACCGGCCCGGGGCGCCCCCGGGCACTCCGGTGCTTCTCTGCTACTGGCACCGGGGCGAACTGCTCCGCCTCAGGGAGAGGTCGGGAGGGTACCGCGCTGAGGTCCTGACCTTCTATCCCGATCAGGTCGATTCCCTGAATGCGGCGGCGGCAGGCTACCTGGAGGCAGGGGCGGCGGACAGCGCCGTTGCCCTCCTGGAAGTGGTGTCCCATCAGCGCCACAAAGACCCGGTTTCGCACAATACGTACGGTTATGCCGCACTTGAGGCAAAGGACCATGGGCTTGCGGAGAAGGCGTTTAAGCGGGCGGCTTCCCTGAGCAAGGGGAAGGTGCTGGCCAGGGCGTATTACGGCCTGGGGCTGATCCATATGGAGCGTTCCAGGGGTCGACAGACGGCCATCGAATATTTCCGGGACGCCCTGAGCCGGGACCGGGAATTCGTGGACGCCAGATACCAGATGGCCAGGGCGCGCGTTCTGCTGTGGCAGTATGACGCAAGGTCCGACATTAAGAAGGTCCTGAAGATGGACCCGAATTATGCGGACGCCTACCTGCTGATGGGGGACTACGAGGCGGACCTCAATAAGGACTACGAGCGTGCGATCCCCTGGTATACGAAGTATCTGGCACTGCGGCCCGACGATCCGGTGGGCCGCAACCGGCTGAGCATGGCCTATTTGCAGGTGAAGGACTATGACAAGGTTATGGAGACGCTGCTGGGGTTCGTGCAGGAGCATCCGGATGCGATTGAACTGCTGCCGATTGTCTCCCAGGCGTGCGCCAAACAGGATAAACTGGACCTGGCGATGGGCTTCTTCAAGGCGTACGTTTCAAAGCTCGACCCGGAGGAGTTGGCGTTTTACAGGGATATCAGCCGGTTCGCCTCGAAGGAGGAGCTGGCGGAGTATTCCAGGGCCTCCGGCGCGGAGCAGGAGGCGTTTTTGAAGCGGTTCTGGAACGGACGGGACCCGGACCTGTCCACGCCGGTCAACGAGCGCCTCCTGGAGCACTACCGGCGGGTGTGGTATTCCCGGCAGAGCTTCTCGAAGGAGCGGCAGCCGTGGGATATGCGCGGGGAGGTCTACGTGCGGTTCGGGGAACCGGACCACCGGACGAGTTCGGCGATGATGAACGCCAGGCAGAGTCTGGAGGTGCAGCGGGTCAAGGAGCGGATGGCCCTGGACCTTTACGGGAGTGATGGGAACGCGGCGACCTACGTCGGCCCCGTATACCCGGTGCGCACCCTTGCGATGGGGGGCCGCCTCCGCGACTTACAGGGCGAATTCGAGGCGTCGGAGATCGAGGTTGTCAGCGAAGAGTTTGATGACCAGCAGATGGATATGGTGGTCGCCGGCCCCAATACACGAACAGACAGCGAATCGGGCATGTTGCAGCGGGGAGAAGGGGGAAACCAGCAGTCTCAGTCGCAGGGGCAGTCCCAGTCCCAATCTCAGTCCCGGTCGCAGACCCCGGTCACAGCGGCCATCAGCGATGCTTCCGACGGCTCGTTCAGCGGCGATCTGATGGAAATCAATGAGATGTTGGGCTTAGAGGGGACCTTTTCGGTGGCCGGTGAGGATTTCCTGAAGTTCGGGGAATACCGTCCTGTCATCACTTCCGGCGCAGACGTCTCCACGGTCCCCTGGGAGTCCTGGGTCTACACCCGGATCGGCGGGGGTATTGAGATCACGTTTACCGACGAGTCGGGCAAGGGGGCTTACAATTATGCCCCCGTCCCGATGGCCTTCGGCGTTTCCGCACGTCAGATGACCAAGTTTGCACGGTATGCGCCGGAGACCATTTTTCAACGGGCGGTTGCGGCTTTTCCCGACTTCTACACGCCCGAATACGACAGGGCCCCCTTCGATTTCTACTTCGATCTGGCCGATTTCCGGGGGGAAAATGGAAAGAGCGTCATAGAGGTCTACTATGGAATGCCCGGCGTGGCGGCACGCTACGTTCCCGAAGAGGGTGTGACGCGGCTGGTGGTGAAACGCCAGGCCGCCCTGGTGGGGACGGCTCTGGATACGGTCTACCGGACATCGGGCGACCTGTTCTACCAGGTGCCGGGGTCCGGGGTCGGGGCATTTGTTCCCGATATTGCGCGGCTGGAGGTGCCTCCCGGCACCTACCGGCTGGAGGTGCGGGCGCGGGACCGGATGACCGGGCGCATCGGCCTTTACCGGAAGGAAGTGGAGGTGGAGGGCTACGGAGAGGAGGAGCTGCAGCTGAGCGACCTGACCCTGG
>JAAXHW010000129.1 GCA_012270675.1 Candidatus Latescibacterota bacterium | reverse complement strand
CTGGGGATTTTAAGACAGCTTCTAAAACCTGTTGACACGTCTCTTTTTGGAACGTACCATATCGTGGTCCACAGCTCCTCTACCACCTGTACAAACCTCTGGAGCAAACACGTGGCTGATGAGGTTCAATTTCAAATTGAAGGACACGATTTTACCCTGTACAAAACAGACTGCATCTCGGGCATGCGGGAAAAACTGGACGCGGGCTCGATAGATGTCATCGTCACCTCACCGCCGTATAACCTGGGCACCACCTACCAGGCCTACAACGACAATATCCCCCGGCAGGACTACCTCACCTGGCTGGAAGAATGGGTGGACGTCGCCCGCACCATCCTGCACCACAACGGCTCCCTCTTCCTCAACATCGGCGCAAAACCGTCGGACCCGACCGTTCCCTTCGAAGTCCTTGCCCGGATGCAAAAACACCTCCGCCTCCAGAACGTCATCCACTGGATCAAATCCATTGCCATCCAGAAAGAGGACGTGGGAGACTATCCCGGCATCAGCAGAAACATCGGCGTTGGGCACTTCAAACCCATCAACAGCCCCCGCTTCCTCAACGACTGTCACGAATACATCTTTCACCTCACAAAACATCAAAACGTCCCACTCAACCGCCTGTCCATAGGCGTTGAATACCAGGACAAATCCAACGTCACCCGCTGGAAATCGGCCGGGCGCAACCGCAGGTGCCGGGGCAATACCTGGTTCGTCCCCTACAAAACCATCAAACGTCGGGACAAACAGCGTCCCCATCCGGCGACCTTCCCCGTCAAGATTCCCCGGATGTGCATACAGCTCCATGGCCTGGAAAGGGCAAAACGCGTTCTCGACCCCTTCCTCGGAATCGGCCACAGCGCGCTGGCCTGCGCCGAACTGGGCGTGGACTTCACCGGCTTTGAAATCGATTCCGTCTATTTCCGCGAAGCCTGCAGGCTGCTGAAAAACACACACAGTCGGACAAAAGAGCGAAAGGAAGCATAAGTATGAAAAGAGCATGGACTTGGTCCACAACCGGATATTCATTTGCGGGCAAATCTCACGGTGAGACGCATGAAATCTGCAAAGCCGCCGGCCTGGCCGGTATCGAAGGCGCCCCGCCCCTCTTTGAGGGAAAAACCGATACCGAACTGAGAGCCGTTGGGAAAGCGTATCGGGACGCCGGACTCTTCATCGAAACCTTCCACCTCCCCTTCTCCAGAGAAGACGACATCGCCTCGTTTTACGACACGGTTCGACAGCAGGCCGTGGACAAAGCCCTGCTCTGGATGGAACGCGCCGCCCTCCTGGGATCTACCGTCGGCATCCAGCACCCCACCACCAGCCAGTACAGCGTGGACACCGAAGGGCTCGACACCTACCTGCGGCAACTCGGCAAAAGTCTCAACACCCTCCTCCCCGCAGCCGAAAAACTCGGCTTTACGGTCGCCCTCGAAAACATGCTCCCCTCCGGTGGCGGACGGCTCGCCTCCAGGCCGGAGCACTTCGAGCGGTTTATCCAGGAATTCGGGCACCCTAACCTGGGCTTCTGCCTGGATACCGGGCACGCCCTGGTGGCGGGCGGCCCTGAAGGTGCCGATGAATTCTTCGCCGTGATGGCCCCGCACATCTCGGCCTTTCATTTGGCCGACAACGCCGGTGACCGCGACTCTCACCTCGCCCCGGGGCGCGGCCTGGTCGACTGGACAAAGGTCTTCCGCCGGGCTGCGGAACTCGGCTACAGCAACACCATGTGCATCGAAACCCCGCCCTTTGCGCACGGCCCCAACTACAGCCTGGACGCCTGGGTGCAGCTTGTTGCCGAAACCGACGCCCTGGTGGAAAACGCGCTGAAAGGCTAATCACCGCAGCAGCTTCTCAAGGACGCAATCCAATGGCCTGGCGTGAAAAATACGGTCCCTGGGCCCTGGTCACCGGCGCCTCGTCCGGACTGGGCGCCGAATTCGTCCGGCAGCTTGCCGCCAGAGGCCTGAACATCGTCCTCGCCGCCCGGCGGAAGGAGCGCATGGACGTCCTGGCGGACAGGGTCGGGCAGGCCCACTCGGTCCGGACCCGCGTCATTCCGGTCGATCTCACGGCCGAAGGCGGCTGCAACAGGCTCATCGAAGAGACACACGCCCTCGAAATCGGCCTCCTGATCAACAATGCCGGCTACGGCCTGTCAGGCCAATACCACGCCCTCGACCCGGACCGCCAGGTCGACATGACCGTCCTGAACTGCGTCGTTCCCGTCCTCCTCACCAACCACTACCTGCCCCTTATGCTCGACCGGGGCCGGGGCGGCCTCATCTTTCTCGCCTCAACCGCCGCGTACCAGCCCACACCTTATCTGGGCACGTACGGCGCAACCAAAGCATTCAACCTGATGCTGGGAGAATGCCTCTGGAGAGAATATCGCAAAATGGGCGTCGACAGCCTCGCCCTCTCTCCCGGATTCACCCGGACCGAATTCACACGGATCGCCAACATAGAAGACGCCGGCCCCTTCAGAGAAGCCACGCCCCAGGACGTCGTGGCAACCGCCCTGCGGACACTGGGCAAACGCCCCTCCGTCGTCCACGGCCTGCTCAACAAAATCCTGACCTTCTCCGTCCGCATCCTTCCCCGCAGAACCGTCATCGCCATCACCGGCGCCGCCCTCAAAGGGAGGACCAGAACCGCATGACACACATCGTCTGCAACACCTGCAAAACCCCCTATGCCCTCGCCGACCCCCGCTGGAAATGCGACTGCGGCGCTCCTCTGGACATCCACTTTCAAGCCGCCTTCGACACAGACGCCATCCGGGAGCGAACGCCGACCATGTGGCGCTACCGGGAGGCGCTGCCCATCGAAAAAGACGAACACATCGTCTCCTTCGATGAAGGCTTTACGCCCCTCCTCAAAACCGAAATCAACGGAAAGCCCGTCCGGATCAAACCGGAAAACCTCTTTCCCACCGGCTCGTTCAAAGACCGGGGCGCCTCGCTCCTCATCAGCAGGGCAAAAGAACTGGGCATCCGCAAAATCGTCGAAGACTCCTCCGGCAACGCCGGCGCCGCCGTAGCCGCCTACGCCGCCCGGGCGGGCATCGCCTGTGACATCTACGTCCCGGAAGCCACCTCACCTGCCAAGCTGGCCCAGATCCGGATGTACGGGGCTGCCCTCCACAAAATTCCCGGCTCCCGGGAAAACACGGCCCGCGCGGCAATGGAAGCAGCGGAACACCACTTTTACGCCAGCCACGTCTGGAACCCCTTCTTCTTCCAGGGCACCAAAACCTGTGCCTTCGAAATCTGGGAACAGCTCGGCTTCACCGCCCCCGACACCCTCCTCGTACCCACCGGCCACGGCACCCTCCTGATCGGCGCCTACCTGGGCTTCCGCGACCTCCTGGACCGGGACCTCATTCCCGGACTCCCAAAGCTCGTCGCCGTCCAGGCGGCCGGCTGCGCCCCCCTCTACCGGATGTGGCGGGACCAGCTGACGGACGTTCCCCCCGTTGAATCCGGCGGCACCGTTGCCGAGGGCATCGCCATTGCAGAGCCTTCCAGAGCCGCGCAAATCCTGGACATCCTCCGCGATACCGGCGGAGAGGTGCTTTCGGTGACCGATGGCGAAATTCAAACCGCACTCGTCGATTTCTGTAAACGGGGCTGGTACATCGAACCCACCTCGGCCACGGCCATTGCCGCCGTCGGGAAATACCCCATCTCAGAGGGAGAAACCGTCGTTGTTCCTCTGACGGGCCACGGCCTGAAATCGACCGAGAAGCTGCTCAAACTGGTGGAAACGTAACACCGCAAAAACGCGGGGGACGCCCGCCTCCTTCTTGAAAACAAACAGAGGCGGCCGGAACGGCCGCCACAAAAAGAAATCGAAAAACGAATGTGGAAAGGATTGATCTATGACAAACGCAACTTCTCTCCTCGTCTACCTCTCCGGACACATCCACGGCGGCTGGCGCGATCAGGTGCGTCACATGTGTGCGGAAAAGGGCCTTTCAATCGCCTTCAAAGGCCCCTGTGAGGACCACGCCCGCAGCGACAACATCGGCGTTGAAATCCGGGGCCTGGGGGAAAGCAACATCGGTTCCGCCGACTATTTTCCCAGGGTCAGGGACGACCTGGGGGGCAGGGTCAACAACCTGCGCACGCAGGTCTGGATCGCCCGGTGCGACCTGCTCATCGCCTTCTTCGATCAGGAACACGGCAACTACCGCCAGTGGAACACCTCCAGTGACATCGGCGAAGCGGTCCGGTACAACAAACCCGTCATCGTCGTCCACGGCCCCGGGTTCCGGCACGCCTTGAAAGAACTCGACGGCCGCGCCGACCTGGTCGTGGATTCTCTCGAACAGGCAGTGGAAGCCCTCACCTACATCTGTGGAGACTGAAAAATGGCGATCCGGCAGGTCTGCGTCTACGCGGCATCCAGTGACAAATGCCATGCCAGCTATCTGGACGCCGCCGGGCGCCTGGGCAGGCACCTCGCCAAAAACGGCCTTGGCATTGTCTACGGCGGCGGTGGCAGCGGCCTGATGGGACGTCTCGCACAGGGCGCCCTCTCAGAAGGCGGGAAGGTTGTTGGGGTCATCCCCCGGTTTATGGAAGAGGTGGAATGGGGCCACACGGGTCTCACCGAACTGCGCGTGGTGGACGACATGCACCAGCGAAAGCGGACCATGCTGGAAGCCTCCGACGCGGTCGTGGCCCTGCCCGGGGGCTGCGGTACCCTGGAGGAACTCTTTGAAGCCATTGCCTGGAAGCGCCTGGGGCTCTACACCAACCCGATCGCCATTGTCAACACCAGCGGTTTCTACAAACCCTGTGTGGAACTTCTGGAGCGCTGTATCTCCGAGCGGTTCATGGACCCGGAACACGGCGCCATCTGGACCCTGGTCGACGCTCCCGAAGAAGTCGTTCCGGCCCTCCGGTCGGCTTCCCCCTGGAGCAAAAACGCCATCCGCCCACCCGGCAAAACCACCTGATACCAGTCGCCCCGCTTCCCAAATCCCTATCCCGGCGGCCAGCGCATCGCGCGCCCCCCCAGGACGTGCAAATGGATGTGAAAAACCGTCTGGCCTCCATCCGCGTTACAGTTGACCACCAGCCGGTACCCGGATGCCGCAATACCGGTCTGCCGGGCAACCTGGTTGCCCACCAGCAGCCATTTCCCCACAAGCGATGCATCCTCTTCCTGCAGATCCGTCAGACGGTCAATATGCCGTTTGGGAATCACCAGGGTGTGGGTCGGGGCCTGCCCGTTGATATCCTCAAATGCCAGGAACTGGTCGTCCTCGTAGACCACCTGAGCTGAAATCTCCCCCGCCACGATCTTGCAAAAAATACAATCCGCCATCTCGTCTCCCCTCTCAGTACCACCCCGGTCACGGGTTTCCCCCCGCCTTTGACTTTGACTCATGACTCGCCACAATACACACCCACTCCCCATCCCGCAGCACCTCCCCCACCGCCAGACCGGCCTCCCCTACCGCCCCCAAAAAACCCGCTTCCTCCCGGACCAGTACCCGCCCAGAATCAACCGCCCCGACGCCTTCAGACGCGCCTTCAAGTCCGGCAGCATCGGAATCAGCACCCCGCTGATCACATTGGCCACCACCAGGTCGAAAGTGCCCTCCACGGCCGACACCGACCCTTCATAGAGATCCATACGCTCCCCAACGGCGTTGAGCGAAGCATTCTGGCGGGCATTCTCGACCGCCTGTGGATCGGTATCGACAGCCGTCACCCTCCCGGCCCCCAATTTGGCGGCTGCAATGCTCAATATGCCCGACCCTGTTCCGACATCCAGCACCCGACCTCCAGCCTGCACCCTTTGCTCCATCGCCTGCAGGGCCATTCGGGTCGTCTCGTGGTGGCCCGTGCCAAAGGCCGTCTTCGGTTCAACCACAACCGCAAATCCCCCCTCCGGATCGGGCACCCGGTCCCACGGGGGACACACCGCCATGCGCGGCGTGGGGTAAATCGGCCGAAAATGCTGCCGCCATGCTGTTGCCCAGTCTTCCCGGGGTACCTCCGCCACACCGATGCGGACCTCTCCAGGCCCCTCAGCCTGCGGCCCACCGGACCTTGCCAGACCATGTAACCCGCTCCGCAGGGCGCCCACCACCTGTTCCCGGTCCTCGCATGCGGGGAAATACGCCGTCAGGCGCACACACCGAACATCCGTTCCACCCTCAACCTGCAGTCCGGCACTCCCCAGGTCGAACAGCATCCCGCACACAACGTCCGACAGATCGGACGGGATTTCCAAAGAGAGCTGAAACCAGGCGTCCAAAGTCCTGAGGCCTTAAAAAAAATAGCCAGCCATTCTCAATAGCCGGCCATCTGGTTTCTCGAGGTTCAAACGCGCCAACCCTTTTCTACCCGCCCAGAGCCTCCTTCATACGTTCAAAAAGCCCCTTTCCACCCGCCGGAGGCTGGACGTTCTCCAGTTTGGCCAGTTTCCGGAACAGGTCCTCTTCCTCCCTGTTCAGCTTGGTCGGCGTCCAGACCATCACCCTTACCAGCTGGTCCCCCGTCCGATACCCGTTCAACTCCGGGATGCCTTTCCCCCGAAGCCGGAAGATCTGGCCAGACTGCGTCCCGGCCGGAACCTTCATCTGCGCCTTCCCTGCCAGGGTGAGCACCTCCACCTCGGCGCCCAGCGCCGCCTGGCTGAAACTGATAGGCAGATCGTACAGAATATCGTTGCCGTGCCGCTCAAAAAAGTCGTGCTCCGCCTCTTCAACAAAAACCAGACAGTCCCCCGCAGGCCCTCCCCGCAGCCCCACACTTCCCTGCCCCTTCAGGGAGATATAATTTCCTTCGGAAATACCCGGCGGGATACTGACCGAAAGGAGCGTCGTCTTCTTCACCCGGCCCTCTCCCCTGCA
The DNA here is from genome assembly GCA_012270675.1 of Candidatus Latescibacterota bacterium. Taxonomy (GTDB): domain Bacteria; phylum Latescibacterota; class UBA2968; order UBA2968; genus JAAXHW01. The sequence goes on along the minus strand of JAAXHW010000129.1, from coordinate 4,297 downwards.
CTCAGAACAGGGCTCCCGGATGGTCGTGCCCTCCCCACTGCACTGGGGGCAGGTCGCTACGTTCACGAACTGCCCGAAAAGCGACCGCGTGGCCTGCCGCACCTGTCCCGCACCGCCGCAGACCGTACAGGTCGCAGGCGGCGCCCCGGACTTTGTCCCCGATCCCTCGCAGGTATCGCAGGTTTCCATCCGGGACAGTTTCACCTTTTTCTCCACACCACTGGCGATTTCTTCCAGAGTCAGCTTGAGCCCAATCCGGAGGTCTTCGCCCTTCTGGGGGCCCCGACGCCCACGGCCCCCGAACATATCTCCGAAGATCCCACCCCCGAAGATCTCGTCCAGATTGGAGAAGATATCCTGAAAGTCGGCCGCATGGGTAAAATCGGTCCACTGGAAATCACCGGAGCGGTACGGCCCGCCGAGCCCCTCATGCCCGTATCGGTCGTAAATCCGACGCTTCTGTGCGTCACCCAATACCTCAAAAGCCTCGGCGACCTCCTTGAACCGCTCCTCCGCCCCTTTATCTCCGGGATTCCGGTCGGGATGATATTTCAGTGCCTGCTTCCGATATGCCTTTTTCAGCACATCGTCGGTGGCGTTTCTGTCCACCCCAAGCACCTCGTAATAATCACGTCTGGCCATTCATCCGTCCTGGTGCGTACAAATAACAATAGGGCCGGAACAACCTTCGGCCCTTACCCTTACATCTAATCCTCTTCTTTGCTGGCCTCTTGTGCTGCTTCACCTGCCTCATCAGGCCTCCCCCGGCTCACCACCACCCTGGCATGCCGGATGACCTTATCGTGCAGGCAGTATCCCTTCTCCACGACCTCGGCGACCACCCCTGCATCGTGCTCGTCTGAATCCACCTGCATCAGGGCTTCGTGGTAGTGAGGGTCAAAAGTCCGTCCCACAGCCTCAATCTCCAAAAGCCCCCGATTATGGAGCACCCTGGGCAGCTGCTCCATAATCATCTTGACCCCTTCCCGATAGCCCTCCGAATCGGCCCGTCCATCCTCGCTGTGAACCAGCGCCCGGTCCACAGCGTCCAGGACCGGCAAAAGGTCTCGAATCACACGTTCACTGGCCGACTGGACCAGCGCTTCGAACTCCTTATCCTTCCGCTTTTTGTAGTTTTCAAACTCCGCCGCCAGCCGCAGAAAACGATCCTTGTAATCCTCCGCCTCCTTCCGGGCCTCTTCCAGGGGATCGATTTCTTCAGGCTCCTCCAGAAGGGCTGCCTCGATTTCCGAAGCCTCCTCATCGGATTCCTGAGCCTGCGCTTCTGTCTGCTTTGCCTCCTCTTTCTGTTCATTCTCAATGTTGGGATTCACCATAGGTAGCCTGCGCTTCCTCCTACTGTTGTTCGAGTATTTCCTCGGTCAAATCGGTCATATACTGAAGCATCGGCACCATACGGGCATAGGGGATGCGCGTGGGGCCAATCATCCCGATAATTCCCGAAACATTGCCCACCCAATAACGCGATGTCAGCAAGCTGCAGTTCCGCAGTGCAGGAGACCGGTGCTCGTTCCCAATCGTAATGGCAATCCCTTCAAGGTCCATCCGTTCATCCAGGATCGTAACCATCAACTCCCGTTCCTCAAGCAGGCCAAGCAGCGCAGCAAGCCCTTTCTGATCGCTGCTGAATTCCGGCTGCAGGAAAAAATTTCCCGCGCCGCCAAAGTGCAGATCCTCCCCACTGTTGAACTTGAAAAGGGTATCCACGCTGTCGGATACGAGGCGCAGCAACCTGGGGGACCCGCGCGAAACCGACCGGAGACGCTCCCCGACCGACTCCCGGATCTCTCCCACGGTGAGTCCAAAGAGCCGTTCGTTAATCACACGCTTCGTCTCTTCCAGCTCCGAAGCGCTGATATTCGAGTCGACCTCCATCACCATCGTCCTGACCAGCCCCGACCTGATCGTCAAAACCAGCAACAGCCTGGATTTGGACAGGTGGACCATTTCCAGGCGTTGAAAGATGCCCCGCTCGAACCTGGGCGCAAGCGCCACCCCCAGATTGTGCGAGACGTCCGCAACCGCTCTGGACACCTGCTCCAGCACACCCTCAATATTCCCTTCCCAGAAGCGCACCACCATATTGTCGCGAATACGCTGACGGTCTTTCTCTACCAGCGCTTCCTCATCCATCAGCTTATCCACATAATACCGGTAGCCTTTATCCGTAGGCACACGCCCGGCGGACGTATGGGGATGAGACAGATATCCCTTCTCCTCCAGATCGGCCATCGAATTTCGCACGGTCGCCGCGCTGAGCCCAAGCCCCAACTTGGAAATCGTCCTTGACCCAACGGGTTCCCCGGTCTTCACATAGGTCCGGATCAGGGTGTTAAGAATCGCTTCTTCACGTAGTGATAGTCGATCCATAGGAAGTCTCCCCCCCATAAGTAATTGGGGGAGTACCCTGAGATAAAGAACATCGGCTCTTTTTTGCGCCTTCAATAAAAAAATCCAGGGAGAACTATGGAAGAGCCGACTGGTCCGATGATCAAAACTCACTTATTTTCAGGACGGGTAATACATAAAATGATACATGAATACATGGACAATGTCAAGTCTTAATAGGCCCCTCAAAAGCGCCCCGACCGTCCCCAGGTGTCCTTCCCATCCCATACCGCACCGCAGGCTTCACCGTTGACCCAAAGGCGCGTGCGAACAGCACGAAGTCGGAGAAGGCGACGCGCCCGTCCCCGTCCAGGTCGAACCTGACATCGGTGCTGCCAAAGGCGCCTGCGAACAGCACGAAGTCGGAGAAGGCGACGCGCCCGTCCCCGTCAAAGTCCGGACTCGGTCTTGCAGGCTCTGCAGCCTCCACCTCAATAAAATTCTCCTCCGTCTTCGTATGGCTGCCGCTCGCATTCGTCGCCGTCAGGAAGACCGTATACATCCCCGGCTGTGCATACGTATGCTCGGGATGCTGCTCGGTGCTCGTCTCTCCATCCCCAAAATCCCAGGCCCAGGCGTTGGGGTCATGGGTTGAACTGTCTGTAAATACAACCCTCAGCGGCGCAGGCCCCTTCCTCGGCTCTGCCTCGAAGTCGGCCACAGGCGCCTGCTGTTGAGGCTGCGGCCTGCTGGCCGCGTTGCCCGGCTGGGTCACCAGCGAAGCATTCCCCGGCTGCTGCTGTCCCGACCGCCAGGTCCCGTTCGGGTCCTGCAGCTCCTGGCCGTTCGTGAACCCGTCGCCGTCCGAATCCAGCGCAGCCAGCGCCGCGTCCCAAAACACCTCATTGCCGCCCGGGCTCACACGGGTGCGCACCGCCAGCCCGAAGGCATTGAGCGCGCTGCCCCCCCCGGTGGTATGGCAGGTATTGCATCCCGCAACATTGCCGTGTGGCATCATATTCACCCGGAAACCTCGCGCCTCAACCTCTGCGCCCTCCCATCCACCCATCAGGGCTGTCAGGCAAACAACCGCGCTCAACGTTTTCCAGCGGGCCATGATATATCCTCCCTGCTTAGAAGCTGTCTTAAAATTCCGGGTTTGGTCCCTCAACAGGTAAGACAGTTCGGGTTTCAGGTTGTATTCATCGACGATTACAGGATGCTATGTCCAAAACACCCGGAGGGCTTGCGTGAGATTAAAAATAATATATTGCAATCTGAAATATATTGCAAATAGTCCCTGGTCCGCTACCCGCTTCTCTGGCCTGAGTCGACACCCTTGCGGCCTTTCGTCCAACTACCTTGAGCCATGTCCCAATGCGATTCCATCTATTTGTAACATATTTTTAACATTTATGAAATCTCATCGTAACAAAAACCGGGTATATTTTGCGCCATTCCGGACGAGGCGCGATCCGGAAATCCCAGGCATCCACGGTCTCAGATTTCCCTTGAAAGGAGCAACACAATGGGCAAAAGCGCTCAGGACATCTTTGACATGATCAAAGCACACGACATCCAGATCATCGACGTCCGGTTTATGGACTTCCCCGGCCTCTGGCAGCACTTCTCCCTACCCGCCATGGACTTTGAAGCAGAGGTGTTTGAAGAGGGCCTCGGCTTCGACGGCTCCAGCATCCGGGGTTGGAAGAGCATCAACGAAAGCGATATGCTCGTCGTCCCGGACCCGGACACGGCCTTCGTTGATCCCTATCTGGACATCCCCACCCTGGTCATGATCTGCGACATCGTCGATCCCATCACCCGCAGTCGCTACACCCGCGACCCCCGCTCCCTGGCCCGAAATGCCGAGAACTACCTCAAATCCACCGGCATTGCAGACACCGCCTACTTCGGCCCCGAGGCCGAGTTCTTCGTCTTCGACGAC
>JAAXHW010000128.1 GCA_012270675.1 Candidatus Latescibacterota bacterium | reverse complement strand
GATCTCGATGTTCTTGAGCGCCGCGGACGCCGCCACCGGGTGGCCGGTGAAGGTGAAGACGTGGCGCAGCTCCCTGCCCTCGCCGACGAACGCGCCGGCGACCTCCTCGGTGGCGATGGCGGCGCCGAGCGGGACGTAGCTGCTGACGATTCCCTTGGCGACGGCCATGATGTCGGGCTCCAGGTCCCAGTGCTCGGAGCCGAACATCCTGCCGGTGCGTCCGAAGCCGACCTGGACCTCGTCGAAGATTAAGAGGATGCCGTACCGGTCGCACAGTTCCCGCACGCCTTCGATGTAGCCGTCCGGGGGCGGGGGGAAGCCGGTGTTCGAGCCAGGGATAGGGTCCATGAGAATGGCTGCGACAGCGTCCGGGCCTTCCCACCGGACCGTCGCTTCCAGGTTCTTCAGACAGGCCACACCGCACGAATCGGGGTGCAGGTCGAGTTCGCACCGGTAGCACTGCGCAGGCATGACGTGCGTGAAGCCGGGCAGGAGCGGCTCAAAGGGCTCCCGCATGGCGGGCAGGCCGGTGGCGGAGAGGGCGCCGAGGGTTGCGCCGTGGTAGGAGTAGCGGCGGAAGATGATTTTCCGGCGGGTCTTTTCCCCCTTTGCCCAGAAGTACTGGCGGGCCATTTTGATGGCCGCTTCGCAGGCTTCTGAACCGTCGTTTACGAAGAATGTGACGGAGAGGTCCCCGGGGGTGATTTCGGCGAGCACCTTCGCCAGTTTCACCGTGGGTTCCACGATGAAGTTCTGGCCCCCCGGAAAGTAGGACAGTTTCTCCATCTGATCTTTGACGGCTTTGACCACCTCGGGCCGGCCGTGTCCGCACAGGGTGGTGAGGAGGGACGCGAAGGTGTCGAGATAGCGGTTGCCATTGGCGTCGTACACGTAGAGGCCTTCGCCGCGGACCAGCACGTCGGGGTGTTTGGCCGGTTGCCTGCCGGGGAAATAGTTCTGCCAGAGGTGTCGGGAGGCTTCGATCAGTTCCCCGGCATCGCGGTGTTCAGGCATGGCGCGGTTCCCTTTCTAAGGAGCAGGGGCGAGGCGACTCACTCATATTCCACAGGTTCGGTTTTGCCGGTCCGGGAGGACCGTTCGGCGGCTTCGAACACGGCGATGGTTCTCCGGCCCTCTTCTCCGGTGACGGGTATGGGGCCGCCGTTTAGAAGGTGCTCTGCAATTTCGATATAGTAGGTGAGCCAGTCGGAATCCCTGTAGGGTACGGTTATTTCACGGCGTTCGCCGTTTTGGATCGTGATTGCCTGGAAGCTTCCACCCGGCGGGCCGACGATCTGTTCCTGGTAGCCCATGGCTCCGCCGATTCCGGTATCGACAATCGCGCCCTTCGTGCCCAGAATTCTCCACGCCGGTTTGCCGGCCGCGTCGATGTGCGAATAGGTGATGTCGGCCACGACGCCGTTTTCAAAGCGCAGGATCGCCCGGGTCTGGTCCTCGATGTCCACGTCGTCCCAGACGAGTTTGTGGTAAAAGCCGGTTACACCGCTTACGCTGTCCTGAACCAGGTTGAGCACCCAGTCGACGGCGTGGGGACCCCAGTAATAAAAGGCGCCTCCGCCGAGGGCCTTCTTGCTGTACCACCAGTCCCGGGGCTTCCGATATCCTCCGGTGGTGAGCTCGATGTGAAACAGGTCGCCGATGAGGCCGCTGCGGACGGTTTCGTGGATGGCGCGGTAGTTGCCGTCGTGCCGGCGGCCGTGAAAGACGGCCAGCATGACGTTTTGTTTCCCTGCCTCTTCGATCATCGCGCTGGCTTCGGCCACGTTCAGACACATGGCTTTGTCTACGATGACGTGCTTGCCCGCACGGATACACGCAAGCGCAATCGGCGCGTGTGTGTGGTGCGGCGTGACCACCGAGACCATGTCAATCCGGGCCCTTTCAAGCAGATCCGTAACGCTGGCGTAGGTTTCCAGGTGCGGAAACTCGTCTGTTGCGACCCTGAGCCGCCCGGCGTCTATGTCGCATACCGCGACCCATTCCAGGTTGGGTGTTGCATCGATCCATCTGCCGTGCGCCCTGCCAAAGATGTGGGCGGCGCCGTACCCGATGACGGCACATCTGACAGGCGCTTCGAGCCTGCTGGTCACGATCGATCTCCTTTTTCCACCCGGGTCAGGGCGGAGCAACGCCTGTGCTGCGGTGGCATCAGATGCGCTCCATGATCTCCCAGAAGCCTCTCGCCGCTTCCCGAAATCCTCCATCCGCCTGCTCTGGCAGCGGCCAGAGGCACAGGAATCCATCAAAGCTCCGGCAGCGCAGATTGGAGATGATTTCTATTGTTTCGGCATTGCCCATGCCGGGTGGCACCCCCCTTTTGTCGGCGGCGACGACATCCTGCAGTTCGACGTGGTGTACGGTGCGGCGCAGCGGTCCCCTGTAGAGTCCGCCGTAGAAAGGACTGCCTCCGGAGCGCGCGACATGGGCCGGGTTGTAGCTCGTTTTCAGGTTTGGCGAGCCGACTTCTTTTACGAGTGCGGCCAGTTCCTCCGCGGTTTCTGCGAGGCTGTCCGGTCGGTTGCCCAAAAGGGCGGTGATTCCCCTTTCACCGGCTGTCCTGCCAAGGGTGCCGAGCGCGTCTATGAGTTGGGAACGGTTCATTTCGGTTCGGTCTGGCGCGCTGACGTGTACACAGGCGACCTTTCGTCGGGCTGCCTGTTCGGCGATTTCATCGGGCGGGCCGAGGTCGGTGCGCAGCACGGCGGCGACCATTCCCCGGTCCGTGAGCTGCCTGTTCAGGCCTTCCGGTTCCGGCAGGTGTTCCGTGTGCAGCTCTACGTGCGCGATGCCTTCCTCCCGAATCAGGTCCAGGGCCTGCTCGGGATGCCGGGCGACGGCCCGGAGGGGGGCGGTGAGCCGGAAGTCCTCACGGGCCAGCCGGCGGGCCTTGTTGTGGATGCGTACACGCGGTTTTCGCCCGGTTTGGGCACGGGGTCCGATTTTGCTCCGGAAGCGGACGCAGTCGGCGCAGTGGGGGTTGTCGTCCAGGGCAAAGGCGGGGTGCCGGGCCATTTCCCGACGCATGATCGCCGCTGCTTGGGGCGCAGAGATCAATCGGCAGACCGCGCGGTCGATGCGTCCGACGGACATGGCGCCCGCTTCGCGGAATAAGCGGTCGAATTTCCAGACGCCGCCCCGGTGGCCGCCGGGACAGCGTTTGATCTGCAGGGTGCGGGTCTCTCCCCGGGCATCCACGTATTTCATCTCCAGCTCCCGCAGGTAGGGCAGGTTCAGTTCCGCTTCCACGGTGTGGAGCAGGGTGAGCGTGTTCAGGTCGCAGCCGATGTGCAGCACCCGGCCGTCCAGGGCAATCAGACGGCCGTAGGGGGTTTCCGGGCCGTCGGGGGCCGCGCTCTGCTCGTGGTCGCGCAGCATCTCTTCGGCCCGGGCACCGACCGCTGCTACCGGATGGTAGGGGTGGCGGCTGCGCAGCACGCCGGGGCGCAGGCGGAAGGTTTCGGTGATGGTTCCCATGTCGGAGGGGACCGCGTCGGGGTGGAAGGTGCGCCCGTCACGGGCCGGATGGGTGGGCATCAGGAGGGTGCCCTCCGGTCCGAGGGCCTCCAGCAGAGCGTCGATGAGGGCATCGGCCCCGCCATCGACTTTCCCCAGGCTGCTGAGAGACGCATGGACCATGAGGATGGTCCCCCGGCAGAGCCCGAGGGCTTTCAGGCCATCGGCGATTTGCTGTTTGGACAGCAGGGTTTCAGATGTCATATCCGGACCTCGGAAGGTGGTGGTCTCAGGATCACAAGGTGCGGGGTGGCGTGGAAGGGTGCAACCCGTACTCAATGAGTACGCAAACTTTTCCGTGAAATCAAGTCCAAAGAAAGGAAGGGGGCCGGGGAGGGTTGCCGCTGTGAAGAGATTTTCCTTGCTATTGCCCCCTTTTTTTCTTATCAATTAAGGTATAACGCACCTTGAAAAATATTTCTAAGATTTTGAAAAAATTGGATTTATATCTGAAAACCGGCGTCTATGGTCGTCCGGAGAGGGGGCCAGGGGTTGTCTTATTTTTCCCGCAAATCCGTCCCCCACACTCCAGAGGCTTTCATTCTCGACAGGGGAGAGATGTGTATGGTTGCTCAAGAGACGGTGAATCCTCCGCCCGCGCTGACGGCGGAGTCGTTTGAGGCGCTGTTCGAGGCCTGCCGGCCCCGCGCAGACGAGGAGCGGTGGACGGAGGTGCCCTGGATCGGACACCTCTGGGAGGGGCGTCAGCAGGCGGCCGCGCTGGAGAAGCCGCTGTTCATCTGGGCGATGAACGGGCACCCGCTCGGGTGTGTCTGAAACAACGGGGTTGTGGGCCGTGCGCTCACATTTTCCGATCCGCGCGTGATCGGGCTTTTAAACGAGAAGTTTGTTCCCGTTGCGGCCAATATCAGCCACCTGCAGCGGCAGGCCGACGAGGAGGGGAGGTTTTTACGCCTGGTCTCCTGGCAGGGCCGGTTCGGCCTGTCGTTTGAGGAGGCCAGCGCCCGGATGGCCGATACGGAGCACGGGGAGTGCCACCAGGGGCAGTTTGTGACGACGACGGAGGGAGAGCTGCTGGGCTCGCGCCACGTGCGCGACCCGGATCAGCTTCTGGAGATGATGGAACAGGCGTTGGAGAACTGGGAGCGTCGAGAGACGCAGCACGGGTGCTTCCAGATGGGGGAGGTGGAAGCGCCGGATACCCGGTTTGCCTGGGCGTATCCGGAGGACGGCCTGGTGCTCCACCTGGGCGTTCGGGACCTGCCCCGGCAGGTGGATTTGCGGCCGGAGACCTTTCTGGATTCCCACAACCAGGATTACGTCTGGTTCACGCGGGAGGAAATGCGTTCCATCCTTCCTGGCGATGTTGCCCCCGGCGACACCTTCCCGATGCCCGAAGCGATCACCCGGCGGCTGGTCCGGTTTCACCTGATCGACAGCGTGCGGGGGGAGACGTCCCCCTGGCCTGCTGAGGCGCTTTGTGATGTGGAGATAGGGTTGACGGTGACCGATGTGACGCCGGAGAGGGTGGATCTGAAGGTTTCCGGACACGTGTTTGTGCGTGAGGAGAAGGACTGGTGTACGTTTCCGCCCCGTGAGTCGGTTTACGAACGGGGGGAGATGTGCTGTATTATCCGCGAGCGGGGGTTTGACGCGAAGCTGCTGGGCTATTTTTCGTTCGACCCGCAGGCAGAGCGGTTTTCGCGGTTCGACCTGGTCGCGGTGGGGTCGCGGTGGGGGGCAACGACGTTTAACAACCGCCGGGAGGATGTAGAGTCGGCGCCGATGGGCGTTGCGATGACGATTGCAGGCCGTACTGAACGGGACCGCACCCCGCCGCACGCGAGTCGGAGGTCGTATTTTGACGTGTGAGCGGAACGCGAAAGGACGCGTTCCCTGCTGTGCGGTCGTTGATTCCGTAAGGAGGTCAGGAGGATGGATAAGCTGGCGATTCTGGGCGGGCCCAGGGCGGTGAAGACCGATCCGGGGGATATGTTCAAGTGGCCGATTATCACCGGGGAGGACGAAGAGGCCGCGTTGGCGGTGCTGCGCCGGGGGGCGATGTCTGGAACGGATGTAACGGTGACGTTTGAGAAGGAATACGCAGAGTGGCACGATATGAAGTACGCGCTGGCGCACAATACGGGTACGGCTTCGCTGCATTCGGCGATGTTCGGATGCGGGATAGGCGTGGAAGATGAGATTATCTGCCAGAGCATGACCTTCTGGGCGTCTGTGCTGCAGGCGATGAACCTGGGGGCTACGATCGTTTTCGCGGATATGGATGCGGATACGCTGACGCTGGATCCGGAGGATGTGGAACGCAAGATTACAGACAGGACCAGGGCGATTATGGTGGTGCACTATCTGGGGCATCCCACCGATATGGACCCGATTATGGAGATCGCCAATGCGCGCGGAATCAAGGTGATCGAGGATGTGTCGCACGCGCACGGAGCGCTCTACAAGGGCCGGCTGGTGGGCACGATCGGGCATGTGGGCGCGATGTCCTGTATGTCGGGCAAGTCCCTGGCGATCGGCGAAGGGGGAATGCTGATTACAGATGACAAAAAGATTTACGAGCGCGCAGCGGCGTTTGGGCACTACGAGCGCACAGGGCAGATCGAAGATCCGGAGCTGAAGAAATTTTCCGGTCTGCCGCTGGGGGGGTTCAAGTACCGGATGCACCAGCTTTCATCCGCAGTCGGTCGGGTTCAGCTTGGGCACTATCAGGAGCGGATGGAGGAGATCCAGAAGGCGATGAACTATTTCTGGGACCTGCTGGAGGGCGCGCCGGGGATCAGGGCGCACCGGCCCCCGAAGGATTCGGGGAGTACGATGGGGGGGTGGTACGCGGCGCACGGGATCTACGTTCCGGAAGAGCTGGACGGGCTGAGCGTGCATAAGTTCTGCGAGGCGGTCCGGGCGGAAGGGGTGTCGACCAGTCCGGGAGCGAACCTGCTGATGCACCTGCACCCGGTTTTAAACGATGCGGATGTGTACGGCGACGGCAAGCCGACGCGTATCGCCCATTCGGATCGGGACGTGCGGCAGGGAGAGGGCAGCCTGCCGGTGACGGAGCGGATGACGGAGCGGGTGTATACCATCCCCTGGTTCAAGCACTACCGTCCGGAGGTGATCAAAGCGCACGCCGAAGCGTTCCGGAAGGTGGTGACACAGGCGGGAGAGCTGAAGTAGCCCACGGAGGTCAGGAAACCAGACGGACGGTTGACCGTGGTCGACCGTCCGTTTTTGTGTTGTCGGTGTGCGGTGAATGTGTTTATCACGCCCTGCCGTTCCGGCCATACCGGAGGATGAAGTCTTCCACCATTTCCCGGGCCTGGTCGTCGCTGAACTGCTGAGGCGGGGTTTTCATGAAGTAGGAGGAGGGGGCCAGCAGCGGGCCTTTGAGGCCGTGGTTGAGGGCAAGCTTGCAGCAGCGGATGGCATCGATGACCACGCCGGCGGAGTTGGGCGAGTCCCAGACTTCAAGTTTGAGTTCGAGGTTGAGGGGCACGCCGCCAAAGGTCTCCCCTTCCATGCGGATGTGGCACCATTTCCGGTCTTCCAGCCAGGGGACGTGGTCGGAAGGGCCCACGTGGACGTTGCCCTCGCCCAGGTCGTAGTCAAGTTGGGAGGTGACGGCGTTGGTCTTGCTGATCTTTTTTGATTCAAGCCGGGAGCGCTCCAGCATGTTGTAGAAGTCGGTGTTGCCGCCGAAGTTGAGCTGGTAGGTGCGCAGGAGTTTAACGCCCCGCTCGCGGAAGAGCCGGGCGAGCACGCGGTGTGCGATGGTGGCGCCGACCTGGGATTTGATGTCGTCACCGATGATGGGCAGGCCCCGCTTTTCGAAGCGTTCGGGCCAGTAGCCGGCGCTGGCGATGAAGACGGGGACGCAGTTGATAAACCCACACCCGGCCTGCAGGATCTGTTCGACGTACCATTTGGTGGCTTCTTCGCTGCCCACAGGGAGGTAGCTGACCACCACGTCGGTCTTCGTGGCTTTGAGGATTTCGGCCACGTCGACGGTGGGCGGTTCGGCCTTTTCGATCACTTCGGAGAGGTATTTGCCCAGGCCGTCGTGGGTCATGCCGCGCTGGACGGAAACGTCCAGGTGGGGGACGTCCGCGAATTTGACGGTGTTGTTCGGGTGGGCGAAGATGGCTTCGCTGAGGTCTTTGCCGACCTTTTCTTTGCCGACGTCGAATGCGGCGGAAAACTCAATGTCGCTGATGTGGTAGCCGCCCAGGTCGACGTGCATCAGGCCCGGCACAAAGGCGTCCCTGTCCGCGTCTTTGTAGTAGTGCACGCCCTGGACGAGAGAGGAGGCACAGTTGCCCACGCCGATGATGGCGACCCGGACTTTTTTGCTGCTGCTCATGTGAAGCTCCTGTGTGAAAAGGGGTGGCTTTGCGCTTTTGCCGATTGTTCAGGGACAAAAATAAAAGAATTCATGTATTAATCAAGTAAATATTTATTATATTATATATAGAAAATATCTATAAAAGGAGGCGATGGGGATGAATCTGTACCATCTTCGCTATTTCCTGGCGGTGGCCCGCACGGGGAGTTTCAGCCGGGCCGCGCAGGAGATGTACGTGACCCAGCCGACGGTGAGCAGCGGGGTCGGGGAGCTGGAACGGGCGCTGGGGGTGCGGCTGTTCAACCGGGGGAGCCGGCACGTTTCGCTGACGATGGAGGGGCGGGCGCTGGTGAGCTACGGCATGCAGATCCAGGACCTTGTGGAGGAGGCGGAGGAGAAGTTGAAACGGAGAGATGTGCTGCCGGGAGAGGGGTTCCAGTTTGGGGCGATCGATGCGGCGGTGACCTATCTTCTGCCCGATATTCTGAAGGCTTATATGAGGGCGTATCCCCAGGTGGCGCTCTCGGTGCAGGTGGCGCCTTCCCGGTACCTGGTGGAGGATTTGCTGCTGAATCGGTCGGAGTTTGCGGTGATTTCACTGCCGTTCAGCCACCCCAGGGTACAGACGGTCTCGATCTACAGGGATTCGATGCCGCTGGTGGTGGGCACAGCGCACCGGTTTGCCGATTGCGCATCGGTGACGCTGGCGGAGGTGGCGCAGGAGCCGCTGATCCTTTTCCACGCCGATTCGGTCTCCCGGAAGATTGTGGACGAGCGGTTCGCAGAGGTGGGGGTGTCACCCGGAGTGGTGATGGAGATGCGCAGCCCGGAGGCGATGCGGAAGCTGGTGGAGGTGGGGGTGGGGATCTCCTTTCTGCCCGCGCTGACGGTGAGGGAGTCGCTTGCGTCGGGGGCGCTGCGAGAGGTGGGGGTGGAGGGGGTGGTCTTTTCCCGGGAGGTCGGCGTAGCATGGCGAGAGGGGCGCTACTTCGGGCCTGCGATCCGGCATTTGCTGGATGCGATATTCGAGCGCTACGGCGGGGAGGATCAGGCTACAGCCTGAACCGTTTCACCTCCGTCGCGTTCAGGGTCTGTTCGATGAGGGCACCCAGGTCCAGGTGGGACTCGATGTCCTGCGCGGTTTCCGGGTCGGCGCGGGTTTCGGGGTGTTTGGGGACAAAGACGGTGCAGCAGTCTTCGTAGGGTTCGGTGGAGATTTCGTAGGTGCCGATGCGCCTGGCTTCGGCGATGATCTCCTCTTTGTTGTCGCCGGACAGGGGGCGCAGGACCGGGAGGGCGGTGACCGTTTCGATGGCCCGGAGGTTGGAGAGGGTCTGGGAGGCGACCTGGCCCACGTTTTCGCCGGTAACCAGGGCCTGCGCGCCTTCTCTGAGGGCGACCGCCTCGGCGATGCGGAACATGGCGCGGCGGTAGAGGACAACACGGTAGCCGGGGGGGGTGTCGGTCATGATGCGCCGCTGGATTTCGACGAAGGGGACCAGGTAGAGGGTGGACCTGAACTGGTGGCGGGTGAGGAGGCGGACGAGTTCTTCGGTGTTCCGCTGGGAGTTGCGGTCCGTGTAGGGCTGGCTGTGGAAGTGGACGAAGGCGAGCCGCACGCCCCGCTTCATGATCCGGTAGGAGGCCACCGGGGAGTCGATGCCGGAGGAGAGGAGGCTGACGGCCCGTTCGTTGACGCCCACGGGCAGGCCGCCCGGTCCCGGGATTTTTCGGGTGTAGATGAAGGTCCCCTGGGGGGAGAGTTCGATGAAGCAGGTGAGGTCGGGACGCTCCATTTTGACCTGGGCCTGCGAGCGGGTCTCGACGCAGGCGCCCACATCGCGGTTGATTTCGTTCGAGTTGAGGGGAAAGGATTTGTCGGCGCGTTTTGTGGCGATTTTGAAGGAGGCGAAGCGGGCTTTCCGGACAACCGCCCAGGCGGCCTCCCGGATGGCTTCGATGGTAGAGGGGACGCGGACGGCCTCCGAGAAGTTGGCGATGCCAAAGACCCCGGCCAGGCGCTCCCGGACGATGTCGGAGGGGGTGTCGGGGGCGAGTTCCAGGAGGAGGCGGCCGGTGATGCGGCGCACGGCTCCACGGGAAACGCCTTTGAGGGCGTGCTCGATGTTGCGCACGAGCTGGTTCTCAAACCGGCTCCGGTTCTTGCCTTTCAGGCCGACTTCATGGTAATGGATGAGGAAGAGCCGTTCCAAAGCCGCGTCCATGAGAACCTCGTGAGAGGGGTATTCCCCCGCTGTTTACGACCGCCGTCTTCGGGTGTCCAGGCGGTCCAGAAACCCATCGAGCCATTCGTCGGGTCCGCCGTGCCCGGCGAATTTTTGTTGAATATCTTCGTCGGTATGGCAGTCCGAGCCGCCGGTTGAGAACAGACCGTGCCGTACGCAGTAGTCACGGTAAAACAGGGTGTATTCGGGCGGTACGCCCGGGTGGGCGCACTCGATGCCGTCGAGTTGACATTCCGTACGGAGGGCGTCCATTCTGGGGATGTCGTGTCGGTTGAAGTAGCCGTAGGGGTGGGCGATGGCCACCAGGGCGCCGGCCCGTTTGACGACCGGGATCACGTCTGCGACGTGCGGATAGGGCGGAGCGTGGACTTTCTGCCGGGCCTGTTTCCACAAGTCGTCGTAGCCTGCTTCGGTGTCGATAAATCCCCGCTCCACGCAATACCTCCGGATAAACGCCCCTTTTACGTGGGTGTTGCCCTGCACGTCGATGGTCCTGGGCGGACGGTAGGACCGGAGCAGGTCCAGGCGGTCGGCATCGGTGAAGTTGCAGCCCATCGCCTGGAGGCCCCTGGACAGGGCCTCGCCCTGTGTCCGCTGCCAGGTGTGATAGGCGTTCAGCAGGGTTTGCAATTCCTCCGGAAATGGGTGCGGAAATCCGTAGCACAGCAGGTCAACGGAGCCGATGGAGGTGGTGACGGAGAGCTCCGCTGAGGGGACGACGCGCACCTCGGGATAGTCCTGTGCGATTTCGAGCACTTCCTCCAGGGAGTCCAGGACGTGGTGGTCGGTGATGGTGATGCAGCGTACGCCGAGTGCATGGGCGCGTTTGAAATGGTTTTCCGGGCGCGCCGTGGCGTCGTAGCTCCAGCAGGTGTGGAGGTGCAGGTCGTAGCGTGCGATGTGGTTGCCGGCAACACTGTTGGGATTTTCGACGTGTTTGCTCATCTTTATGTACTTTCCAGGATATGGTACAGGTTGTGAAGGAAGATACGGTTGTCCCCACCTATGTAGGTCATTTCTCCGCCCATGCGGCTGAACGACTTGCAGAATCTGAGGTAGTAGGCCGGATTGTCTTTGGGCGGTTCGCCTCTGGACCAGTCCCAGTCTACCCGTGAGAGGTCGTTGACGACGATGAAGGGCCGCACGATGTTCTTCCCCTGCTGGAGGCGCAGGTTGTTGGCCAGCGACATGGCTTTTTCGAAGACCTGAGGCGCCATGACGGCCGAGCCCACCGAGAGAAAAACCCCCCCATCCAGATTGCGTACGCCCTCTGCGAAGACGCGATAGTCGATGTCGGCTGCACGACCTATGGCCGCTCCGTTGGCCAGGTGGTGGTTGTAGATAATGTCGTAGCCGATGCCCGGATGTACGGTGAGGGGAACGCGCAGACGGTAGGCCTGTGCTGTGAGCGAAGCGTCCTTGTAGGGGTGTTCGACCCGGCAGCGGCCGGGGGGGATGGCAAAACGCGCCATGGCCTGGAGGAGCTCGGCGCAGGCCGGCATGTTCGGCGCATCCGACGGGTCGCGCACCCAGGCGCTCAGGGCGGAAGTCAGTTCGTTGCGCCGGGGGATGTGGCAGCCGTCCTCGCAGATGAATCTGCCCAGGGCCTCGCCGTAGCCCATGCCCTGCAAAGCGCCGGTGAGCACGGCCAGGTGGATGTAGCGTCCGGTCTCGTCCCAGGTGCCAAAGCACCCCCGGGCCACATTGGCCCGGACGTCTTCTTCGGAGCATCCCTGGAAGGCGTATTCCCAGTCGTGAATGGTGCCGGCGCCATTGGTGGCCAGGTGGGTGATCCAGCCTGCCTCCAGCATGCGGCTCACCCCGGGTCCCAGGCCGTTCTTGATCAGGTGGGCTCCGTAGGCCAGCATCACAGCGGCGCCCCGCTGACGGGCAAGGCGTATTTGTTCGGCAATGCGCTGAAGACTGTCCGCCAGCGGTCCCGGGTCGGGGGCAGGAGCGTCCGGGTCGACGAGGATTTCACCGAGGGAGAATTTACTCTGTCTGTCAGAGAGGGGTTTGAGGGCGATGCGACGAGGATCAATCCGTGCGTAGGCCATGGCGGACCTCTCATGGCGATCGATACTGTTCCAGGTTGCCTCTGTATTCCAGGCCGAGTATTTCTCGAGATCGGGCCACGTTGCAGGTTTTGTCGGCGCCGGGCGTGCCGACGATGTGAAAGATGTCGAAATCAATGGTTTGGGATTCCAGACTCAGGCGACAGGCTTCGGCCAGGTCGTGGCGGCAGACCCAGCCCTGGCGGTAAGGCCGCTCTTCGGTGCCCAGTTTTTCTTTGTACCGGCCAATGCCCAGACGGCTGTCCACAATGTAGTCCGGGCGAAGGACGATGATGCGGAGGCCGAACGCGTCGTGGAACTGGCGGCACATTTCTTCCTGAAGGCGTTTGGTTATGCCATAAAGGCCGCCGTCCGGGCGTCTGACGTCGGCGGTAAAGAAGATGCCTTTGGGGTGGACGGTCTGGCAGGAGCCGAGGTGTACGATCCGCTTGATGCCGCACTGCCGGGCGGATTCCAGGACGTTCCAGAGGCCCTTGAGGTTGATGAGAAAGGGTTTTTCGTCGTGTACTCCGTGGGCGCCCGGTTTGTCCGAGTGATAGACGGCCATGTGTAAAACGGCGTCCATGTCTTCCGTGGCCTGACGGACGGCGTTGAAGTCGACAATGTCTCCGTGGACGATTTCACCGCCGGTCCATTCGCCGTCGGTGTCCTGCCAGGCTTGCCAGGCCTGCGGGCCGTAGTCGAATGCGCGCACATGGTGCCTGCCGGCCAGGTTGGCCAGCGCTGCCCGGCCGAGCCAGCCGGCTGCGCCGAATACGACGATGTTCATGGGATCTCCTCGTGTTTTTTGCAGGTTCTCCATCTCCACTGCGAAAAACCGGGTGGGCTGGTCAGGTTCCGGGTCGGGGTTGACCGAATCGTTCCGGGGGTGCATCGCGTTCGGGTCTGTGGAAGGGGGTGGCCGTTTGCGTGTTGCTACGGTTTTTCCCGGTCCAGGTCGTATTTCCGGTAGCGGTGGCGAAACTGGTCGTAGCTGAGTTTCAACTGGGCGGCGGCCTGACGCTGGTTCCAGGCGGCGGCGTGCAGGGCCTGGCGGAGCAGGCCCAGTTCAAAGGCGCTGGTCTGCGCTTCAAACCCCTCATCGGAGGGTTCGGATGCGCCCGAGGCGATTTCGGGAGGCAGGTCATCGGGTTTGATGGTGGGGCCGGTGGCCATGCAGGCGGCCCGCTCGACGGCGAATTTGAGGTCGCGCACGTTGCCCGGCCAGCCGTAGGCGAGCAGCCGTTTTGTGGCGGCGTTTGAAAAGGGACGGCGTACAAGGCCCGGGACTTCCTGGAGGATCTGTTCGGCGAAGAACTCTGCCAGGGGCTGGATGTCTTCCCGGCGCTGCCGGAGGGGGGGGATGCGGATGATTTCGAACCGGAGGCGGTCGTAGAGGTCCTCCCGGAAGCGGCCTTCGGCCATTTCCCGTTCGAGGTCGGCATTCGTGGCGGCGATGATGCGCACGTCCACCGGTACCGGCGCGGCGGCGCCGACCCGCTGTACTTCCTGGTATTCGATGGCGCGCAGGATGTTCTGCTGGAACTCGGGGGTGGTGCTGGCGATTTCGTCCAGGAAAAGGGTGCCCCCGTTGGCGGCCTCGAACCGGCCCGGGCGGGCCTCGACCGCGCCGGTGAAGGCCCCTTTTTCGTGCCCGAAGAGTTCGCTTTCCAGGAGGGTGGCGGAGAGGGCCGCGCAGTTGACTTTGACAAAGGGGCGGTCTTTGCGCACGCCCCCGTAGTGGACCGCGGCGGCCACCAGTTCTTTGCCGGTGCCCCGTTCACCCAGGATGAGGACGGGGCGGGGGATGGAGGCGATGCGCTCGGCCTGCTGCATGATCTGCTGCATCTGGGGGCTGACGCTGATGACCTGGTAGCGCTTTCCGAATTCGGCCCGGTAGAACCGGTTTTCCCGGTCGAGGTCGTCTACTTCGGCCCGCAGCCGGGCGTTTTCCCGGAGAACAGAGAGCATCCGGTCGAGTTTTTCCAGGCTGAGTTCAAGCCTGTCTTCGATGTAGAAGTCTTTTTCAATGAAGTCGGCCGCGCCCAGGCGCAGGGCAGCCACGGCGGTTTCCACGGTGCCTTTGCCGGTCAGGATGATGACGGGCAGGTCAGGCGCTTCTTGCCGCATCTGCCGCAGGATTTCCAGGCCGTCGGGTTCGTCGGGGCCAAAGTCGAGGTCGAGGATGGCCATGTCAACGGCGTGTTTTTGCAGGTAGCCAAGCGCTCTGGCGCCGGAGGGAAAGGCCTGCACGGTCCGGCCGTCGGCCTGGAGGCTGCGGGTGAGCATGTCCAGGATTTCGGGCTGGTCGTCGGCGATGAGGATGTGCGCCTTCACGTGATGAACTCCTCGGCGAGGGGGTGACGCGCGGTTTGCAGCGGGGTGCCCTGGAGGCCGATGCTCTCGGCTTCGGAGGCGAGTTCGAAGTCGACCGGCAGGTCGATCCGAAAGACGGCACCGACGCCGGGACGGCTCATGACCCGGAGGTTGCCGCGATGGGCCGAGACGATCCGGGCGCAGATGCTGAGGCCGTAGCCGTTTCCCTTTTCTTTGGTGGAGTATCCGGGATCGAAGATCCGGACCTGGAGGGGTTTGGGGATGCCCGGGCCGTTGTCCTCCACTTCGACGTAGACTGAGGTGCGTTTGGGATCGTAGCCGGTCTGAAGGGTGACCTTCCCCTCCTCTCCGACGGCTTCAAGGGCGTTGAGGATGAGGTTGATGACCGCCTCGTGGAGCATGCCGGGGTCTGCCTTGACCTGGGGAACATGGGGTTCTGATGCGAAGCGAAGGGTCTTTCTCCCTTTCCGGGTGACGACCGTTTCGCTTGCCTTCCGGACCAGCGTCGGGATCTCCACCAGCGTGGGGTTCATGGGGTGTTGTTTCATGGAGCGGAGGTAGGCGACCCACTGGTCGTAGACCCGTTCCTGTTCGCGGGCAATGTCTTTGAGGCCGTCGAGGCCTTCCCCATGGGGCGGCGATTTCCGGATCAGCCGGCGCATCCGGCTGCCGACCATGCCCATGAGGTTCTTGATCTGGTGGCCCCGGGTGTAGAGGCTCTCATAGACCTGCGCCCGGCCCAGGTCGATGAGTTCGAGGGAGAGCCTGGAGAGGACCAGGGGCGCCTGAACGCCGAATTCTTCGATGATGGAGGTGTATTCCCGCTCCATCTGGGCAGGGCTCATGTGGTCGAAGAGGAGGCGGGCCAGGTTCTGGTAGGGAAGGGTGTAGCCCGGTTCCAGATGGAGGGCGATTTTGAAGGCGCCCAGGGCCGGGATGGTCTGGCCCGATTCCATCAGCAGGACGCCCAGGTTGTTGTGCCCCGGGGCAAAGAGGGGGTCTGCGTCGAGCCCCCGACGGTAGATTGCGATGGCCTTGTCCCGGTTTTCGGGTGTGTCGTCCAGAAAGCTGCCCAGCAGGAAGCAGACCCGGTCCAGGTTCGCACAGGGCACGCCCCGGTCGGCAGCGTCGAGGATGTGCTGCAGGGCTGCGACGGCTTTCTGCCGGCCCGCAGAACCGGGCGCGCCGCCCCGGGCGTGGAGGAGGGCGAGCTGGAACCGGGCGTTGAGATGGTCCGGGTGCAGCCTGACAGCGCCCTCGAAGGCCTGCCGGGCCTCCGCCCTTTTCTCCTGTTTGAGGGCGCACAGGCCGGTTTTGAAGCAGAGGTCGGCTTCCTGGACCCGGGTTTTTTCCAAAGGAATCACCCCTTTTAAGAAGACGGTCCGGTCTGGTCCTCCGCCCCGGCTGTACCGCCACCGCCGCTGTCGGACGTGTGCGTCTGCTGCTCGCTGCTTCCGGTCATTCTGCCCAGGAATTCAGGGAGCTCCAGGCCGGCCAGCCGGGCCAGGTCGTGCATCGGGGGGATGGTGCCCATCATTCGCTGGCCCAGGTTGGACAGGCCGCCCTGTGCGTTGCCCCCGTCCCAGACCATCACCTTCTCCAGGGGCAGGTTCTGAATGGCCTCGGCCTGGATGCTCGCCACCTCGGTGAGCCGCTCGACGATGAGGAAGGCTGCGGCAGCCTGATCTTTTCCGCCGCATGCGGCCACCAGCTCTCTGTAGCCTTCGGCCTTTGCATCCAGGATGGCCTGCGTGCCCTGGGCTTCGGCTTGCCTCTGGGCCAGGATGGCGGCGGCTTCCCCTTCCGCCACCAGGGTTTTCTGCGCTTTCTCAGCCTCGGCCTGGACCACCAGTTTCTGTTTTTCCGCTTCGGCCTGTACGACGATTTCGGCTTGCAGACGCGCTTCTTCGCGCAGCGCCCGGGCGTCCTCGGCCTCTTTTTCCGCCCGTTCCTGCGCGACCCGGATGGCGCCGTCTGCGGCCTTTGCGGCCTCCTGCCCTTTTTGCCGGGCAATCTCCTCGGCCACCCTCTGCTGGGCCATGTAGCCGGCTTTCTTGGATTCGGCCTCGGCCTCGGCCTGGACTGCTTCCGCATCCAGGGAGGAGACATTCTGACGCTTGTTCCGGGTGGCTTCGGCCTCACCGATTTCGGCTTCGGATTCCAGGATGGCGACCCTCTGACGCCGGTCCCGGGAGGCTTCGGCCTCACCGATTTCGGCGGCCGCGTTCGCAGCGGCCACGTCCGTGCGCTGGTCCCTTTCCCGCTCGGCCACCCCCACCTTGCCCATTTTCTCCTGCTCGGCCACGTCGATGGCCGCCTGATTGATTGCTTCGGCCGCCGCTTTCTGGCCCAGGGCTTTGATATATCCGCTTTCGTCCTCGATGTCTTTGATGTTCACGTTGATCACGGTCAGGCCGATTTTTTCCATCTCGGTGGAGACCGCCTCGTTGACCTTGCCCATAAAGGCCTGCCGGTCCTGGTTGATCTCTTCGATCTCCATGGTTGCAATCACGGCCCGCATCTGGCCCAGGATGATGTCCTGCGCCTGGCTCTGGATCTGCTCGCGCGACAGGCCCAGGAGGCGGACCGCGGCGTTTTGCATGATGCCCTCCTGGTTCGAGACGGCGGCGGTGACCGTTGTGGGCACGGACACCCGGATGTTTTCCTGGGAGAGCGCATTGTCCAGGTCGATGGGTACGACGAACGGCTCCAGGTCCAGGTACTCGTAGTCCTGCAACAGGGGCAGGACGAAGGCCGCGCCCCCGTGCACACACTTGGCCGCGCCACTCCCTGTCTTGCCGTAGATCACCAGGATACTGTTGGACGGGCAGCGCTTGTACCTGGAGATGAAGGTCAGGAACAGCAGAAACACCACCGCGACCAGAATCATCGTCAGAACCATCGGAGTTGGCATATGGACCTCCTTTGAGGGGTGGGTTGTTCGGGTTCAGGGTTCGATTTGTTCGACCTCCAGCGTGGTCCCATTGATCACCCGCCGTACCCACACCGGCGTCTTGTGGGGGATCGGAGCGCCGTCTTTCCCCCGGGCGGATACGTAGGAGACCGCGCCGCTTTCCACCACGCGGATTTGCCCGATGCCGTTTTCGGGGATATCGATGTAGACCTCACCCGACGCGCCGACGCAGGTCTCCAGCCTGGGGTTGCCGGTCTCGGTGAGCTGCTGAATGCCGTGGTAAAAATAGGCCACGGCGACCATCGCGGCGGCCCCCCAGATCAGGCTGTAGAGGAGCGCGCTTTCCACCGGGGTGCCCGACTGGAGGTACAGGGCGCCGGCCCAGCCGAAGAGCATGCCGAATGCGATGATGGAACGGACCGACAGGAGTTTGAAGGCGGCCACGCTTGCGTCCTGGACCATGTCGTTGATCTCCGGTCCGGCATCCCCTGCGGTCGCGTCGCCCCCGCCCACGTCGGCGCCCCCGCCCAGGCCGAGCAGGGCCGCCACCATCTGCCAGCCGAAGAGCGCGCTGAAAAAGATCGCCACGAGGTAGAGGGTCTGGTTCAACGTGGTCAGGTTTGTCCACCAGGTTTCCATGGCTGCCTCCTTATCGTACGCTATGATAGGCAGGGTACCGCCCGATTGTCAAGGTCTATCTCCCGTTATACTGCCTGGAGGCCCAGTTTGCGAAATTCCCCTTTCAGCTGCCGGCGCCCCCGGCAGAGCCAGGTTTTGACCGTGCCCGTCGGCACCTGGAGCGCCTGCGTGATTTCCTCGTAGGACCGGTCCCTGATGTAGCGCAACCAGACCGCTTTGCGGTAACGCGCAGGCAGGCACCGGATGCCCTGTATGACGAGTTTTCGGCGTTCTTTCTGCTGCATCGCCTGTTCGGGATTTTCACAGGGGGCCGGCTCCCGGTCGATTCCGGTCGCCAGTTCGGGGTCTTCCGTCTGGTGTACCCAGGTCTGCCGCACCCGTTGCGCCCGAAGGTGAGATTTGAAGGCGTTTAAGGCGATCTGAGTCAGCCAGGTGGAGAAGGCCGCGTCGCCCCGGTAGGTTTTAAGGGAACAGAAGGCGCGCAGGAAGGTGGTCTGGACCAGGTCTTCGATGAGGTCTCTGTCGGAGACGCGACGGGCAATCGTGGCGTAGACCCGTGGATGGTGGGTCTTGTAGAGGGTGTCAAAAGCTGAGGGGTCTCCCCCCAGCACCCGACGGATCAGGACGCGGTCTTCTGTTTGTGACATGGTTCGATCCTTATTCATACGGTTCACGTGTGACCAGCCGGTAGCCGATGTAGAGGAGGACCAGCGGTATGGCCAGTTTGATCAGGGTCCAGAGCAGTCCGAAAATGTCGCCGATCAGATGAAAGAGGACGCCGAGGGCCAGAGAACCCCCGATGACGATCAGGATGATGCCGAGAAGTTTGGAGAGCATGGGGTTATCCTTTGTGTGTTTGGGTCGGAGATGGCGGCTGGCGGTCTGTCCGGTTCAGCTTCTCGTCGATGGCGATGAGAATGTCCTGAATGTCTGTCAACCTCTGCTCCAGGGTGTCCAGCCGGGCTTCCATCCGCCTGGCCCGGTCCGGATTCACGCCCTTTGACGCGCGTTTCAGCCTCAGGTGAGCGTAGTTTACGATTCCGCTGACGACGACGATCAGAGAGACGCCGATCATCAGTTCCAGGGGCCAACTCATTTTATTTTCCTCCCTGTGGATTTGGGTGAACGGTTTGGATTTTCACTTTGGGCCTGCTCACAGGATATTCACCACAGCCTCAAAACAACCGTGCCATCTCTGCACTCAGACAGAATTCCGACGTATCCAACCGCCTTGTGAGATTCACCCGCAACAGACCAAACAGCCCGTTGATCGACACCCCCAGTTCGTGGTGAAAGCGGTCGAGATACCGGGGCGTATAGTCCAGTCCCGCCAGGGTTGGGTCATCGAACCACGTGCGCCCGTGTGCACCGTGTACGATCAACCCGATGTTTCGCTCGACAACCCACCGCCAGCCGATCCATTCAAACGGCACCGTGCGGAAATTGTGTTCCCAGAACACGCCCAGCAATTTTTCTCCCTCAAAGGGGCGACCCACCTGCGCTCGAAATGCCCCAAACGTTGACAATTTGGTCGATAGGATATCCAGAATTTCAAAACGCTGTCTGGGCAGCGTCCCGGTAAACGCACTGCCAAAAACGCGCACATCCAGCACATTGGGCAACAGACGCCTCTTGAACAGCGTCTTCAACCGCCAATCCAATGACATCCGAATTTGCGTAAAGGCAAAATCGCTGCCGAATCCGGGCCGACTGTGTTCAACCTCCACGACGAATTTTCGTTGTCCAAAAAGGAACGCGGGGCCCGGGTTTTGATCCCCCAGGTCCACACGAAAAAAAGCAGAGCGCAACAGGCCCGGGTCAATTGCCGGATTGGGCCGTTGCACCTCCATGTCTCCGCTCAAATGCCAATCCGTGGTCTTGTCCACAGACGTGTGTTGCTCGATATTGACCCCGCCCGTCAGTCGCACACCCGTCCTCCGCGGACGACCGAATCGGTAGCCCACGGTTGCTTTTACACCTTTGCGCCAATAAAAATCGAAATAGTCCTCCGAACCTAAAATCTGCCGGGCACTCATCCAGAACCGACCATACAGTCTGGACCGATATCGAACATCCGTTCCGTTAAAGCCGGCGATCGATGCGAATGCCCTTTCCCCCGCTCCCCAGCGCACCGTCGCGTTGCCGCTGAACGACCATTTTCCCAAGCCGAAGTTGTACGCTCCTCCAAAAGTCGTTCGGGTTCGTTTTGATCTGGACGAAATTCCCGAGCCCAGATGCCAGCCATCCACGCGGTTGAACCACACCTCGGGTTTTTTTACGCTGAACGTGAGCTTGCGTCTGCCATGTTTTTTTTGTTTTTGAGGTTTCTCTCGTCTCCCGTCTTCCTCCAGCTTGATAAAACGTGCCAGCAATCCCTTTGGTTTAAACGCTTTATGGAGCGTCATCGTGCTGTCGATATGCGTGTAGGCTGCCTGCTCGATTTCATCCAATGGCACAGCGAGTGCTGTTTGCGTCAGTAAACTGTCCTGTTCGACACGCGCGGAATCCATCACCACTTTCGCACGCCGTTCATAAAGCGAATCGGGCAAATCGACATTCACCTCATATCCCGTCAAGCGGGAAATGCGTCGCCCGCTGATGCGCGGAAACTCCAAGCCGGGCATTCCGATCTCAATATGCAACGTCTGCTGCAGGCCTACGGGAAACCAGAAATCCCCACCAAAATTGCCAAACTGCTGGCGCAGGGTGATGGTAAAATCACGAATGGGCATTGGAAATAAAAACGCCTGATTCGGGGTCAGTTCCGCTTCCACGAGCGCATACACGCTATCCAGCACAGCCACGCGACCCTCAAAAGCCGTGTTGAGTCTATGTTTGGGTTTGACATCGATGTCGTAAACGATGCGGTCATCCATTTTACGACGGCCTTTGAGCACAAAGTCGTAGTGATCCAGTGCTTTTGGATGGGTGACGCCCACCAGATTGTGACCGCCGAGTTCCGTCTCATCCGCATACAAATTCACACCTTCGGCCGCGGGCACTGTGAATCCGAAATCCAAATTTTTCGTCTCGCGTTTGTCCTTGATGACCTCTCGCCAACCTTTTTTTCGATCCCAAAAACCATCGGACAGGCTCTCTACGATCGCGACAATACCGGATGCATTGCGCCAGACAAACCGTGAGTAGGCCTCAACGCGAAATGTGTTGAGCGTATGCCACCACGTCTGCTTTTGCGCAATCACTTTGCGCATGATATCCCGTCCCGTATGCCCGGCCGTCACCACGAGCGCTTCCAATTCAACAGGCAATGGCTCCAGGGCGAAATCCTGGATGTCGGCTGCAGCTTCATCCACACCATGTCGCTGCGACCGATAGCCGATATAACGCACTTCGACCACCGCGGGAAGGTCGGACAATGCCAGTACATACTCGCCTTCGGAATTTGTAACTGTGCCGTCATACGTTCCCAGAACCCACACCGTCGCAGCAGGAAGGGGTTCTCCTGTTGCCGCATCGGTCACAACACCCCGTATCACTTTGGCCTGTGCCTGCGTAGCCACCAGGCAAATAGCAAACACCCACCCCAATCGCGTTGTCATTTCTCCGGATTGATCCTGCTCATTTTTTCGTCGATGGCGATCATGACGTCCTGGATGTCCGTGAGGCGCCGTTCGAGTGCGTCCATTCGGGCCATGAGCCGTTCTTCGGCATCGCCGAGGATGGTGCCTTTGGAGCGTCGCTCCACGTATTTGAGGACCGCAACAGCGAGGACGATCAGCGCAACTGTAAATCCGACTTCGATCATAACAGCCCTCCCTCCTGAGCTGAGATTTCAGAGTTCGTGCACGGGCCTTGCCCGGTGTTTTTCATCCCACCGCTCGATTTCCGGGAAGCAGTAGACGATGAGGCCCGACTCGGAGACGCGGACCTCAGCGTGCCCCCGGGCGGCCAGTTCTCGGAGGATCTCCTCGGCCTTTTCCACGGTCATGCGAGCATCGGTGGCTGCTTCGAGGACGGTGAGGCTGCCGCCCTTTTTCCGGGCGAGTTTGAGCAGGCGGTGCTGGTGCTGTACATAGCGCTTGCGGTCGGCCGAACGGTGGACCAGGCGCCCGGTCCACCAGATGAGCTGGGCTGTGGCCAGAAGCAGGAGACCGACGCTGACCATCTGCCAGGTGTGACGTCCTGTCATAAGGGCGGTGAGCGCTACGGTCAGACCGATTACGCCCTGGAGGACGGCAAAGCCTTTCAAAAAGTATCCGAAGAGGTATCGCATGGTACAGCTCCCATCGGCAGCCAGGTCGGCGACTGTTTGGTCGAGGATTTTCCGGAGGTCACGCATCGGTCCGCCCCAGTTTTTTCTTCAGGACTTCAAGTTCCTCTTCCACCGTGTTCTTCCGTTCGAGTCTGGTGAAGGCGTCTTCCAGCGAAGGCTCGGAACCGGCGATTTCCTGGTGGGCTTCGGCTTCGGCCTCTTCGGTTTCAACCCGCTGGCGGAACCGCTCGAAGCTGGAGAAGGCATCGTCGCCCACACCGGAGAGGCCTCTGGCGATCTGCTTGCGGGCTTCTGCGGTTTTGCGCCGGGCGATGAGGGTGCCCTGGCGGGTGCGGGCTTCGTCCAGTTTGGCCTTGAGTTGCATGAGCTGCTGTTTGAGCTGCTGGGAGGTCCGCCGGCTTTCGTCGAGGGCGGCGCTCAGGTCTTGGGCGGCCTCTTCCAGGGCCGCTTTCCGTTCCAGCGCCCGCCGGGCCAGGTCGTCTTCTCCGGCCTGGACGGCGAATTCGGCCTTTTTCTGCCAGGCCTTGGTCTGGTCCTTTTTTTCGAAGCACTGGCGCTCCAGGCGCTTTTCGTTGGCCACGGCGGTGCCGACGGACGCGGTCGCCTTGTTGACGGCCTCCTCCATTTCGAGGATCATCTGGCGGATCATCTTTTCCGGGTCTTCCGCCCGATTCAGGAGGTCGTTGATATTGGCTTTGATGATGTCCGCCATTCTTGAAAAGATGCCTTTGGCCATGGTGTGGCTCCTCTCTTTTTAGGAGGCTCGGACAAATTACAAGCCC
>JAAXHW010000127.1 GCA_012270675.1 Candidatus Latescibacterota bacterium | reverse complement strand
TCAGATTCTTTTTCTGAAGACCTATACCTTTGAAGTGGACCCCAAAGTCAAGACCAATTTGAGGTGGATTGAATTTTTGTTTTCGATAGGGGTCTCCTTCCAAATCTGACAATGTCAAATTAAAATCCGAGAGAAAACGAAATACCCGGGGTTTCAAGCCACACATACATCAAACTGACACCGTAGTGCGTGGTGAAATAATTCAGCATCACATGCCCCCGGTCGCCATCATACATCGGTCGAAGTGAAAAGCCTTTACCCAATTCAACCCCCGCGCCAAAGGGGATATTGAACTTCCCATCCCATTCCGAATAATTCAAACTGCCGTAAAAAGAAGTGCGCAACCGGGGTACGTATTTGCTTATGGTGGCGAAGTAAGACTGCTCGCCCGCCGGCGAACCGATTCGATCTGAGCTCGTGCCTAAAAAGAGCGCCGGACGCGTCCTGGTCTCGGTGAACAGAAACAGCGTCACAAGAGGTCCTGCCTCTTTCGCTTTCGGATTCACCTCAACCCCAACCTGCAAGCGTTGATGGAGGCTGTAATTGGCGGTAAACCGCCACTGCGGGCGGTCCATTGACGTATCTACAAACCGCCCTGAAAGTGTAAATTTCGTATGAATGCCGCTTCCCCGAAGCGGTGCGCCTTCCCCAGGTCAGCCCACTCAGGTAGGCGTCATCGAAAATGTCGGCCGTTCACTCTGTGTTGAATCCGCTTGTGTTTCCTGTGCAGAAACAGGTGTTGTACCCAGGTATAAGATCAAAAATAAAAGCGTAAATTTCATCATTATGCTCCAGTGACCTGGTGTTCTGTCCCAGAAATAGCATGCTATGATCGTTCGCTTTTCTGGAGGATCGATCCGATTGAGCGACGCTTATCTCCAGCAAGTCGGGCCATTGACATCTCTAATGCTCTGAAGCCACGCCTGAAAGCCCGGATCAGGCGGCGCGCATAGCCCCCCCCTGCCTTCAAAGTGAAATCTCTTCAGCTTCGTCAGCCTTGTCAGGCTCCGGGGAAGCGTACCACGCAACTGATTCTGGCCAAGCCACAGGTGCGTGAGGTTGGACAGGTTGGCCAGTTCGGGTGGGATTTTGCCACTCAACTTATTCTCATGAAGCGCCAGTTGCGTCAGGTTGGATAGTTTGGCCAGTTCGGGTGGGATCTTGCCGCTCAACCTGTTGTTATGAAGCGCCAGCCGCGTCAGGTTGGATAGTTTGGCCAGTTCGGGCGGGATTTTGCCACTCAACCTGTTGTTGTTAAGCGCCAGCCACATCAGGTTGGCAAGTTCGGCCAATGCCACGGGAATCGGACTTTTCAATTTATTGTTGTTCAGAAACAGCCATTCAAGGTTGGCAAGTTCGGCCAATGCCACGGGAATCGGACCACTCAACTTATTGTTATGAAGCGCCAGCCGCGTCAGGTTGGATAGTTTGGCCAGTTCGGGTGGGATCTTGCCGCTCAATTTATTGTTATGAAGCGCCAGCCGCGTCAGGTTGGATAGTTTGGCCAGTTCGGGCGGAATCTTGCCACTCAACTGATTGCCGGTAAGATACAGCCACTCAAGGCTGGACAAGTTGGCCAATTCCACAGGAATTGCGCCCTTCAACTTATTTCTGTTAAGAAACAGCCACGTCAGGTTGGATAGTTTTCCCAATTCGGGTGGGATTTTGCCATTCAATGCATTGTAGCCAAGAAACAGATGCTCAAGGTTGAATAGTTTTCCCAATTCGGGTGGGATTTTGCCATTCAACGCATTGTGGCCAAGGTCCACCCCCTTAAGGCTGGCCATGTTGCCCAGGAAGGACGGAATATTCCCACGCAACTGATTGCCGGCAAGACTCAGCCGCTCAAGGTTGGCCAGGTTGCTCAGGAAGGACGGAATACCCCCACCCAACGCATTGCCGGCAAGATTCAGCACCCTGAGGTTGGTCAGGTTGCCCAATTCCACGGGAATCGTACCACGCAACTGATTGCCCCAGAGGTCCAGCACCGTGAGGTTGGCCAGGTTGCCCAATTGGGGTGGGATCTCGCCACTCAACTTATTCCTGGCAAGGCGCAGGCTGTCAAGGCTGGTCAGGTTGCCCAATTGGGGTGGGACCTCGCCCGTCAGGTTGTTTTCTTCCAGGTCCAGGGATGTGACCCGACCGTTTAAAGCCGTGACGCCATGCCAGGTCGAAAGGTCGTTGTCGGTCAGCCAATTTGTCCTGTTGGTCCAGTTGTTCCCATCGGTCGTGTTGTACAGCACCACCAGCACATCGCGGTCCGCCGCCGAAGGACCTGGTTGCAACGGAATGTTGACTGAAGAGAGAGACAGCGGATGAATCCAGAGGGCGATGGACAGGATTGCGAAGATCGAGGTGTGTGCCGAGCCGGACCAGCAGGCCAGATGAGGCAGCAGCTTACGCATGGTTTCCTTGAGGGGCCTGCCCTGGAGGTCCCACGTCGTTGACGGACAAGCCCTGCGTTTTTGGCCTTCGTGTAGAGGAAACCTGTTCGACCGGTATCTCAGAACCGGTATCCCATGGACGCGAACAGCCGCACGGTGCGGATGTGGTCCCGGCGGTTGCCTTCCACCTGGCGGTGGCCGCCCACTGCGACGGCCAGGTCGAGGGCGACGGTTTTCTGGAGGAGGCCGCCCAGGCCGAAGGTCAGAACGTCCCGGCCTTCTTCTACCTGAACCGTGGGCTGGCCCTGCCCGCCCACGTAGCGGACCGGGTCGCGGTAGTAGCCCGCCCGCAGGGCCAACGCTCCCTGCGGGCTTCGATATTCGGCGCCCAGGTGGTAGCGGAAGGTGTTTCGGTACTGGGTGCGGAAGTTTTCCACGTGGGGGGAGACCACGGTGGGCAGTTCCCCGTAGGTGACCTGCTGGAGGTCGGCATACTGCAGGTCGACCGCCAGGGTGAGCCCCCGGCGGGACCAGGCCAGGCCCAGGTCGAACGCAAAGGGATAGCGTAGCGAATAGCGGTCGGAAAAGCCTTCGGGGGGGTAGCTTTCGGTGCCCCCTTCCAGTTCGTCTTCGAATTCGTCCTCCAGTTCGGAGCGCACCTGAAAGATGACCGGCGAAGAGATGGAGATCCCGACCCGCATTCCGGACGGGTGCAGGTAGAGCAGGCCTGCCCGCCCCCCCCAGGCGGTGTAGCGGTCTGTGAAGGCAAACCGCTGGTAGAGACGGATGGTGTCGCCGTGGGCATCCTTCGTGTCCCGCAGGGTGAGTTCCTGGCGGAACCGGTCGCTGCCCCGCCAGGCCTGGAGGGACAGGCCGACTGAGGTGTTTGGCGCCACGTCCACCGCGCCTCCCAGGACGAAGGCGCCCAGCCCTCCCCGGTCTTCGGAGATGCCCGATTTTTCGAACTGCGAAATGGTATCGTAGCCTTCTATTTTCAGCCCTGAGTCGAAACTTCCGGTGCGTCCGTAGCCTCCGGCGAATACCAGGCTGCCGCGGTAGACGGGATAGGGATAGGTCGCGCCAACCGCGTTCAGCCGGGTGCTGGAGAGCCGGTCCGCTGCGGGCGTGCCGAAGAACTGTGTCTGGTTGCGGAAGTCCTCGTGAGAGAGGGCGGTGTAGATCTCCTTTTCCCGGATTCTCGTCAGCCCGGCGGGGTTCCAGAAGAGGCCGGAAAAGTCGTTGGACAGCGCCGTGTACGCGCCTCCCATGCCCATTGCCCGGGCCCCCAGGCCCGCGAAGCTGTCCAGGACGATCTCCTGTGCGGAGAGAGGACATCCACAGGCGAGGCTCAGGAAGATGAAGGTGATGCTGTTGGGGCGTCGCATCAGTTCATCCCTCCCCTCCGGCGATTTTTCTTCCGCTTCTTCTCCCGTTTCTCTTCCTCAGACGGTTTCTTTTTCTTCTCCGGCTGCTTTCCCTCAGACGGTTTTGACTCTTTTGGGGAGGTCACGGTATTTTGCCCTCGTACAGCCGGGACAGAAGAGACCTCCGGTCCGAATCCACGGCGGCGGATGCGGGGTCTCGGGGCGACGGGGGCCACCTTTGCCTCCGGATGCAATTCGCCTGTCCGGCGGCGGATGCGGGGTCCTGGGGCGACGGGGACTTTGACCCGGGGATTGTAGAATGTGGCGAGGTACCCGTGGGGCGTCCGTATGAGATGGTAGGAGGCGGGAAAGGTAAGCCGACCGGTCCAGCGGTTGTAATGGGTATGGTAGGGGAGGGCGTCCCAGGGATCGTAGCACCGCGCCGGGAAGAGGCCGGAGTAGAAAGACCCATCGGGCCGGGCCGGCAGGGGTTGGAGGTCCTCCTGCACGACGGGCGGGACGGGCGCGTCCGAATGGGGCGGCTCAGGGGGCCGAAGCCGGGTGTAGCACCCGGTGAGGGCGCAGAGCAGGAAAAGCGGTGTGAGCGATCCAATAAGTCGACACATACAGATCCCCCCTTTCCGTGTCTCCGGGTATGCCCCCCCGGAGCTACTCGAGATGAGCGGAGTAAGTACCGTATTCAAAATATACCCACATCCGGAAGAGAGTCAAGAGCGGGCAACGAACGTCAACCTGCCGTGTCTCGCCTCCCCCGCCTTCGGGACGGGGGGATAGGTCACTGCTAGCTGGCGGAACAGTTCGGGCTGGCGGAACAGCCGTGGAAATGACCCCTCCCCCGGCCCCTCCCCGAAACGGGGAGGGGAGAGGATGCTCCTAAGGGGGTTGGAAGGTAGAGCGTTTCTTCAGTTGGGTCACGATACCACTCAGAACACCTTCAAGATTCTGTCTTATCTCTTCATTCTGGATCCGTATAATCTTCAAACCACGAGATGCAAGAATACCATCACGCTCTGCGTCGTATTTGACCTGCTGATGATGAACACCGCCATCCACTTCGATTACCAATCCAGCAGCATGGCAGTAGAAATCCACAATAAATCCATCAATAACCTGCTGCCGGCGAAAGTGAAACCCCTCCAGTCGATTGGCGCGAAGACGTTCCCAGAGAATGTGCTCTTCTTCCGTCATCCGACGACGAAGCATTCTTGTCCGCTTCACCTTATCCGGCCCCACTCTCTGCCCAATAACGATATTTCTTTTCCTCATCCTGCACCCCTCACCTTCTCCGCCTTTCTCCCCCTTTCCTCTCAGGAAAGGGGGCCGGGGGGATAGGTCACTCAGCTTGCTGGCTGGCGGAACAGCCGTGGGAATGACCCCTCCCCCGGCCCCTCCCCGAAACGGGGAGGGGAGAGGGTGCGCCTCATCCTGCACCCGCCACCTTCTCCGCCTTTCTCCCCCTTTCCTCTCAGGAAAGGGGGCCGGGGGGATAGGTCACGATACCCCAACACACCCACCGGGTCCGCCCACGCCGAATGGCCATTTAAACCAAATAAAAACAACAAGTTTTATTATAATCCGAAAGCCTATTTTCCAGGCAGCAGCAGTTTCTCAGCTCCCGCCCGGCTTCTATTTGTACCTTATGGAGAGAGCCAGTTGAGGATGTCCGACCTGTTGAGCCGCTGTTCCGAGATCCGGAGCGCGTCTTTTGCGCCGGCGGCCCGGTAGGCAGCCCGGAGCCAGTCGAGTGGGAAACGCGTGCCTGTGTTGTGGACCAGGAGGCGGCCGGGCGCGATCAATGCGCCGGCGGTGCGGGCGATGCCGGGGGCCAGGGCGCGGGCCAGGAGACACCAGGGGCCGGCGGCGCCGAGGCCGAGCAGGTTGCAGGTGTTCGCTTCGGTATGCGATCGAAGGCAGGCCAGGGCGGTGAGGATGTCCTGCACCCGGCAGGCGGCGTCGGTCGGGTTGTAGGTGGTAAAGTAGGGGACATCGGTGTTGCGCGTCGGCTGGCCAGAGGAGGACTCCCCGGTGAGAAAGGTATCGACCGCCAGGACG
This sequence comes from Candidatus Latescibacterota bacterium, assembly GCA_012270675.1. Classification (GTDB taxonomy): domain Bacteria; phylum Latescibacterota; class UBA2968; order UBA2968; genus JAAXHW01. The sequence continues at coordinate 19,135 of JAAXHW010000127.1, read as the reverse complement.
AGGTGGCCGCGTTTCAGGAGGTTGGAGACGATGGGGCCGGGGATGCCCCGGGAAAGATCGGCCAGGGCGGCTTTGCCTCCGGGGTGGACGACGAGGGTCGCGGGGGGTCTTTTCCTGTGGGTGCGGGGCGTGAACAGGAGCGCCGGGATGCGGTCTCCGTGGCCCTGCCTGCCCAGCAGGAGGCGCCGGATGATGTACGCATCGCGTTTGGCGCGGCCCATGTCCCGGACGGAAAGCGTATCCGGGCAGTCCGCCGGGATGGCGTGTTTGAGCGCAGCCCCTATCTTTTTCCTGAAGTGGAGAAGGGACGTGCGGTCCTCAGGTCTGAGTGCGTTGAGCCGGGCCTCGGAGCGGGCGATGAGGGCGCGGGTCAGCCCGCCGGCGTCTAAGGCGCGGGCGGGGCGTTTGCGGTTGTGGAAGACGAGGAGGTCGCGGTCTTTTTCGACAGTGAAGCCCCGTTCGCGGAAGCGTTTGGGGTCGTGGATGCCCAGCAGCCATTTGCCGAACCAGGCGTAGATGTGTTCGCGGCTTTCCCTGTTGTAGTTGTGAGGGGCATCTACCTGTGCGGATGCGACCTTGTCTTCGGCGTTGTAGAGGCGGTAGATGTCTTTGATCGCGGGGTATTCGAGTTCCGGGGTGTTGGCGGTCCAATCGCCCGAGGCGGAGACGAGGAAGAGGGGCCGGGGGGCCATGGTGGAGGCGATTTCGACGTTGTTGACGTCCAGGCGGAGGCCGCCCTGGTTTTCGCAGTTGCATCCGCCCTGCATGTGGGCGGAGACCATGTTGACGGGCGCCGCGACCTTTACGCGGTCGTCCACGGCGGTGAGCATGAAGGTCTGGGTGCCGCCGCCGGAGGCGCCGGTGCAGCCGATGCGGTCGGGGTGCACACCATCCAGGGAGCAGAGGAAGTCGACCGCCCGGATGGCGTTCCAGAGCTGGAGGCCCATCGCGCCGATGCCCCAGAGGTCCTCCACAGGACCGCCGAAGTCCCGGTGGACGATCTGGTCGCTGTCGTTGTAGCCGACCATGTCGTAAGAGAAGACGGCGTGTCCCTGGCGGGCGAGGTTGATGCAGCGGCCGGGGACCGATCCCAGGTCCGAGTTTTCAAGGCGGCCGGTTTTCCAGTGGCCATGCGGACAGACGATGCCGGGGGTGGGCCCTTTTTGGCCGAGGGGCCGGTAGAGGTTGCCGCAGACGAAGAATCCAGGGAGGGATTCAAAGTAAGCCTTTTCGACGGTGTACCCTTCGCGTTCGATACGGCCGCTGATCCGGGGGTTGAGCGGTGTCTTTTCCGGGAGGGGATAGAGGCCCAGGGCGACGAGGATGTGCCGCCGGATGTGGGCGGCTCTGGCTTCCCATTCCTCAAGGGTCGGATAGGTACGCAGGGTGCAGGGGGTATGCACGTGGCGAGATTCGGCCAGACGGGCGTCTGGCAGGGGGGCGGGTTCTGTGTGGAAGACGCGGGAGACCTCGAAACTGCGGGCCGGGTTGAAGTTCCTGCTGGAGGAGAGGGCGATGGCGCCGACCGGAGACAGGTCTGCGGCTTTGTCGGCTTTGAGGTCAATCCGGGTACACCGGCCCTTTTGCAGATTGACCCGGCCGGCCCTGGCCCAGGTGAAGAGACGGGACCGGCTGCGGGTATGAGTCGGTGGAAACGTGTGGCCCGCAAAGGTCGTCCGGACGTGGCTGCCCTCTTTGGCCCAGACCCAGAGGGTATAGGCGTCGGAGGTGTTGACTGTGAGGCCGTGGCGGACGAGGTGGCGGACCTGGTTGTGGTCGTAGAAGTCGGTCATGGGTTGCTCTGTATGGTTTTGGGTTGTGATTATATTTTGTTCAGGTTGCGTCGATCCAAAATATAAAATTTGATAAGCCCTATCCCGCCGATCAGCCCACAGGGGACTACAATGAAGCGGTACATTGAGACCTCGTCATATCGCAGCGATGCACCGGTCGCGCCTATTGTTACAATCACAAACGATATGTGAACGAGTTTTTGAGACAGGTATTGATTGACAAAGGTAGAGACCAGGATCAGCGCGAGCGCCGTGTGGAAAATGACGAATCCCGCATAACCATTTCGCACGGCCAGATCGAGTTGCCAGTCGTAGCGATACATCCATACCATGAGCACATGTGCCAGAATGATCAGCACGACAGCGCGCCACAGCGCGATCGGGTGTTGTTCTCGCAGGGTGAGCACGACCACAGTAGTCAATCCTGTATATCCTGTGATCGCTAATAAAAACGTGATGAAAATTTCCGTTGTTCCGGTTCCAACCATCGAAACGATTCTCCTTTTTCATAGATCTTTGTCGCGTTTGATATGCAATATATGGCATGATATTCTGAGAACAAGATCGTTTTACGGGGGCTGACATGTCTCTGTGATCCCAAATTCAGGAGGGGCGTCTATCCGCACGGGACAAGCAGGGCCCCGGTCCCTGTTCCGTGCGGTTTTTTTGTGGTTGCGATTGTATATCATTCCCCAGGAGCAGAGGGGTATGGGGTGAAGAACAGGCTGGCTTCAGGTCGTGGAATTTGATATATTTCAACAGCTATGCGCGGGTACTTCTGAACCAATGACGGGGGGAGCCGATATGGCCAAACGCGAGGTCAAACATCCGGAGAAGCAGGTGGATACCGGGGCGTATTCCGCCGCTGTGGAGGTCGACGGCTGGGTCTACGTGAGCGGGCACGGGTCGCTGGATATGGCGACGGGCGAGGTGGTCGGGGAGGATATCGAGACGCAGACGCGCGTTACGCTGGAACACATCCGGAAGGTATTGACCGGGGCGGGGTGTTCGATGGACGATGTGGTGAAGAGCACCTGCCACCTTGCGGATATCGGGGATTTCGACGCGTTTAACAGGGTTTATTCGGAATTTTTCAAGGGGGTGCGCCCGGCGCGGACCACGGTCCAGTCGGTGCTGCCGGGCATTCTGGTGGAGATCGACGTGGTGGCCCGGAAGCCGGGTTGATGTCGATTGCGGAATGCGGAATGGGAGCTGTCCCTAAAGAGAACGAGGTTGCCTTTTTCAGGCACCGAAACCGCCTGCTGGCGGGGGTCTGCCTCTCCGTGGGGCGGGGGAAAGCGCGGTTTGCCGCGCCGGCCCAGGGGACGGTGAACGTGCCGGTGGAGAATGTGCTGCTGGCAACGGGGGCGGTTGGCGGAGACCGGGAGGCAGCGGCCTGGTGGGCGCAGGCAGCGGCCGGGAGTGCGGAGATGGACCTGGAGGAGGTCTGGGACCTGGTGCGGGACGAGGGAGAGCGCTGGGGGGTGGAGGAATTGGGGGCGTTCTATTTTGAAGATGGGGTGAGGCCGGACCGGCTGGCAGCGCTTCTGGTGCATTTGGAGACGTGTCCCTATTTTGAGGCAGACCGGGAGACCTACCGCCCGATGACCGAGGCGGAGGTGGCCCGGGCGCAGGAGGCGCGGGCTCGGGCGCAGGCCAGAGCAAGGGAGCAGGCGCTGTTTCAGAGGTGGTTGCTGGAGGGAGAGGAGGCTGAGGACCTGTCTTTGTATCTGGCCTCCTGGGTAGACCGTCTGAAGGATTATGCGCTGTACGGGGAAAACAGCGCCCACGCCCGGTGGGTGGAGCGGATGTCGGGACGGCAGGCGGACCGGCGCCGGGCCTTCGACCGGATGGTGGAGATGGGGGTCTGGGATGAGAACGAACATCTGGACCTGATCCGGGAAGACGTCCCGGTGGACTTTCCGGAGGGGGTACTCAGGGCGGCCGGGAGGGTGGCGCTGCGCCCTCTGCTGGAAGACAGCCGGCGCCAGGACCTGACCGGGTTGTCCGTTTTTACGATCGACGATGCGTTTACGGCCGATAGGGACGATGGGGTTTCGGTGGTGCTGCGGGACGATGGGACGTGCCGGGTGGGGGTGCATATTACCGATGTGGCGACGCTGGTCCCGGCCGGGTGCACACTGGACCGGGAAGCGGCCAGCCGGGTTTCGAGTCTGTATTTTCCGGAATGCAAGATCCCGATGTTTCCTCCGGAGATTTCCGAAGCGCTGGGGAGCCTCTGCCCCGATGTGCCCCGACTGGCTCTGAGCCTGTGCTTCGACGTGGCGGCGGATGGCTCGGCCGGAGGGACTGAGATTGCGCCGTCGGTGATCTGTTGCAGGGAGGCGCTGACCTACGACGGGGCGGATGCCATTCTGGACGATCCGTCCCATCCCCATTACGCGTCTTTGTCAGCACTCCATCGGGTGGCCGAGGCGCACTGGGTGGAGCGTATGCATGCGGGGGCGGTTGCGCTGGAACACGCCGAACGCCAGGTCCGGGTGACGCCGGAGGGAGAGATTCAGGTGTCGATGCGGCACCGGGACTCCCGGTCCAATATGCTGGTGAGCGAGTTGATGGTGATGGCCAATATGGCGGTCGCGCAGTTTTGCCGGGACCGGCAGGTCCCGATTGTGTACCGGACGCAGCAGGGGCCGGACCTGTCGGACCTGCAGGCGGATGCGGCGTCCGAAGTCGTGCAGCGGTACCGGATGCTGCGCCGGATGCCCCCGGCCCTGATGGGCCTGGAACCCGGCGCACACGGCGGGCTGGGCGTGGAGCCTTACTGCCAGGCGTCTTCTCCTTTGCGGCGCTATGTCGATCTGGCGGTGCAGCGCCAGGTTGTGGCCTTTTTGCTGGGTGAACCGTTGCCCTGCGATGCGGAGGGCATGCAGGAGGTGCTCTTCCGGGCGGGAGAACGCGTGCGCGAGATCAACCGGTTGGAGCGGCGCAGGGAGCGGTACTGGCTCTTCAAATATTTACAGGACTTTGTGGGACAGGACTTCGAAACGGTGGTGCTGGAGACGTGGGAGCGGGGGTTTTATGCCGAGGTTCTGGAGTACGGGTTTCGGGCCGAGGTAAAACCAGGCCGTCCGGTAGAGCCGGGGGAGACGCTTATGCTTCGCCTGAGCCGCTGTGATCCCTGGGAGGATACGATCGCTTTTACCCATTTGGCATAGCAGGGGGCCACTGCAGGTGGCCCTTATTTTCTTGACAATGGGCAAAAAAGGATTCATTTTTTCTATATGCGATTTTCACGCACTGAGGAGGTAGTCTTGTGAAAGAAAAGGCAAAAGCAGATGCGCCGTGGGAGGTCTCGCGCCGTGAGTTTTTGAAAGAGATGGGCACCGGCGTTGCCGCGACGGGGCTGCTGTCGGCCGGTATTGCGCCCGGGGAGGGTGAGGCCGCGTCGGGCAAGCGGCTGGGGCCGGGTGCCGTCCGGATTGCGTTGCGGGTGAACGGCGCGACCCATCAGGTGGCGGTTGAGCCCCGGCATACGCTGCTGGAGGCGCTGCGCGATCGGCTGGGGATCACCGGACCCAAACCGATCTGCGAACGGGGGTCCTGCGGCGGGTGTACGGTGCTGATGGACGGCCAGCCGGTCTATTCCTGTATGATGCTGGCGGTGGATGCGGCCGGGAAGGAGACGACGACTGTTGAGGGCCTGGCCGACGGCGACCGGCTCGATCCGGTCCAGGAGGCTTTTATCCGGCACGACGCCCTGATGTGCGGGTTCTGCACGCCGGGTTTTGTGGTGTCCGTAAGGGCGCTTCTGGACCGCAACCCGAACCCGACGCTGGAAGACGTGAAGACCGCGGTTTCGGGGAATCTCTGCCGCTGCGGCACCTATCCAAGGGTATTTGAGGCCGCGCTTGAGGCGGCTGAGATACAGCGAGGGGAGGGCTGAGCCATGGCAGAGATGAAAGACTGGGGGCCGCGGTATCTCACGGGGACGGAGGTCAACAGGCTGGATGCGGCGGACAAGGTGACCGGGCGGGCGAAGTATACCTACGATATCCACCTGCCCGGTATGCTTTACGGAAAGATCCTGCGGTCTCCGCACCCCCACGCGAAGGTGGTCAAAGTCGATCTGAGCCGGGCAGAGGCGCATCCGGGTGTGAAGGCCGTGGTGAATCTCAGGCTGCCTGAGCGGGAGACGGTGCGCTACGCGGGGGAGGAGGTGGCCGCGGTGGCGGCGGTGAGCCCGGAGGCGGCCGAGGAGGCGCTGCGGTGGATCGACGTGGCCTACGAGGAACTGCCTTTTTGCGTGGTGGAAGAGGAGTCGATGGCGCCCGTGGCGCCGCAGATCCATCCAAATGGGAATGTGGAGGTCCCCAGGCGGCGGCAGAGGGAGCAGGGGGATATCGAGGCGGGGTTTGCCGGGGCGGACCAGGTGATTGAGGCGACCTATCGGGTGCCGGTGCAGACCCACAGTTCCCTGGAGCCCCACGGGGCTGTGGCCCGATGGGAGGGGGATGAACTGACGGTGTGGTGCTCCACCCAGGGGGTTGTGGGCGTGCAGGGCAATCTGGCCGACTGGTTCAGGATTCCCAAGAGCCAGGTGCGGGTGATCAGCGAGCATGTGGGGGGTGGGTTTGGAAGCAAGTTCGGCCCGGGGGTTGAAGGGCTGGTTGCCGCACGGCTGGCCAGACAGGCGGGGGCGCCGGTGAAGCTGATGCTGAGCCGGAAGGAGGAACACCTCTGTGTGGGCAACCGTCCGTCGGCGATTATGAAGATCAGGATGGGGGCAAAAAAGGACGGCGGTTTGACGGCTTTTCACTCCAGCAGCTATGGCACGGGCGGTGTGACCGGCGTGGGAAATATTCCCCTGCCCTACGTGTTCCAGGTGCCCAACCGGAAGGTGGAGCTGAAAGACGTACACATCAATGCGGGCGGGGCACGGGCGATGCGGGCGCCGGGGCATCCCCAGGCGGCGTTCGCCATGGACTCTGCGATGGACGAACTGGCCGGGGCGCTGGGGATGGACCCACTGGCGTTCCGAAAGCAAAACGATTCGGCGCAGAACGAGATCCGGTTGAAGCAGTACGAGATCGGGGCGGAGCGGATCGGCTGGCACCGGAGGAACCGGGTGGCCGGTTCGGGCGAGGGTGCGGTCAGGCGGGGCATCGGGGTCGGGTGCGGGCTGTGGGGCGGTCGTGGCGTGCGGAATACGTTTGCAGAGGTGCGCATTCATCCGGACGGGAGTGTGGATGCCAGCAGTGCGACACAGGATATCGGGACGGGCATTCGGACGCTGATTGCAATGGTGGCCGCAGAGGAACTGGGGCTGCGGCTGGAGGACGTCCGGTCGCATATTGGGGACAGCCGGTTGCCACCGGGCAGAGCCAGCGGGGGAAGTACGACCACGCCCTCGACGGTGCCTGCGGTTAAAATTGCCGCCCGGCAGGCTAAGGAACAGCTTTTTGAGCGTGTTGCCTCTGTGCTGGGCGTCGAGGCGGACCGGCTTGAGGCGCGGGACGGCCGGGTGCAGGTTAAGGGGAATGGGAAGCGCTGGGACTGGCGGGAGGTGACGGCACAGCTTGGCGGAGATTCGGTGGCGGTGATGGCGGAGTGGGGCGCGGGGTTTTCCAGCCAGGGGGTGGCCGGCGTGCATTTCATGGAGGTGGAGGTGGACGTGGAGACGGGGCGGATTCAGCCGGTCCGGGTGGTGGCGGTGCACGACTGCGGGCTGGTGGTGGACAAGCTGACGGCCGAGAGCCAGATCATCGGCGGGGTGATCGGCGGGATCAGCTATGCGCTTTTGGAAAACCGCCTGATGGACGAGCTGACGGGAATCATGCTGAACCCGGACTTTGAGAATTATAAGATTGCCGGGACGCTGGAGATGCCCGAGATCGAGCCGATTATGATGGATATGCCCGAACGGGGCGTGATCGGGCTGGGCGAGGCGCCGGCGATTCCGATTCTGGGCGCTCTGGCCAATGCCGTACACAATGCCATCGGGGTGCGGGTGCGGGAGCTTCCGATGACGCCGGATAAGGTACTGGCTGCCCTGGGCAGGGTCGGATAAGGAGAGACGGTTGTGAATGCGTTCGAATATGTCAATCCATCCAGTCTGAAAGAGGTTGCAGCGCTCCTGGGTGGAAAGCGGGACCGGAAGGCGGTGGTGATTGCCGGGGGAGTCGATCTCCTGGGGGAACTCAAGGATGAACTGATCGCTCCGGACCGCCTGGTGAACCTGAAGGCGCTGCCGGACCTGAGGTATATCCGCCACAGGAGGCGGAAGCTGGAGATCGGAGCGACGACCACGCTGACGGAGATTGCTTCGGATGAGGCGATCCGCTCTGCGTATACGGCGCTGGCGCAGGCCGCTGAGTCGGTCGGTTCGCTTCAGATCCGAAATGTGGGCACCCTGGGCGGCAACCTCTGCCAGCGCCCCCGGTGCTGGTACTATCGGGACAGTGCGTTTCCCTGCCTGAAGAAGGGCGGGCACACCTGTTATGCTGTTGACGGCAATAACAGGTACCACGCCATCCTGGGGGGCGGTCCCAGCTATATTGTCCACCCTTCCGATCTGGCGCCGGCGCTGATTGCGCTGGGGGCCGTGGTGGAGGTCCAGGGGCCCGCGGGAGGCCGGAAGCTGGACCTGGAGGACTTTTACGTTCTGCCCAGAGAGCGGCTGCAACAGGAAACCGTGCTGGGGCCGAACGAGGTGGTGACCGGAGTGGAGGTCCCCAGGCCCGGGCCGGGCACAGTGAGCGTGTACCTCAAGTTCAACGAGAAGGGGAGTATGGATTTTGCCCTTTCGGCCGTTGCAGTAGCGGTCCGGGTGGAAGGCGGGATCTGCCGGTCGGCGCGGGTGGTGCTGGGAGGCGTGGCGCCCAGGCCCTGGTCGGCGGTGGAGGCGGAGAAGGTGTTGAGGGGGAAACGCTTGACCGGGGATGTGGCGGACCAGGCTGCGGAGGCCGCCCTGGCCGGGGCATTGCCTCTGGCCCACAATGCATACAAGGTGCCGCTGACCAGGACGCTGATCAGGCGTGCGGTTCTGGCGGCAGGCGCATGAGATAGGGGTATCCACGATGGCCGATGACACGAACCTGACCGGATCGAATCTGGCGTTCTGCAAAAATCTGCGGACCAAGCGGTACTATATTTCAGACGATCCTCCGGCGACCTATCTGGCCGAGGATGCCGCCACGACGGACTACTGGTGTCTGCTTACGATGGGGCCCTTCGGACCTGACGATGGATATGCATGTCCAGAGACGTGTGGCGCACACCGGTCCTGCTATCAGTCGAGCGTGGTGCGGCCGGTGTGACGTTGGGTGGTGAGTCACGCGTTGAACGTCTCGAGTACCATTCGTGATCCAATGTGGAGGTCAGGTCTTTGTCTTTGGCGAGGACCTGTGCCTCCATTTTTTGTTTGGGGGGGGACGGGACGTAGGGGCGGTTCGCGAATCGCGCGGAAAAGCCCCTTCCGCCCCACAGCGAAGGTGGAGGAGTCGGCAAGTCAGGGGCGCGAAAGAGAAAGGCAAAAAGAGGATGAGGGATTTCAGCGATGGTAAGATTCTGCTGGTCGAAGATGAACGCGATATTCTGGAGATGGTCCAGTACAACCTGGAACAGGCAGGGTTCGATGTGATCCCTGCCGAGGACGGGGAGACGGCCCTGGAAGCGGTTCGCGAGACGCTTCCGGCGCTGATTGTGCTGGACCTGATGCTGCCGGGCATCGACGGCCTGGAGGTCTGCAAGCTGTTGAAGCAGGACGCGAGGACGCGGGATGTGCCGATTTTGATGCTCACGGCCCGTTCGGAAGAGGTGGACCGGATTGTGGGGCTGGAACTGGGCGCGGACGACTATGTGGTCAAACCCTTTTCCCCCAGGGAGCTGGTCCTTCGCATCCGGGCGATCCTGCGCCGCATGCAGGCAGAGGTCAGGGATGCATCCGGGACCACCGCGGAAGAGATCCGCACAGGGCCGCTGAGGGTTGATCTGGCCGCGCACCGGGCCTTCCTGGAGGGAGCGCCGCTGGCCCTGACGTCTACCGAGTTCAAGCTGCTGGTGACGCTGATCGAACGGCGGGGGCGGGTGCAGTCCCGGGAGGACCTGCTCAATTCCGTATGGGGCTACGAATACGCCGGGTACGGACGCACGGTGGACACCCACATCCGGCGTCTTCGGGAGAAGCTGAGCGGGGCGAGCGATCTGGTGGAGACGGTGCGCGGGGTGGGGTACCGCTTCAGGCCGGAGGCTTCGTAGGATGCGCCTGCACTGGAAGCTGATATTGACCTACACCTTTGTGGTCGTCCTGGTGGTGGCGTCGGTGCACCTCTATCTGGACCGGGCGATGCGGGCGTTCCTGGTGGGGCAGCTTGGCGATACCCTCACCCGGGAGGTCCGCCTGGCCGGGGCCTACCTGAGGCGCGACCTGTCGGACCGGCCGCCGCCGGAGACACTGGACGGCCTGGCCGACCTGCTGGGGCAGCGGCTGGGGGTGCGCGCGACGGTGACCGACGGGACCGGGCGCGTGCTGGGAGATTCGGAGGTGCGCCTGGAGGACCTGGCGGGTCTGGAGAGCCACGCGGACCGTCCGGAGATCCGGGAGGCCTGGAGTGGACGGATGGGACGCAGCCTGCGCTACAGCGCAACGCTGAAGCAGGAGATGCTCTATGTGGCCGAGGTGGTCCCCGGTGTGGGAGACGGGCGGGTTGTGATGCGTCTGGCCATGCCGGTGCGGGATGTGGGGCAGATTCAAAAACGCATCTACGGCGCGGTCTGGGTGGTTTCGGCGCTGGTCCTGGCGCTGGTCCTGGCGCTGGCCTACGGGGGGTCTCGATTTGTGTCGCGTCCGATTGTGGGCATGACACAGATGGCCCGGGCTGTGGCGTCGGGAGATTTCACCGGACAGACCCGGGTGCCCGGGGGGTCGGTGCGGGAACTGCGGGACCTAGCGGGGGCCCTGGACGGGATGCGCCGGCAGATTCAGGAGCGCATCGGGCAGATTACGGTGGAGAAATCGCGCCTGGAGGTGGTTCTGGACAGCATTACCGAGGGGATGCTGGTTACGGACCGGGATGGGCACGTGCAGATGACCAACCGGGCCTTCGAGCGGTTGTTTGGAACGACCGGTTGCGCAGAGGGGCGGCTGCCGGTGGAACTGGTCCGCAGCGGAGAGGTGCAGGAGGCGATCGAGCGCACCCTGGCCACAGGGAAGGAGACAACGCAGGGGATGACGCTGCCCGGGGTACCGGAGCGGCACCTGGATGTGCACATCGCGCCCATTCTGCGGGAGGACGCCTGCATCGGATCGGTGACGGTGTTTTACGATATTACGGAGCTGCTCCGGCTGGAGCGGGTGCGGAAGGATTTTGTGGCCAATGTCTCCCACGAACTGCGCACCCCGCTTACGGCGATCAAGGGGTGTGCGGAGACGCTGGTGGAGCGCGCGCTTGCCGACCGTGAGGTGGCCGAGCGGTTTGTGCAGACCATCCTTTCCCAGTCCGACCGCCTGCAGCACCTGCTGGACGATCTCCTGGACCTTTCCCGGCTGGAGTCGGGAAAGCTGGAACTGGCGTCCGAGGTCTGCCCGATACGACGGGTGGTTGAGACGGGGGTCGGTTCGGTGGTGCAGCGTGCCGAGGAGAAGGAGATCGCCATCCACCTGGACGTCCCTGAGGAGGTCGAGGTGCGGTGCGACCCCAAGCTGATCGAACAGACGCTGATCAACCTTCTGGACAATGCTGTGAAATATACGCCGAACGGCGGGTCGGTGCGGGTGGTGGTCCGCCCCTTTGCGGGGACGGACAGCGGGAGTGAGCGATCCATCCCCTACACCTCGCCTGAAGCGGGAGAACGCCCGGTGTTGGATGGAGAGGGAGCGGAGGCGCGGATTGTATTGGAGGTGACCGATACGGGGATCGGCATTTCCTCCGATGCCCTGCCCCGGGTGTTCGAACGGTTCTACCGGGTGGACAAGGGGCGTTCGCGCGCAATGGGGGGGACCGGGCTGGGGCTGTCCATCGTCCGGCACATTGTGGAGGCCCACGGGGAACGGGTCTATGCCAGGAGCGAACTGGGGAAGGGGTCGACGTTCGGGTTTACGCTGCCGGTGGTTGTATAGACGGGGGATGTAGCGCACGAAAGCCGGGCTGTCGGAAGACGACAGCCCGGCTTTTTTATTTTTTCGCTTTCGCGGAGGTGCGCCGCGTTTCCCCCACGGAGCCATTCCCCCTGGAAGCGGCCTGCGGGGCTGCCGGATCGAACGGGGAGATGAGGTCCGGAATATCGACCGACTCTCCCCGGGCCAGCGCCATCAGCGCATCCTGTTCGGAGAGGCACCCATCGGAAGGGGCCACCCGCCGGTGGGAGCCATTGGGCAGGAGTTCTCTGGCCTTCACCGTGTCGGCCAGACAGGCGGAGAGGATCTGAGACCGCAGCCTCCGGGCAAGTTCCGGGTCTTCCACCGGGCAGAGGACCTCCACCCGCCGCCGGAGGTTGCGCGGCATCCAGTCGGCGCTGCCGATGTAGACCTCCGGACTGCCTCCGTTTTCAAAGGAGTAGATGCGGCTGTGCTCCAAATAGCGCCCCACGATGCTCCGGATGCGGATTCGGTCGCTCACCCCCTGAATCCCCGGACGAAGGCAGCAGATGCCGCGGACAATCAGATCGATCTTAACGCCGTTTTGAGACGCCTGGTAGAGGGCGTGAATGATTTTCGGATCCTCCAGGGCGTTCATCTTGCCCCAGATGTGGGCGGGCCGGCCGGCCCTGGCGTGTTCGATTTCGCGGTTGATCTTTTCCAGCGTCTGATCCAGCATGTCAAAGGGCGCCACCAGGAGTTTCTGGACCTCGGGGTGGGGCGACTGGGTGGTGAGGAGGTTGAAGACCTCCGCCGCGTCGGCGGTGATGTCCTCCCTGGCGGTCATCAGGCCCAGGTCGGTATACCCCCGGGCCGTAGCGGGATTGTAATTTCCGGTGCCGATGTGGACGTAGCGCCGGAGGCCGTCGGCCTCCTGGCGGACCAGCAGCAAGAGCTTGCAGTGGGTCTTGAGCCCCACCACGCCGTAGACCACGCATACGCCCGCATCCTGAAGCTGCCGGGCCCATCGGATGTTGGAGGCCTCGTCGAAACGGGCCTTCAGTTCAACCACGACCATCACTTCCTTGCCCGCTTCTGCGGCCTTGATGAGCGCTTCCATGATCGGCGACTCTTCATTGGTCCGGTAGAGGGTCTGCTTGATGGCCAGCACCCTCGGGTCTTCGGCCGCTGCGGTTACAAACTGCACGACGGTGTTGAAGGAGTCGTAGGGGTGGTGCAGCAGGATGTCCCGCTGCCGGATGTGCGCAAAGAGGTGTCCCAGGGTTTCACCGAGGTGAGGTTCGACCGGCTGGTAGGGCGGGTACTTCAGGTCCGGGCGGGGGGTGTCGCTGTAGAGCATCATCAGCCGGTTCAGGTTCACCGGCCCGTGCACCCGGTAGACCTGGTCCTCTCCCAAATTGTAGATCGTCTTGAGGCGCTGTACGATTTTTGCGGGCGCGCTGGCATCGATCTCCAGCCTGACCGTGTCTCCTTTGCGTCGGTGTTTCAGTTCATCTTCGATGGCCAGCAGGAGGTCCTCGGCCGCTTCTTCGTCCAGGTAGAGGTCGCTGTTCCGGGTGGCCCGAAAGGCGGCCGTGCCCATAATCCGGTAGCCCCGGAAGAGTTTCGGGAGGTGCGCCCGGACCAGGTCGGCCAGGAAGACGTAGTCCACACGCCGTCCCTCCTCCTCCCTGGGCAGCCGGATGAGGCGGGGGAGGATGCGGGGGACCGTGACGACGCCCAGGAAGGTTTCGTTTTTTTTGCTTTTGAGGAGTACAGCCAGGCAGAGGGCCTTGTTGATAACCGGTGGAAAGGGGTGCGCCGGACTCACGGTCAGCGGGGTCAGCACGGGGTGGAGTTCCCGTTCGCAGTAGTCCTGGATAAATGCCCGCTCAGCATCGGACACACTGTCCAGACAGCGGATGTGAACGTCGGCGTCATGCAGGGCCGGAAGCAGTTCCTCGTTCCAGAAAGCGTACTGTTCGTCCACCAGGCGGTGGGCCTCCCTGGAAATGGCCTGAAGCTGTTCTTCGGGGAGCATGCCGTCCGGACCGGATTCTGATACGCCTGCTTCCATCTGCTGCAGCAGGCCGGCAACCCGGACCTCGAAGAACTCATCCAGGTTGTTCGCCACATGGGCGAGAAACCTGACGCGTTCCAGGAGGGGATTGTTGGGGTCCCGGGCTTCCTGAAGCACGCGCTCGTTGAAGCTGAGCCAGGAGAGTTCCCGGTTGGTATAGAGCTGGGGATCGTTGAGGTCCATCGGTGGCTCCGTTTGAATAAGAAGCTGTCTTTTCGACACGCGATACGGGTTTGAAAGATAAGGCGGAAGGAGGGTGAAGTCAATTCAAAAGCGTGCGGCGGTTCAGGCATCCTCCGGCTTTGCCACCTCGATCTTCAGCTTCCGTCCAAATACCTTCTCGAAGGCGTCCAGGTGGTTCTGGAGACCCCATATTTCAACCTGGCAGTCGTGCCCGGTGTCGATTTGTAAGGTGATTTGCTTTTTATCCGCAGCGCACAGGCGCGCATGGCGCACCAGGGCGGCGTGGCTGCGGTCGAGATTTTCCGCGATGCGCAGCAGGACACACAATACCAGCACGATCTTTCGCGACCGTTTGTCCAGGGCGGCGAACTGGGGGTGTTTCTTACGCGGGAGCGCCTTGCGGTGGTAGAAAGCGGTTGACGCAATAATGGCGACTTCCGTCTGGTCAAAGCCGAGCAGGTCGGCGTTTCGGATGAGGTAATAGGTGTGCGCCTGGTGGTTGTTATAGGTGAGGAACCCGCCGATGTCGTGCAGGAGCGCCGCATATTTCAGGAGTTCGCGTTCCCAGTTGCCGAGGCTGTGCAGCCTGACACTGCGGGCGCTGTCAAACAACGCCAGTGCCAGGTGGGCGGCGGTTCGGCCGTGGGCCTCATCGAAGTTGCAGGTGCGCCCCAATTGCAGGATGCTCCGCTCGCGGACGGACATGTCTGCCAGCAGGGGTGCGTGACCCTTTTTTAAGAGATAGTCGACAAGCAGGCCATCGCGAAGCCCCCGGTCGGTGATCCGGATTTCGGGCAGCTTCAGTTCGTCCATGAGCGTATCCAGTATCGCCGCGCCCGGAACGATGATGTCCGCACGCTCCGGGTTGAGGCCCGGGACCTTCCGCCGCGCTTCAAGCGGGAGTGAACAGAGCATTTCCACGGTCTGTTTGAGGTGCGCGTGCGACAGCACATCGCCTCGCTGCAGGCGCCGTTTGCAGACCATGCGCATTGCAATGTTCGCAAGGTTTTCGATGGTGCCGGAGCTCCCGATGCCCAGGTCGATTCGATGTTTGGACGCCTGGCGAACGGTGGCCACCGCGTAGTGGCGCACATAGCGCTGGATCAGTTCGTACTGGGAGAGCGCAACAGGGCCCTGTGCATCGGGGAGGAAGCGCAGGGTCAGTCGGATGGCGCCCAGTTTGAGGGAGTCCAGGTAGTGGTGTTGCTGCTGGGAGCCGACGATGATCTCGGTGCTGCCGCCGCCGATGTCGATCAACAGCGCCTGCTGGTCCTCCAGGTGTACGCCGCTGGAGACGCCGAGGTAGATGAGGCGGGCCTCTTCCAGCCCCGATACCACACGCATGTCGATCCGGGCCTCCCGCCACAGACGGTCCACAAACACGTCCTGATTTTCCGCTTCGCGCGTAGCGGCGGTTGCCGCGGCAACGATCTCCTCCGCGCCGTAGGACCGCGCCAGGTTGGCAAATTTCTGGACGACCAGCACGGCGCGGTCCATTGCTTTCGGCTGGAGCATGTGTTCTGCAAACTCACCCTCGCCGAGCCGCACCGTCTGTTTAAGCTGTGTGAGGACGGTGCAGGAGTGGTTCGGATTGATCCGCACCAGCAGGAGACGGATGGAGTTGGTGCCCATGTCGATGAAGGCGACGATCCGGGCGTCGGAGGGCGTCGACGAGGGTGCTGTTCGGTTCTCTTTTTCTGTTCGCTGAGTGCTCATCTGAATCTTTTCAGTCCCTGAATGCAGGCCATAATTTCGGTTTCCTCCGCTCTGTTGCCCTGCCGTCTGAGGGCTGTTGCACAGGCGAGTCCAGAGTCGCGTTAAAAATAGGCAATTTTTCTCGAAAGGTAAACAGTTGATCCCGTCAAGAAAGATCGGACAGGCGTCTGAGCATGCATCCCGGGTGTGATGTAACCTGATTGTCACGGATTTGTCACAGATTTGTCACAAAATCGGCATACCTTGATACCAGTGCCTGGTGCATAGCTATACGATGTGGAGAAAGAACGACCTTTTGGGTACACATTTATCCGGATCGTTGTCGTTCCACAAGGAGGGGAGGGTATTGATGAAGCTGCCATGGGCGCTGTTCTGGAGCGCCGTTCTGGCCAGTTCCGGGTTGGCGGAACCGGCGGAAGGCGCCGAGGGCAAGTTGAAGGGGTATATGTTCGGCGATTACTACTACATCGCCAGCGGGGCGAGGGAGAAACAGAACGGGTTTCAGTTTCGGAGGATCTATCTGACCTGCGACCTGAAGTGGGACGACCGCTTCTCGGGGCGCCTGCGGCTGGAGGCCAGGGATGCGGGATTCGGGAAGAAGGATAAGATGGTGCCCTTTGTGAAGCACGCCTACCTGCGCAGCCGGAAGAACGACCGGGCGCTTTATTTCGGTCTTGCCGGCACGCCGACCTGGAACGTTTCGGAGCGGGTCTGGGGCTACCGGTCGATCCAGAAGACGGTTATGGACCTGCACAAGATCGGTTCTTCGGCGGACCTGGGGGTGGCCTTCAAAGGAAAGCTGGACGAGGGAGGCAAGGTCCATGCGCAGGTGATGCTGGGCAACGGCAGCGGCCAGAGTCCGGAAGTGGACAACGGCAAGAAGGTTTATGTCCTGCTGCACCTGAAGCCGACCGGGACATTTGAGGCGACCGCATACGTGGACCGGGAGGGCAAAGCAGGGGGGAAAGACCGGATCACCTATGCCGGATTCGTGGGCATGTCCGGCAAGATCTTTCACGGGGGGATCGAAGGGTTTGTAAGGACCAGCAAAGATCCGGGCGGCAACGTGAAAGTGAGCGGTATTTCGGCGTTCGGAGCCGGGAAGGTGCGTCCCGGGGCCAAGCTGTTCGGGCGGTTCGATATCTACGACCCGAGCGATCAGGCCGGAGACGACCGGGAGTTTCTGATCATCGGCGGTGTTGACCTGATGCCGGCGAAGCATATCCACGTGATGCCGAACGTGGTGGCCACGAGCTTTCAGGCTTCGGGGGTGGATGCAGAGGTGATTCCGAGGGTGACGGTCTACTACAAGTTTTGATCCTGTCGGATTTTTTGTGGTTTTGTCACACAATTGTAACCTTATCGGATTATGTTAATCAGAAACGCCCACGGGCGTTCTGTCAACAGCGGCTCTTTTCGGTAAGGAGGTCTGAATGGCAAGGGGTGTTGTCATTATCCTGGTGGTCCTGGGTATGATGGCCGGCGGAACGGCCCCGGGACAGACCTTGAAGGTGGACCCCCGGATTCCACTGTATCAGCAGGTGAGCGGGATTTCGGGGAGCGCCAGCAGCATCGGGTCGGATACGATGAACAACCTGATGGCGCTCTGGCTGGAGGGATTTCGGAAGTACTATCCGAGCGTGCGCATCCAGATTGAGGGGAAGGGGTCGAGCACGGCGCCCCCGGCGCTGATTGAAGGGACAGCGCAGTTCGGTCCGATGTCGCGCCCGATGAAGGCGACGGAGAGCGATAAGTTCGAGAAGCGGTTCGGGTACACCCCCACGGCTCTGCGGACATCGATGGACGCTCTGGCGGTGTTCGTGAATAAGGACAACCCGATCGAAGGGCTGTTGCTCCCCCAGGTGGACGCGATCTTTTCCAGGACCCGAAGGGGCGGGTATCCGGAAGATATCACCCGGTGGGGTGGCCTGGGGCTGGGGGGGGAGTGGAAGCTGGCCTCGATCAGTCTGTATGGACGGAATTCGGCGTCCGGCACGTACGGGTTTTTCAAGAAGAACGCCCTGTTTAAGGGAGACTACAAGGATGAGGTGAAGGAGCAGCCGGGATCGGCGTCGGTGGTGCAGGGCATCACGGAAGACCGGTACGGCATCGGGTACAGCGGCATCGGGTACAGGACCTCGGGGGTGCGCGTGTTGCCTCTGGCGGTGGGGGAAGGTCAGCCCTACAGCGAAGGTACGATGGAGAACGTGCTGAACGGTTCCTATCCGCTGGGACGATTCCTCTATATTTACATCAACAGGGCGCCGGAAAAGCCGCTGGACCCGATGGTACGGGAGTTCTGCCGGTTTATCTTTTCCAAAGAGGGGCAGGAGGTCATGATCAAGGATGGGTATATGCCGGTGCCGTACGAAATGGTGAAAGAGGAGCTGGCGAAAATCGAGTAGGGACGATCCGCCGGGTGGTTTTCAGGATACTCACATGGCACATCCCGATATTGAAGAGAAGACCGATCCGACCCCGCAGGCAGAGATTCGGTCGCTGCCGGGAATCACGCCGACCGCACGGCTGATGGACCGGGTAGGGCGGTGGGTGATTGCGGTGGGCGGGATCGGGGTGATTGCGGTGGTGCTGGGAATTTTCGTGTTTGTGCTGCGGGAGGCCTATCCGCTTTTCCTGAATCCGGAGGCCGAAGCGGTCGGAACGTGGGACGCCTCCGGCGGCGGGCAGGCCCTGGGCGTGGGCGCCGGTCCCTATCGGGAGGTGGGCTACGTGGTGCGTGCGGAGGGGATCGATTTTATCGATCTGGCAAGCGGGGCGGTGCTCCGGCAGGAACGGCCCGGGGCGCTTGCCGGACGCCGGATCGTTTCGGTCTACCGGTCTCCCGTGGACGGGTACCTGGGGCTGGGAACCGACGAGGGGAGCGTGGTTGCGGCCCGGGTGACCTTTTCGGTAGGGTACACGGGAGGCGCGCGCGTTGTGACGCCGGAGCTGTCCATTGAGGGGGAGGTCCGGCTGGACGGTGGGGGCGAGGCGGTTGTGCGGGTGGCTTACCGGAACGACGGGGCGTGGCGGGCGACAGGGGTTGGGGTCACGGCTTCGGGGCGGCTGGTGACTGCGGCGGTTGTGCAGAAGCGGGGGTTGCTGGGCGGCGGCAGACGGGAGGTGTTCGTATACGATCTGACAGAAGAGATCGCGGGACGTCCGACAGCGGTGTTGACCGACGGACGCGGGCAGACCGTGCTGGCAGGAACGGACCGGGGCGAGATCTTCCGCTGGGATGTTTCCGACCCCCGAACGCGTCCACGGCGGACGCAGCGCTTCCAGGCGGCTGAGGCAGGGCAGGCGATTACGGCGCTTGAGTTC
>JAAXHW010000126.1 GCA_012270675.1 Candidatus Latescibacterota bacterium | reverse complement strand
CCGGGAATTTTAAAACAACTTCTAAAGATAAGCGCGCGTCTCCTTTTGTCAAGGAAAAGGCCCGGGAACGGAAAGGTTCATCCTTTACTTTGCCCTGTGTCCTGGGTATTTTCTCTCTGGGGGAAGTGGGTGGTGAGGCCGTGGACCGGAAAGAGAGATCCAGATTGGCTGCAGAAGGGAGCGCAGGGTTGACGCAGATCCGGAGGGTGCTCGGGCTTTGTGGGTTTGTTTTTGTGAGCATAGCGGTTCAGGCTGAGGGTCAGACATCGGATTTGACGGAAAGACACCGTGGGGTCTGTTTCGTGGCCGGGCCAGGCCGTCCGACAGAGGAGGTTTTTGACCGCCTGGCTGCGCTGAATGTGAACTGGATTTCTCAGACGCCGTTCGGGTGGCAGCAGGGCATCGACGCACCGGAGGTGATCCTGGTGACTTCCGGACGGGTCTGGTGGGGGGAGTCGGACGAGGGGCTGGCGGAAACGGCCCGGCGGGCAAGGCGGCGGGGCATCCGGACGGTGCTGAAGCCTCATATCTGGATCCGGGACCGCAGCGATGGGAAGTGGCGCGGGAATATTGATTTTTCGACCCGGGCCGAATGGGATGGGTGGTGGGCGAGCTACCGGCGGTTTATCCTCCATTACGCCGAACTGGCAGAGGCAAGCGGGATGGAGGCGCTGTGTGTTGGGACGGAGCTGCGCAGCACCGTGTTGAAGCGTCCCAACGCGTGGCGCAGGCTGATTGCGGACGTGCGGGCGGTGTACGGGGGCGAACTGACCTATTCGGCGAACTGGTACCGGGAGTTCGAGGAGGTGCCTTTCTGGGACGCGCTCGACTACATCGGCATCCAGGTCTATTTTCCGCTGGCGGACAGCATCGGCAGCGGTATGACGCTCGACGCTTTAAAGGCGGCGTGGGTGCCCCACGTAAAGCGGATTGAGGCGGTGCAGCAGCGGGTGGGAAAGCCGGTGCTTTTTACGGAGGTGGGCTACCGGAGCACAGCGGATACGGCCGCGGAGCCCTGGGTCTGGCGGTCGGGGGCGCTGGTGGACTTCGAACTGCAGGCGATCTGTTACGAGGCGATGTTCCAGACTTTCTGGCACCGCCCCTGGTTTGCGGGCACCCACATCTGGAAGTGGTTCCCCGAGGGAAGCAGGCGATTTGGAGGGTGGCGCGCACGCCGGCGGGAACGGGGGTTTACGCCGCAGGGAAAGCCGGCGGAAGCGGTGCTTGCCCGGTGGTACAGGGGAGCCGGGGTTAAGTGAAGATGAAAACACTCGGAAGGCGGAATGCGGATTTAAGAATATTTTGCCGGGTTGGTTTCCTGCTTATAGCCCTGGCTGTTTTTCCCGTGTGCCTTCAGGCGGAGGCGGTACGGGTTTACGCAGCGGCGAGTTTGACCAGTGTATTGCAGGATATTGTGGAGGAATTCGAGGGAGAGGTTGAGGTAAAGCTCTCTTTTGCCGGGTCTTCCACGCTGGCCCGGCAGATTGCGCATGGCGCGCCGGCCGATGTGTACCTGTCGGCCAATCCGGTGTGGATGGATTACCTGGAGCATCGGGAGCTGATTGAGCCTGAGACGCGCATCGACCTGCTGGGCAATGTGCTGGTGGTTGTGGCGCCGGTGGGAGAAGTGTTTTGTGTGGTGCCTCGAAAGGCGTTTGACTTTACAGGGGCGTTTGAGGGTCGTCTGGCCCTGGCGGACCCCTCCCACGTGCCGGCGGGGATGTATGCGAAGCAGGCGCTTGAGTGGCTGGGATGGTGGGAAGGCGTGAAGGGCCGTCTGGCCGTCGGACACGATGTTCGGGCGGCTCTGGTTTTTGTGGAGCGAGGGGCGTGCCCTGCGGGGGTGGTCTACGCGACCGATGCGGCGGTGAGTTCGAAGGTGGGGGTGCTTGCAAGGCTTCCGGGCGCGTCTCACGATCCGATCGTTTACCCGGTTGCAATTGTGAAGGGACGCGGGAACGAGCGGACGGTCCGGTTTGTGAAGG
Organism: Candidatus Latescibacterota bacterium; assembly: GCA_012270675.1. Taxonomy (GTDB): domain Bacteria; phylum Latescibacterota; class UBA2968; order UBA2968; genus JAAXHW01. The sequence continues at coordinate 28,627 of JAAXHW010000126.1, read as the reverse complement.
CGCTCCGTTCGGACAGGTCGCGTACGATTTTTCAGAGATACGGTTTTGTCGTTTTGAAACCGGAAGCGGACGAACCGTAAGCCAGACCGTAGCCGCGAGACCTAAAACCCCCAATCGATATGCTCCTTATGGCTGATCCTTCAAAGCGAAACGGTTACCCAACTTGCGGCTGGTTCCACGTGGCGTGCGCCGATCGTGACCTCATTCGTTGTTCGGATTTCCCAGACGCCCGGTCGAGCGGCATGTGAACGGGCCCACACCCTGCTGGGAAGCCTTATCTCCGCCTTTCCTTCTACGGTGTGAAACGGAAAAGAAATCTCTTTCAGCATTCGGGCTTCCAGGTCATACTCAAATCCGGGGTGTCGGCTGCATCGCAGCAACGTTTGGCCTTCTCCCGTTTCTGCCGATTTTACCGGAAAGGCCCTCTGATAGCTCCCGTCCTGAGAAAGGACCACCAGCTCCGGTTCCGGGAATATCAGGGGGTTCCCCCGGGGGATATCCTCCCAGATTCCGTTCAGGATCAGTACACTCTCTCCATCCTGTTCCGTCACTTTTTCCAGCAAAAGAGGCGAGCGGTCTGAAATTGTAAGCTCCAGGTCGCCATCCTGGAAGCAAGCGGTGTCGTAAAGGGTGATGTATTTGCTTTCCTCGCAGGACCGGACGACCGCGCAGCGTCCCTGGAATTCGGTTTTGTCAACACGCCTGGGCTGAGAGGGATCGGCGGAATAGAAGGTTCGAATGGTTTCACCCTGTCCGGCGGTGTGGATTTCCAGCGCCACAAAATCAGGGTGGCCCGGCGCGAGATTTTCTACCCGGGCGGTCAGATCGGTTCCGCGCGTGGGCTCCCAGAGTGCGACAAACCGGCTGTGTAGACGGGCACCGTCCCGGCGCACCACAAGCTTGGGCATTCGGTATTTCTCCACGAGGGAATGGTCCCAATTTTCCGATTTTTTCGCGTTGCGGCCCTGCTTGAGACTGGGTACGGTGCAGGTATAGAGGTCGGCGTCGGTCGGCTCCAGCAGGTGGAGGCGAAGGTCGGGCAGGTTCCGGTTGACCGAGCGGAACACAGCGGTGAAGGGCGCCTGGATTTTTCCCTTATGCACATCCCGGAATACGCCGTACCAGGGGCTTACGTCTTGCGGCGTGAGCCCCTGCGCTTGCAGTTGTTTCTCCCATTCTCTGTGGGCAGGCGGGGTAAAGGGCACCCCGTCGTCGGCATAGCTGTCGGCATCATATTCTGTTGGTACCGAGACCTCAAGGGTCTGGCCGTTGATGCAGTTCCCCTGCGCCATCCACTCGTGTGTGTTCCCACCTTCTACCTCAAAGATGTCCAGAACCAGGTTATCCGTTTCCCCAAGCGGCCGGCACCCGGGAGAGATAGGGGTGAAAACCCCTCCGGGGATCAGAAAAAGCGCGCGTCGGTAAACGCTGCATTGAGGGTAGACTGCCGGTTCTGAGGCTTCCACGACCTGCACTTCGTTTGCGGGGGCGTGCCAGTTCAGAAGACATCCCGACCGGGACACCCGCTCCTGGTTTTTCCGGTCCACCACCACCAGGTTGTGCCCCCAGGACCCATCGGCGAACAGGCGGTAGGTCATAATTTTTCCGAAGTCTGAGACAAGTTCTTCGCCGTAGGCCCAGAGGATCAGGTTGAGCATGTCGTGGTGGTCGTGCCCCCAATTCCCGGAGTAGTGCAGGTGCGCCTGGATCTGGTCTTTTCGTTCGCGCTCGCCCCGGCCCAGCACGGCGTGGCCGAACGCGGGGTAGATGATCGGGTGCACGGTTTCCGGGATCGGCTCCCTGCCGCCGCCGAACCAGTAGGTGGTGTCGTGCGCCTGGATGTAGTTGCCGTCGGGGTAGACCATGGATTTGAGGACGCCAACCGCACGGTAGAGTTCGGGCAGCTGCCGTGGGAGGTCCAGATTGTCGAACCGGGCGCCGTCTATGCTGGAGAGGAACCCTGGCGGATCGGAATATCCCTCTCCTTCGGCGGCGGCATCCACCATCCCGTAGAGGTGCATGGCTGCGTAAGACATGCTCTCCGGAAAGGTCGAGTCGGCCATGATGGTCTTTTCCGCCATCTGCCGGAGTTTCCAGTATGCATAGTGGACCAGCTCGGAAATTCCGGCCGCCTTGCCAATGGCAATCATGCCCTCGCACTGGGACGGGATATGGTTTCTCAGCACAAAATTGGGCTGGGGAAAATGGATGTCCGCGCGAATCGCATCTTTTACCAGATAGAGGAAGAGGTCCTCTTCGATCACCCTGCGGGCATCCCCGCTCTCTGCTAGGCGGTCCAGCGGTTCCCATACCGGCGCGTTCACCACCAGATCGTAGGCCACAATCCCGGCGATTCCCTTGAGTCCGGCGTGGTTCCTGTCTCTCCAGATGCCGGCGTGGGTAACCTGCTCTTCAACGGGCCGAAACCGGTCCTCCTCCGAGGCCACGCTGATCAGTCCCCGGTGGATCTTGGGCCAGTGGGGGACCGCGCAGGCAAAATCGTACACAATGGCCGCGGCCCGTTGGGCGTAGGCCGGGTCTTCTGTTGCCCGGTAGAGCATGGCCAGCACGTCCGCCGCCCTGGATAGACAGCCCAGGCGCACGTTGTCCATGTATTCACCGTACAGGTAGATTCTTTTTCCGTCCGGCGCGTCGTGGTACGGGTATTCCTGCCGGTCTCCCTTTGGGCCGAGGATTTCAATGGTTCCGGTTTGCGGAAACTGTTCGAATGGATCTACCGTATGGCCTTTGGGACACCAGATCCGGCCCGGATCCTCCGGGGTCCAGGTGAGCCGGGCGCTGTCGCCGCTGGGACAGTACGCGGGGTCGTTATTTTTTCGGGCGTTGCCGGCAATGCGGTTGCGCCGGGGGACCAGGCCGAGCAATTCCTCCGGGGCGAATGCCATATACGCACGGGTTTGTTTCTGAAGAGATGCGATCCATTTTTTATTTGATTTTTTGACTTCGTGGAGGTCGTGCGGATTGCTGCGCTGGTCGCGGGGGACCGTAGCGAGAGATTCGGTCCAGGCTTGGGTTGGGAAGAACCCACCGTAGTAGTTCTTCAAGTCCTCGTGCGATGAAAATTCAATCGGGTCGAATCTCGGCATGGGTTATCTCTTCAGCAGATGTTCAACGAGCCTTCACAGCCACCCAATCATCGGACCGCTCCACCCGGTGCGTTCCCACCGTAACCGCATCCGTCGTCAACACCTCCCAGACACCCTTTCGAGCAATGTTTGAGCGGGCCCACACCCTGCTGGGAAGCCTCACTTCCGCCTTGCCTTCCACAACCTGAAACGGCGTGGTGGTCTCTGTAAGTACGCCCGAGTCGTAATCAAATCCCGGATGGCGGCTGCACCGCAGCAGGGTGCTGTTGCCCTGTCTTTCCACTGCCTGGATGGGGAAGGCCCGCTGGTGGCCGCCGTTTTGGGACAGGACCACCAGTTCGGGACGCTCAAATCGAAGCGGGCGGTCTTCGGGTATGTCCGTCCATACGCCGTTCAGGACCAGCACGACGTTGTCCCTGTCCTGTCCCCTCACTTCTTCTACCGACAGGGCGGGACGAGGCGACAGGGTCAGTTTCAGGTCGCCGTTGTGGAAGGATGCGCAGTCGTACAGTGTGATTTGTTTGTTTTCGCACCGGGAGGTGACCGACGCATAGCGGCCCTGAAACGCCATTCCATTGCTGATCTCGTGGCGCTTTGAAGGGTCGGACGAATAGAAAAGTTGGACGGTGTGCCCGCCGGTGGTACGGATTTCCACGGCCACGGGTTCGGCGTGCCCGGGGGCGAGAGTTTTCACTTCTTTGACGACCCTGGAGCCGCGTGCGGGTTCCCACAGTGCAACAAACCGGCTGCGCAGGTTCTCCCCTTCACGCCGAATCACGAGCTTGGGCATTCGGAATTTCTCCACCAGGGAATGGTCCTCTATTTGCAGGGCGTTGCTCCAGCACTGGCGCAGGGTGGGCACGGTGCAGGTGTAGAGGTCGCCTTCCGGGGGCAGGAGCATGTGCAGGCGCACATCGGGCATGTCCGGGTTCTCAGCGCGAAAGGTGGCCGTAAACGGGCCTTCCACACGTCCTTTGCGGACGTTTCGAAACACGCCGTACCAGGGGTTCACATCGCGCGATTTGAGCCCGCGGACGTGCAGCTGCTTTTCCCATTCGCGGTGGGCAGGGGGGGTGAAGGGCTGTCCGTCGTCCGCATAGCTGTCCGCATGGTATTGGGTGGGAACCGAGACGTCCAGGGCCTGTCCGACCATGCAGCTTCCCTGGGCCATCCATTCGTGGATGCTGCCGCCTTCCACGTCGAAGATGTCCAGGACCAAGTTGTCCGTTTCGCCAATGGGGATGAGGAATAATGTCCGGCGGTAGGTGCTGCACTGAGGGTAGACCTCCGGTGCCGAGACCTCGATGACCTGCACTTCGTCCTCCGCCGGATGCCACCCGAGCAGGCCCCCCGGCGCATTTACGCTTTTCTGCGTGTTTCGATCTACGACAACCAGGTTGTGCCCGGCGGCGATGTGGGAAAAGCCGTTGTAGGTGAGCTGGTATCCGATATCCGAGATCATTTCCTCTTTGTAGGACCAGAGGATGAAGTTGAGCATGTCGTCGTGATGGTGCCCCCAGTTGCCCGAGTAGTGCAGGTGCGCCTGGATCTGGTTGCCTTTTGGCGCTTCCCCCCTGGCCAGGCAGGCGTGTCCGAAGGCGGGGTAGATGAGCGGTCGCGTTGCTCCGGCGGCGGAGGTGGAGGGCCGCGTTTCTTCCGGCGTGGTGTTTTTCCTCTGGCGCATTTTGTGATGGGTGTCGTGGGCCTGGATGTAGTTGCCGTCCGGATAGACCATGGTGGCCAGGGTTTCGACTGCGCGGCGGAGCACGGGGAGTTCCCGGGCGTTGTCCAGGTTGTCGAACCGCCCGCCGTCGATGCTGGAGATAAATCCGGGGGGATCGGTGTATCCCTGTCCTTTTTCCGAGGCGCGGGCGATGCCGTGGATGTGCATGGCCCCATAGGACATGCTTTCGGGGAATACGTCGTCGGCCATGAGGGTTTTTTCGGCCAGTTGCCTGAGCTTCCAGTAGGCGTAGTGGACCAGTTCGGGAATGCCCACGCCCCGGCCGATGAGGATAAAGCCTGCGGCCTGGGAGGGGATGTAGTTGCTCAGGGCGGCGTCGGGGTGGGGGTAGTGAATGTCGTACCGGATGGCGTCTTTTACGGAGTAGAGGAAGAGGTCGTTCTCGATCCAGGCCCGTGCGTCTCTGCCGGGCACCGAGGTATCCAGCGCATCCCAGACGGGTGTATTGACAATAAAGTCGTAGCCTTCCGCAAGCGTGCAGAAGTGTCGCGTGCCGGTGTGGTATTTGTCGTACCAGATTCCGGCATAAACGGGGTATTCGGTGACGGGCCGCAGGCGGTCGTCTTCCGCGATTCCGGGACGTCCCCGGTGGGTCTTGGGCCAGTGGGGTACCGCACGGGCGAAGTCGTAGAGGATGGCCGCAGCGCGTTGGGCATAGGCAACTTCCGAGGTGAGACGGTACAATATGCCAAGGGTCTTTGCAGCTTCGATGAGATAGTACACGCGCAGCGAGTCCATAAACTCGCCGTTGAGGTAAATGCGTTTTCCATCCGGTGCGTCGTGATAGGGGTAGTCCTGCTCGTCTCCTCCGGGACCTGTGATGCGGATGCTGCCGGTCTGGGGGTAGCGTGCGAAGGGGTCTACGGCGTGGCCCTGCGGACACCGGATCTTATCCGGGTCGTCGGGCCGCCAGGTGAGCGTTTCGCCATCGCCGTCGGGACACCGGGCGATTCGCGTGGAGGGCATCACGCGGGCGTTGCCGGCGATGCGGTTGCGCACCGGGGCCATTCCGATCAGGTCGTTGGGCGAGACACGCAGGTAGGGTTCGGCGTCCTGTTTCAGGCGCTCGATTCGCTCCGGGGTGAGTGGTTGGACCAGTATGTCCGTCAACTGGGGGTTGGCGCGACTGTCGCGCGGCACGGGCTGGAGGGCGTCGGCCCATTCCGGCGTGGGGAAAAATCCGCCGTAGTATTGTTCCAGGTCTGCCTGTGAAAAGGGTCTCTCCGAGAGCCGGTCGGAACCCAGGCCCGATGTGGCGTCCAGCGCAGGAGGGCCGGTTGAGCCCGTCGGGGTGGGTGCTTTCGATCGAGCGGATTTCGGGATAAACTCGCCAAATTTGGACATGGCGCCTCCTCTGATAAATCCCGTGTCGGGGGTGTCCTGTCTTCCAATCCCGGTCACCGACGCAGTCCTTCCCAGCTGGTACCTCCAAAACCGTACATGACCGGATGTATATCCGAAAACCAATATACGCTTCCTCTTTTGAAAAATCCAGCTTCCCATCGAATGAGAGGAAGCCGATAGTGCTTGACAACCCCCGGCCCGGGGGAGTATGCTTACGAGCAAAGTACAACCCTTGCGCTTACGGGGAGATAAACCTTATGTCCAAGTTTGGCAAGTTTGAGGCTGGGACGGAGGCAGCGTTGCGGGAATACTATGGCGGGTTCTATCCGACCGAGCAGTGGGTGGACACGCTGAAGCCGGTCCCGCGCGTGCAGATGCCGGATATGCGCGGCAACCCACAGATGACAAATCTGACCGAGACGCTGACGGGTGAGGAACTCAAGAAGAAGGCCGGGCCGTATTTGAAGGTGGCTCCGGAGGAACTCATCGGCATGGTGCCGCTGCGCAACCGGATTGCCGGAAACAGCCGGGTGATGCCGGCCACACGCATCGCGATGTGTCCCACCGGAGACGGGGCCAGGCTGGTGTGGCGCCCGGACGATCCGGACCGTATCTGGTGTCCCAGAGGGCACACGGTGGATCCGTTTGCGCTTTATCCGCGGACCGGGACGATTGAGATTACCGGCCCTAAGGGAGACAGGCAGGCGTATCCTTATCACGATGCGCCCGACGGGAAGCGGATCTACCTGTACGGAGAGTATATGGATTCGCTACGGGTGTATTATCTGATTGAGGCGGCGAAGACGCTGGGGATGCTGTATCAGATAACGAGCGATGAGCAGTATGCGGCGCGTGCGGCGGCGATTCTATACGATTTTGGGTGTGCGGTTCCGCACTGGCCGAAGACGCACCGGGGCCGCCCGGGGATTGCGGAAGGTGACCGGCTGCGGCCGGTTACGGAATATCCGGTGTACGCCGGTATCTGGTACGATAAGTACCATACGGGCATCCGGCACGTGGGCGACCTGGCCCAGGGCTACGATTTCGTGGTGAACGCGCCGGTGTGGGAGGCGCTGGACCGGCTGGCAGCGGGTGGGGATGCCCGGTGCGTGGTTGAGGCGGACCTGTTCCTCTATTCGGTACAGGATGCGATGCTGTACGATGTTTACTATCCCCATCCCGACGAGGCGTTGAGCAATTATATTCCGTACCAGGCGCAGGGACTGATTTTGATCGGGCGGAGCGTGGGTATGCCCGAGTTGATCCATTATTCCTACTGGAAGCTCCGCGAGATGGTGCTGAAGACGCTGATGGCGGATTGCGTGTTTCCGGAGAGTATGTCTTATGCCCGCCAGCACATCTACGGCATAAAGCGGGCAGCGGAGTACGGAGAGGGATATGCCGACCCTCCCGGTTTTGCTTCGAGTATCGACGGCAGGCGGTTCGACGGGCTGGACAATCGGACAGAACTCCCCCGGCTTTACCGTGCAATAGAGACGCTGGATACGATGGGCTATCCCGACGGTACCTATATGATGGTGCACGATACGTACAGCAAGATTCCAGGCGGCGGACACCCGGACCCCCGGGACGGGCGGCCGCTGATATACCCTGCGTTCGGGCACGCGGTTCTGGGGCGGGGAGCGCTGGAGAAGGGCCATCCGATTCAGGCGCACCTCCACTATTCGGGCAACTGGGGTCACGACCACCACGATATGCTGAATTTTGCGCTCTGGGCGTACACGGACGAACTGATTGCAGATATCGGGTATACGTGGACGTACCGAATGTTCGCTACGGTTGCCTCGGGGCACAATCTGGTGGTGGTGGACCGGGAAACGCAGAAACGCGTTTCCGTGGCGGGGGATCTGATAGGCTGGCACCCGTGTGAGAACGGGGTGCAGGTCGTGGAGGCCTCCGGAGTGATGGCATATCCCCAGTGCAGGACCTACCGGCGGGTGCTGTTTCTGATTCCGCTTGGCGAGGCGGACAACGTGGTGGTAGATATCTTCCAGGTAGAGGGGGGAGAGGTTCACGAGTGGATGGCGCAGGGAAGCTGTTCTACGGATCAGACCATGAGCGTTTCGGTTCCGACGCGGTTTTTCGCCGAGAGTTACGCCGACGATGGAAAGCCGTTTACGCCGCCGGCCCACAGTGAATGGGAGAAGGAACTGCACGCACGGGGACTCAAAACGCGCGATGTGAACCCCTGGTACGGGGTATTTCGAGACGTGCATAGAGGTCGGGTGGAGGGGCCGTTTCGCGCGGATTTTCGAGCCATTGACCGGGAGATGGCCGATGTGCGTCTGCATATGCTGGAGCCCGTGGAGGGGGATCTTTATACCTGCACGGTGCCGAGTATCCGGCGCTGCTGGCAGAAGTCTCTGGGCGATGAGGACCACTCGCTAGTGGAGAAGTTCCGGATGCCCAAGGTGGTGATGCGCCGCGAGGGTGAGGACCTGCGCAGCCGATTTGTGGCGCTCTGGGAGCCGATGTATGCAACCGACAGGGTCGTTGGGGTTCGACATGTAACGCGGGACGATGCCGGGGTGGTGGCGCTGGAGGTTAACCAGACCGGCGAACGGACAGCGCAGGTGTTCTATGCGTCCGATCCTTCCCGGCGGCACACGGTGGACGGAGTGGCCCGGATGCAGGGGCGGTACGCAACGGTAATTTCCAGCAGGGAAGGCACGCAGGTGTCCCTTTACGATTGTACGTATTTCCAAAATGGCGCGCTGGAGGTCCAGGTTTCTGCGCGTCCTCCGCTGGCGGTGGAAGAGGTGACGAGCCGGGGCGAGGGCCGGTTTGACGTGGTTTTGAATGGTACGTGGACGGATATCCCGGGAAATAAGCCGCTTGTGTTTACAGATCCTGAGCCGGTTATTCTGTGTCAGGAGGGGAGCCATCACCGGGCGTTTCCGGTTGAGGCGGTGGAGACGGCGGGCGGCCGGACCCTGCTGCACTGTACCCGCCACCCGGGTTTTGCGTATGACCGGCAATCGGGCGTTCTAAAGGAGCTGTTCACGCCTTTCCAGACCCTGAAGGGAAAGGCGGAGGTGAGGTTGCCCAGCCGGGTGTGGCTGCGGTCGAATGGAGAGGGATGGCAGGTGAGGACGACGAACGTCGTTTCCATTGGTCAACACAAGATCGAGCGCACGGACCGCTGGATGTCCATCTCAGGGGGTTAGACCATGTCCCTGTCTGCAGCAGCCGGTGCGCCAGTGCTCCGGACGAAGCGCATTCTGACGCTCCGTTCTGTTGTGGTGGGCATGGTCGGTGTGGTGGCCGTGACGATGGGCGCGCCCTATTCCGAGTGGGTTGTGCGTTCGACCTATATGACGACGAACTATTTCCCGCTGGGGCTGGCCTTTTCGTTTATTCTGGTGGTGGTTGTCCTCAATCCTCTGTTGAAGCTGGTCAGGCACCGCTGCGGGCTGCGGAGCGATGAGCTGGGTGTGGTCTACATGATGCTGCTGGCGGCGGTGTCCGTGCCGACGTACGGGATTACGGGGTATGTGATTTCGGTTTCGGCATCGCCTTTTTATTATGCGACAACGGAGAATAGCTGGGCGGACTATCTGCACCACCATATCCCCCCCTGGGCCGTGCCGGGGGCAGGGCCGGAGGTGAGCTGGTTTTTTGAGGGACTGCCAGCCGGAGCTTCGATTCCCTGGCACATCTGGATCGCGCCCCTGTTGTGGTGGGGAACGCTGATCGTGGCCACGCTGACGCTCTGTGTTTGTCTGGTTGCGATTTTCAGAAAGCAGTGGGTGGAGAAAGAGCGGCTGAATTTTCCCCTGGTGGACGTGCCGTTAGCGATGATGGAGGGGGCGGAGGACGAGCGGTTTTTGCCCCGGTTTATGCGCAGCCGGCTGTTCTGGATCGGGTTTGGGATCGCGGCGTTCAAGATCGCGTGGAATATCCCGGGCTACTTTTACCCCCACGGATGGCCGGCCATTCCGCCCATCCGGCTGAGTATTCCGGGGAGCCACCTTTTGCCCGGTATTTCGACGAATTTCTCCTTTCCGCTGATGGGGATTACGTACTTTGTAAACGTGGACGTGATTTTCAGCGTCTGGGTGTTCAACCTTTTCAATCTGGTCGAGACCGCCCTGTTTAACCGGACGGGGTTCAGCGTCGGGGCTTCCGAGACCTATTCGATCTATCCTTCGGCGCTGGCCTGGCAGGGGTTCGGGGCGTTTGCGGCGATTGTGCTGGGCGGGGTCTGGGTGGCGCGGGGGCACCTGCGGGATGTGCTGCGCAAGGCGTTTCGGAAAGATGCCTCCGTGGACGATACGGGGGAGATCCTCTCATACCGGGCGGCGGTTTTCGGGGTTCTGGGGGCGGCCGTCTATATCCTGCTCTGGCTGCACGCGGTTGGAATCGCGCTGCACGTTGCGGTCCTGCTGCTGTTTGCGGTGGTCACGCTCTACCTGGGGTTGACCCGGATCGTGATCGAAGGGGGACTGGTGTTCGTCCGCGGGCCCCTGGTGCCCCAGGCTTTTCCCATGCATATGGTGGGACCGGCAACACTGAGTGGGTCCACGATGGCGGGGCTGGCGCTTTCCTATGCGTGGGCCTGCGATCCGATCGCTATTTTTATGCCGTTTGGGGCCAATGCGGCCAGGGTGCACAGCGACCGGCGGTTGCCCAGGGGGATTTATGTGACGTCCGTTGCGCTGGCCCTGGGGGTCAGTCTGCTGATTTCTTTCTGGTTTTCCCTGAAGCTGGCTTACGGTACGGGGGGCTACAATTTCGGAGAGTGGGTGTTCCGGCGGGGAGGACAGGTGCCTTTTGATACGGTTGTGGGCAAGATGAAGTCCGCAGAGGGGTTTACGGCCGGCCGGGTGCACTTTCTGGGCATTGGGGTGCTGGCCACGGTGGTCATGACCTATTTGCGCCATCGGTTTACCTGGTGGCGGTTGCATCCGATCGGGTTTTCGATCGCTTCGGTGGGACAGGTCCGGTGGACGGCGCTGTCTCTGTTTGTGACCTGGGTGGTGAAGGTGCTGATTATCCGGTTCGGAGGGCTGGTCCTGTTCGATCGGGCGAAGCCTTTTTTCATCGGGCTGGTTGTGGGACACTTTACGGGGGCGGGACTCTCTTTTGTGATCGATGCGATCTGGTTTCGGGGGCAGGGACACAGTCTCTATTTTTGATTGGAGATTGAAGGCTGGGTGATTTTCAATGTTCAATTTCTTCGGAGGTGAGATATGGACCGTGTGTTTTTCTGCATTGGAGCGGTTTCGGCATTTGTGGGTGTTGCGGCCGGCGCGTTCGGGGCGCACGGGCTGAAGGAGAGGCTGGCCCCGGAGATGCTGAAGGTGTTTGAGGTGGGGGTGCGCTACCAGATGTATCACGCCCTGGCCCTGCTGGCGGCGGCCTGGGCGATGTCCCGCTGGCCGGGGTCGGTGGGGGCTGCGGGCGGGTGGCTGTTTGTGGCGGGGACGGTGATTTTTTCGGGAAGTCTGTACGCATTGAGCCTGAGCGGCGTTCGCTGGCTGGGGGCGATAACCCCGCTGGGAGGGCTGGCCTTTTTAGGGGGATGGCTCTGTCTGGTGTGGCAGGTCTGGCGTTCGGCATGAGAGGAGGTGCGACGTGGCGGTTCTGGAGAAGCTGAACGTGGGCGTTGTGGGAGCGGTTGGACGGGGGGGGAGTTTTCGGGCGGCGTTCGACGCGCACCCGCTGGCGCGCATCCATGCGGTGTGCGATATCCGGGAGGCGCTGCTTGAGGAGGCTGCGGAGAAACTGGGGGCATCGGAGAGGTACACGGATTATGAGGAGATGCTGGCGCAATCGGAGGTGGATGCGGTGGTCATCGGGACGCCGATGCACTTTCACGCGCCGCAGGCGATTCTGGCCCTGGACCAGAATATCCACGTGCTGAGCGAGGTAACGGCGGCGGTGTCCGTGGCGGAGTGCCGGGCACTGGTGGCGGTGGTGAAGCGGTCGAAGGCGGTGTATATGATGGCGGAGAATTATACCTATATGAAGCCGAACGTGCTGGTGAAGGAGCTGGTCCGGCGAGGGCTGTTCGGCGTGGTTTACTACGCGGAGGGGGAGTATATCCACGAGTTGAAGGGGCTGAATGAGATTACAAAGTGGCGTCGAACGTGGCAGACGGGGATTGACGGGATTACGTACGGGACGCACAGCCTGGGTCCAATTTTGCAGTGGATGCCGGACGACCGGGTGGTGCGGGTCTGCTGCGAGGGGAGCGGGCACCACTATATGGACCCCAGGGAAGTGTTTTACGAGAACCAGGACACCTGTGTGATGCTGGCCAAGACGACGAAGGGGGGGATGATCAAGATCCGGGTGGATATGCTGTCGGAGCGGCCGCACGCGATGACGAATTATTCACTCCAGGGGACCAGGGGGTGTTACGAGTCGGCGCGCAGTCGGGGAGAGCGTCACAGGATCTGGCTGGCCGACCTGCACGAGGATAAGAACGCCTGGGTGGACCTGGCGGACCTGGAAGAGGCGTATATGCCCCGGATGTGGCGCAGTCCATCAGAGGAAGCGAAAAAGGCCGGGCACGGCGGCGGGGACTATTTTGAGGTACTCGATTTTGTGGGGAGTATTGTGGATGGGACGCCCTGTCCGATCGGCATCCATGAGGCGATGGATATGACCCTTCCGGGGCTGATCAGCCAGGAGTCGATTTTACAGGGCGGGGCGTGGAAGGCAGTGCCGGACTCGCGACAGTGGTGAAAGGGAGATATTCAGAAGGCGACACCGGAAGGGCGGGGGATTTTCCACTTAACCTCCCACCGGATGCAGAGCGCCTTCGCCAAAAATAACCGAAAAGATTTTCCCGCTTCTGGATTTTGTAGCAGCATCCATATAGCAAATACTGAATGCACGCCGGGGAATGTCGGTCTGATTTACCTCGGAGCTGTGGAGCAGCCAGTTGTGCAGCAGGGCGACTTCGCCCGCCTGCAGCTCTACGTAGACGGGCTTTGACTTGGCTGTAAGGTCGTTGATCTGTTCCTGGTTGAGAAAGCCGGATGGGCTTTCTGGATTGATGAGACCCCACCGGTGGGATTGGGGGATAATCTGGACGCAGCCGTTGGCAACGGTCGCCGGATCGAGGGCCGTCCAGATGGTGATCAGAGGATCGCGGTCCAGGTCGGTCCACCGGTCCTGATGCCATGGCAGGTGGTTGCCTTTTCGGGCAGGTTTGTTCATAAACATGGCCCGGAAGCAGGCGATCGGCGTATCGGGACCGTAGGCTTTTGCGCAGATGTCCCGGAAGAGGGGAGTTTGCATGTACGTGAGGAAGAGGGAATCGAACTCCAGGTCCTGGATTTTGCGGTAGTTCAAAGTAGCCCCTTTGTGGCCTTTGGTCTGAGGCCCCGGAGTGCTGTCGGTTTCGGATTTGTAGTCCAGCTGCATGAGCATGAGATCGTAGTCGAGGGGGGCTTTCCCCAGCATAATGTCGTCTATGCGCTGCTGTATCGCTTCCAGTTCTCCGTTGTCCATGACCTTTCCCAGATGAAGGTAGCCTTCTTCCTGGAATTGCTGCCACTGCGCTTCGCTGACCATAGGTGAATCCTTCGGTGAGTGGAAGTCCGCGGGAATGGGGATGAATGCGCTGTTCCCTATCCCTCCACGTGGGCATCGGCAAAGAGGGTGCTGACCGACTCGTCGTTGTGGATGCGGCGGATGGCCTCTGCCAGAATGGGGGCCACCGAGAGGACTTTGATTTTGCCGTTCTGGACCTTTTCCGGCACGGGGATGGAGTTGGAAACGACGAGTTCGGCGAGGCAGGAGATTTCCACGCGCTCGACCGCCGGGCCGGCCAGTACGGGATGGACGATGGCCGCGCAGATGTCGAGGGCGCCTTTTTGTTCCAGGGCCGAAGCCGCTTCGATGAGTGATCCGCCCGTGGAGATCAGGTCGTCAATGATGACCACGTTCTTCCCTTCCACGTCTCCGATGATGGTCATGACCTCGGTTTCCTGATCGCTGACGCGCCTTTTGTCGATGATGGCGAGAGGCGCTCCCAGGAGTTCGCCATAGGCCCGGGTCATTTTGATGTTGCCGACGTCCGGTGTGACCGCCACCAGGTTGTCCAGTTTTTTGTCGAGAAGGTATTTCCCAAAGATGTTGACCGAATAGAGGTGGTCCATCGGGATGTCGAAGAAGCCCTGGATCTGGTTGGAGTGGAGGTCCAGAGAAAGCACGCGTCTGGCGCCCGCGGTGACGATCAGGTTGCCGATCAGTTTGGCTGTGATGGGCACCCTGGGAGCGTGCTTGCGGTCCTGCCGGGCATAGCCGTAGTAGGGGAGGACGGCTGTGATACGCCGCGCCGAGGCCCGCCGGGCAGCGTCGATGAGGATGAGGAGTTCCATCAGGGCATCGTTGGGCGAAAGTCCTTCGGTGGCGCAGACGGACTGGATGATGTAAACGTCTTTCCCGCGGACATTTTCACAGATTTGTACGCTTGTCTCTCCGCCGGGAAATCGGCCGACCTGAGCAGCGCCCCGCTGGATTTCCAGGATAGAACAGATTTCATCTGCGAGACGCGTGTTGACGTTGCCGGAAAAGATCTGGAGATCGTATGACACGCCAGGGTCCTCCTTTGGAAAACGGACGTGTGGTATCAAGGGGGGAGATCAGGTCTGAGGAGATGGGATAATATATGGTTAGAGACGGAAAGGAGCAATAGAGATTTCAAGTCCTGCGGTGATCCTCCGACACCGGGAGTTACAATCGTAGAAACAGGAGTACCTCCCTTTTTCGCTCAACCGTAAAATAACGGCCGCCGGCTGATGCGTTGGGGCACAGGCAGCGGGCGGAAAGGCATTCCCCCGGTCTTTTGACAGACCATCCGTATGAAATCGTCAATCTCCATCTCCATCTGCGTTCCGTTTTCCCGCGATCTTATGTTCAGCCGGCCCGAGGTTTGTTCTTTTTTCCCCACGACCAGCAGGTAGGGGACCCACGCCTTCTCCCCATTCCGGATCTTTTTGCCCACGGTATCCCCGCGGTCGTCTACGTCTACCCGGATGTTTCGGGAGGATAGGGTGTCGCAGATGTGTGTGGCAAAGGGCAGGTGACCGTGGGCGACGGGGATGACTCTCGCCTGTGTGGGTGCCAGCCAGAGGGGGAACATGGGTGGAACGCCTCTGGATGCGTCAACCGCGATATTTTCCAGTATTGCGCAGAGCGTTCTTTCGATGCTCCCAAAGCTGGACGCGTGGACGATCACGGGACAGGGGTGCTTGCGGCCCTGTCCGTCGGTAAAGCCGATATTGAATCGCTCGCCGTCCTTTACGTCCCACTGTACCGTGCTGATCTGGATATTGGATCGGTCTTCGGTGATGAATTGATATTCGTTTTTGATGGCATAGTAGTGGCTCATGTGCGGCATGAGCTTGAAAAATGCCGGCACGTTTATCTTTTTTCCGATGTCGATCAGCCACGCTCTGTTGGCTTCGAAGAAATCCACGGTGCCTTCCCAGCCGAGAACCCAGCGCCCTTTTGCAATGATGTCGTTCATGAGGTCGGCGAATTTGAGGCACAGGATTTCAAACTCGCCGCGTGCTTCGGCCCGGGTGGCGCAGGCGGCGTGCATATCCGTCATCGTGAAGTTTCGCACCCGTTTGAGGCCGCTTACTTCTCCTTCCTGCTCGTTGCGGAAACAGGTGGCTTCTTCGTACACTTTCAGGGGCGATTGCCTGTGGCTGAAGCGGACGTTCTGCATAAAGGGAAAGCCGAGAGGGTCCGAGGCATACCGGAGGTAGCAGACGCCCCTGCCGCCGTCGACCTGGTAGTCCCGTTCGTGAAATTCTCCCATCAATTCACCCACGACGTTGTGGTCTCCCCGGATGAGGATGGGATTTTTCATTTCAACAGCGCCCCACGCGTGGGCCAGCCGAGACGCATAATCCAGAATGAGTTTTTGAACCAGTACGCCGTTGGGGTACCATTTGTAGTGCCCTTTTTCGGAGACTTCGCAGTAGTCCACCAGTTCGTGCTGGCGCATGTAATCGATGTGCCTGGGGGGTATTTCCGATTCCACGCCCTGTGCCAGTTCGTTGGAGACGAATTGTCGCAACAGGGCATACACGGGTTCGGATTTTGAAAAGATCGGGCATTGTGCAAAGCTTTCAGGTGTTACATCGAATGCTTTGCCATCGGTATCGACGATGACAAAGCGCGTAAATGCGCCGGGCTTTCTTAAAGATTTCATGGTTGAAGCGCTCCTTGTGAACAGGGCGAAATAAAAAAACCCGCTGCCGGGTCGGCAGTGGGCTCAGAGGGGTGGGAAGTTATTTTTGTGCTGGATCAGGTCTCCGAGGGGTGCACCGCCGGGGGGCTGGTATGCGACGTGGTTGAGGTCATATGGTGCATATGGCCGGTGGACCGGGCAGACGTCTGTCCTGTCAGAGCGACTTTGGCGCTCCTGTTGAAGATGGGGTATTGAAACAAGGCAGACGTCATGGTATTCTCCGGAGTTTCGGTTCGTGACATGGAAAAGATAGGATGTCAGCCGGGGGTTGTCAAGTTTTTTGTCCACAGGACCGCCACAGGGCGGGTTTCAAAAACGCGTACCTCGTAAATCTTCAACTTCTGCTTGCCCTTTTTGGGGGATGGTATTACATTTCCTGAAAGGGCGCAGGATTGTGACGCATTCTCCTTGAAAGTAGAAAGGGCGGAGGTTGTGCTTTACTGGCTGGGGCATCAATTGTCCGAGGTCTACGGGCCGTTGCGGCTGCTGACCTCCTATCTCTTTTTGGCGGGGCTGGGGACGGCGCTGGCCACGATTTTTACCTGGCTGCTCCTGCCCCGGCTCTGGATGCGCCTGCCCCTGGACCGGGGGCGGGCCTACGCGGTTGAGGGGGAGCAGAGCCAGGGGAAGCCCTCAGGCGCCGGGGTTGTTTTTGTCCCGGTCTATCTGGTGGTCTGTCTGCTCATTCTTCCGCTGGAGATGCGGTTTTTGCAGGCGCTGGGGTGTATTCTGGTGGCGATGCTCGTCGGGTTTATGGACGACAGGAGCGAGAAGGGGTGGGGAGAGTACCGGATGGCGGCCATCGATCTGGGGGTTTCCCTGCTGGCGGCGATGGTGATCTGCCAGCTCGATACGTTCGAGCTGTGGCTGCCACTCATCAAGACGCCCATTGCTGTTTCACCATCGGTATTCGTTCCAATCGGCGCCGTGCTGATCTGGATGGCGATTAATGCAACAAACTGCACCGATGGGGTGGACGGGCTGTCGGGAAGCCTCTGTGCGCTGGCCTTCCTCTATCTGGGAGGATTTTTGTACGGAATAGTCGGCCACAGTGTGATTGCCGACTATTTGCTGGTGCCGTACTACGACTACGGCGCCGGCTGGGCCATGATGGCGTTTTTGATGGTGGGATGTCTGGCCGGATATCTCTGGCACAATGCCCTTCCAAGTGCGGTTATGATGGGCGATGCGGGGTCTCGTTCCATGGGGCTGCTGTTGGGGATGCTCGTGCTGGCCTGTGGGAATCCGTTTCTGATTTTTATCGTCGCGGGGGTGGTGCTGGTGAACGGCGCCACGGGGCTGTTGAAAGTGGCGTTGCTCCGGTTTTTCAAGATCGGAGTTTTCAAGACGGTGCGCTATCCGCTGCACGACCATTTTCGACATAAAGATGGGTGGTCCAATACTCAGGTGCTGGTGCGGTTTATGCTGCTGCAGGCGGTGGGAACGCCGATTTTGCTCATGCTGTTGCTGAAGATCAGGTAAGCTGACCGTTTCCCGGGAGGGTTTATGGGTACGAAGCAGGAATTGAAACAGAAGATCTGTGAGGCGATCAATCGGCGGAAGGCGCAGATCGAACGGGTCGGCGATCATATTATGGCGCACCCGGAGACGGGATTCAAGGAGTTTGAGACAGCTAAGCTGGTGTCCAATACGATGGAGGAGTTCGGAATTTCCCACGAGGCGGGGCTTGCCATTACGGGGATAAAGGGGGTGCTGAAGGGGAAGGCGCCCGGGCCCACGGTGGCGTTGATCGGGGAACTGGATTCTCTGGTTGTGTCGGACCATCCCATGGCGGATGCGGATACGGGGGCGGCCCATGCGTGTGGTCACAACGCGCAGATTGCAGGGCTGATGGGGGCGATGATGGGGATGGTGGACAGCCGGGCGGCCGAAGCGCTGGCCGGAACGGTGGTCTTTTTTGCGGTGCCGGCAGAGGAGTACGTGGAGGTGGAGTACCGGCTGGGGCTGGTGAAGGAGAAGCGGCTGGGCTTTCTGGGGGGGAAGCCCGAGCTGGTCCGGCTGGGGTGTTTCGACGATATCGACATGGCGTTGATGATTCATACGCACAGCGACCCGGAGATGCGGAAGGTTGCGGTGGCGCCTTCCTGCAACGGGTGTGTGGTGAAGGTGATCCGGTTCCTGGGACGGGCGGCCCACGCCGGAGGCGCTCCGCACAAAGGGATTAACGCGTTGAATGCGGCGCATGTGGCCATAGCGGCCATTCACGCTCAGCGGGAGATGTTCCGGGACCGGGATGCGATTCGGGTGCACCCGATTATTACCAAAGGCGGGGATATTGTGAATGTGGTCCCGGCCGAGGTGCGGATGGAGACCTATGTGCGGGGGAAGACGAACGAGGCGATCCTGGAAGCCAATCAAAAGGTGGACCGGGCGCTTCGGGCAGGGGCGATGGCGCTGGGGGCAAAGGTGGAGATCGAGACGCTTCCGGGGTATATGCCGATGAGGAACGATCCGGCGTTGCAGGAGGTTTTCAAAACAAATTCGGAGTTGTTGTTCGGGGTGGACGAATATTGCGAGGTCGGGCACCGGACGGGATCGACCGACATGGGCGATCTGTCGCATATCATGCCTGCGGTCCACCCCTACATGGCGGGAGCAAGCGGCCCCGGGCACAGCGCCGAGTGGCATATTTCGGATAAGGAGATGGGGTATGTCGCGCCGGCCAAGTCCCTGGCGCTGACGGCGGTGGACCTGCTTTACGGAAAGGCCGAAAAAGCGAAGGCGATTTTGAAGGACCACCAGCCTGCGATGACAAAGGCGGAGTACGTGCGGTTTCAGAACCGGGTGTTCCAGAGGGAGGTGTTCGACGGGGAGACAGGGGAGCGCGAAGTGGGGTGAGGGAAATGACAGCTTTTGCATTTTCCACCACCGGGCTTTACTGCCCGGTGGTTTTTTTGACCACCTCCCAATCGGACCCGGCCATGTCGCTGTAGTGCCAGTAGATGAAGGTGACCAGTCCGCCCGCTGCAATCACGTTGAGCAGCTGTTCCAGTTCGTTGCTGCCCATTCTCACCCCGCCGTGGTGCAGGCCCATCCAGGGGCGGATGCGGGCGATGTCTCCGATGCGTTCCCGCATTTTCGCGATTTCGGCCGTGACCACGGTCTGGAAAAATTCGGGCGGCAGGGGATCGTCCAGGTCGTCCAGTCCGGATGTGCCCGGCACCCACAGGGCGAACAGTTCCCGCACGCGGTCCAGGGCCTCGGACCCGGTGAGGCCCGGGTTCCAGGCGCAGAGGGTTTCGGCGTAGCGGTAGAGCGTGCCTTTCAGGCCGTCGACCCCGTGCTGCCAGAAGTAGAGCTTGGGACACTGGAAGTCGACGATTTCAGACAGCCGCCGGAAGTTGTAACCCGTAAGGGGGGCAAAGGCCGGCAATCTGGGGCCGCAGGCCATGGCCCTGGACGGGTGCAGCTGCCGGGCGGTTTCGGCGAATGTTCGGACGTAGTGCTCAATCGAGTCGGTTTTAAACCGGAACCAGTCGAAGAGGTTCGGGTCGTCGATCAGGAAGTCAAGTCCGTCCATGAGTCCCCGCTCCCGTCGGCCTTTGGGCAGGTGGCCCAGGTTCTGCAAGCGGGATTTCAACCGGTCACGGGCGCCCAGGAGGGCGTCGAAGTCGTAGCCCCAGGCGGTTGCCCTGTCCCGGCAGCAGTCGCAGTCGCACCGGAACAGGTTGCTGCGATGCGCCGGGGCGATTTCATAGCCCCATTCGGGTCCGTCTAAAATGAAGCCGTCGACCTGGGGCAGGCTCCGGACCACGTCCCGGGTTCTGGACGGCCCGTAGCGGAGTTTTTCCGGGTTGTTGATGCACCCCGGCGCGTTCTGTCCCCAGTCGTGCAGGTAGATTCCAAATCCGCGTTCCTTTGCTTTCCGGACTGCTTCCCTGAGGATCTCGAACCGGGGAGCGTTCTCCGGAGGCATTGCCGGGGGCGAGGTTTCACAGCCGGTATAAAGTCCCGGTGTGAACGGATAGGCCGGCTGCGCGTCGAAGATGAGGTCGCCCAGGACGAGGGTGTTGATGCCGACCCCCTGCAGGCGGTCCAGGACGGCGTCTGCGCCTTCCTTTTCGAAAGCGTCGATTTTTCCCATAAACATCCAGATGTCCAGAGCCATGTGTTGGATTCCTTATGACAACAGACAGGGGCGGGTTAAAAACCCGCCCCTGCGTTTGTTTATCGCCCGTTGTTCTACCCGATTTCCAGCATGCGGTCCACGGCGCGTTTGGCCCGAATGCGAATCTCTTCGGGGATATCGATGATCTGTTCGTTGTTTTGTAAGGCGTTTAAGGTGTCTTCGAGGGTGATTTCGTTCATGTGAGGGCAGCGGATGCTGCAGAGCCGGACCATCTCCTTTTCGGGATTTTCGGCCATGATGTTGTCACCCATGCTGCACTCGGTCAGGAGCAGGTAGCTGGGCGCGTCGGTCTGCTGGACGTATTGGGTCATTTTTGAGGTGCTGCTGGAGAAATCGGCGGCGGCGACGACTTCCGGGCTGCACTCCGGATGTGCAAGCACGAGCACGCCGGGGAACTGCGCGCGGACGTTTTCAACGTCGTGTACGGTGAATTTGTCGTGGACTTCGCACCTGCCGTGCCAGCCGATCATCTCGTAGTCCAGCCCCTCCCGAGGCTGGTCCAGGCCGACTCTGGTGGGGAAGATGATCCGCTTGTCCGTTTCCTGGGCGACGTTCGCGGCCAGGTATTCATCGGGCAGGAAAATGACCGTGTCGCCATTTAAGGATGCCACGACCTTTGCCGCGTTGCTGGAGGTGCAGCAGATGTCGCATTCGGCTTTGACGTCCGCATAGGTGTTGATGTAGGTGACGATGGGGACGCCGGGATACCGTTTTCGCAGGGAGCGGACGTCTTCTGCGGTGATGCTTGCGGCTAAAGAGCAGCCCGCCACTTTGGCCGGCAGCAGAACGGTTTTGTCCGGGTTCAGGATTTTGGCCGTTTCGGCCATGAACCGGACGCCGCAGAAGACGATGGGGTCGCAGTCGGTTTCCGCGGCCTTCCGGCTGAGTTCCAAAGAGTCGCCGACCACGTCGGGAACCGTGTGAAAGAGCGCCGGTTCCATGTAGTTGTGCCCCAGGATGATCGCCCCGCGCTCCTTTTTGAGGCGGTTGATTTCGTAGACGAGTTCCGCCTTGTACCGGAGTTCCATATCGGGGACGATCCTGTGGAGTTTCCGCTCCATCTGTTCGAAGGTTTCCTGGAGCGTTGCTGCTTCTATAGCCATCGGGGCGATGCCTCCTTGCGTGGTACTGTCGTCGCGTATGAACTTTATATTTGTTCAGGAATAAAGATAAATAAAGTTGGGCATATCAGCAAGGTGTTAAATTCACCCATCACTACCCCGCTATGCCGCCTGCTCCAGGTCCTGTCCGGCACCTTCGCGCTGTCGTTTGAAGAGCCCCGCACCCAGGGCTTTGAGGTCCTCCAGGATGGCGTAGCTGATGGGGACCAGTATCAGGGTGATGAAGGTGCCGAAGATGATGCCGTAGCCCAGCGAGACGGCCATGGGGATGACGATTTGGGCCTGGAGGCTTTTTTCCAGGAGGAGGGGCGAGAGGCCCACAAATGTGGTGAGGGAGGTGAGCAGGATGGGGCGGAAGCGCGCGACGCCCGCTTCCCGTATGGCACTTTCCAGGCTGAGTTTCCGCGTTCGAGCCTGGTTGATGAAGGAGACCATGACCAGGCTGTCATTGATGACCACGCCGCTTAAGGCGACCACGCCGAAGAGGGAGAGCAGGCTGAGTTCCATGCCCATGATGATGTGTCCCCAGATGGCGCCGACCACGCCGAAAGGGATGGCGGCCATGATGATGACAGGCTGGAGGTAGGATTTGAAGGGGATGGCGAGCAGGATGTAGATGACCAGGATGGCGATGCCGAAGCTGCTCTGGAGTCCGCCCAGGGTTTCGCGCTGTTCGCGCTGTTCGCCTTCCAGGGTGTAGCGGACGCGAGGGTGGTCGGCAAGTGTTTCGGGCAGCACCCGGGCGGTGAGATCGGCCAGAATTTCATTGGCATTGGCCCGGGTCTGGTCCACGTCGGCGGTGACGTTGACGATGCGCTGGCGGTCGGTCCGCTGGATGGCGGCATACCCGCGGCCGAGTGAGGATTCGGCCGCTACGGAGAAGGGGACTTCACCGCCGTCGGGCGTGCGGATGCGCATGTCTTCCAGGTTGCCCAGCGAACGCCGTTCTTCGGGGGGGTAGCGGACCATAACCCGGATGTCGTCCCGGCCGCGCTGGATGCGCTGGGCCTCTTCGCCGTAGAAGGCCTGCCGGACCTGCCGGGCCAGGTCCAGCAGGGTGAGGCCGAGGGTTTTGGCCTCTTCGGTGAGGGAGAGTTTGACTTCCTGCTTGCCGGGACGGAAAGAGTCGGCGATGTCGGTGACGCCGGGGTATTCGCTCAGTCTCGCTTTGAGTTTTTCCGCGGTCCGGCGCAGTTCCACGTAATCGGGACCGGTGAGCTGGACGTTGATGGCGTCACCCGCGGAGAAGAGAGAAGATGAGAAGGTGAGTTCCACCACGTCGGGGATGGGCCCGGCCATTTTACGCCATTGTTTGGCAATTTCGGCGCTGCCCAGGTTCCGGCGTTCGGAGGGGACCAGCTCGATGTTGACTTCCCCCAGGTGAGAGGCCGAAACCGAGCCCGGGTTCCGGCTCCGTCTCTGAGCGGCCCGAAAGGGCTGTTCGCCCACGGAGGCCAGGGTGTGCTGGAAGAGCTTCCGGCCTTTCTCCGCTTCGAGTTTCTCCTGGAGCGCGATCGCTGTTCGTTCCAGGTGGCGGACGGTTCTGGCAGTGACTTCAACCGGCGTGCCCTGGGGCATGGTCAGCAGGGCGGCGACGTTGTCCGCGTCGATAATGGGAAGAAAGACGAACCGGACCCAACCGCCCCAGACCAGGCCCACCGTGAGGCAGAGCGTGGTGACGCCCACGGCGAGGGTGAGATAGCGCCAGCGCAGAGCGAATTCGAGCGCAGGACGGTAATATGCGTCGATGAATCGACGCAGCCCGGAGGCAAACCGGTCCTGGAAGCGCTGCCACCTGGCTCCAATACCCCGTTTTGAGGGGCCGTCGTGGTTCATCCTGGAATGGGCAAGGTGGGCCGGGAGGATGAACAGCGACTCGATGAGGGAGAAGATGAGGGTGGCGATGACGATCTGGGGGATGAGCTTCATAATTTTTCCGGTGTTGCCGGGGACCATCAGGAGGGGAGAGAAGGCCGCGATGGAGGTGAGGATGGCGAAGACGACCGGTACGGAGACCTCCTGGGCCCCTTCGATCGCGGCCTGCAGGCCTCTGTTGCCCCGCTGGAAGTGGCTGTAGACGTTTTCGCCCACGATAATGGCGTCATCCACCACGATGCCCAGGACGACGATAAAGGCGAAGAGGGAAATGACGTTGATGGAGGCACCCATGGCGGGCATCAACCAGATGGCGCCGAAGAAAGAGATCGGAATGCCCAGGGCAACCCAGAAGGCGAGGCGGAGCCTGAGGAAGATGGCCAGCATCACGAAGACCAGGATAAAACCGAGGCGGCCGTTGCGCAGCATCAGGTCCAGGCGGCCTTCGAGCACCCGCGAGAAGTCCGCCCAGACGGTAAGGGAAATGCCTTCGGGCATGCGGGTGCGGGCCCCGGCAATGTAGGTTTTGACCTTTTCCGTGATTTCCAGGGCATTCTGGTCGCCCACCCGGAAGACCTGCACAATGACGGTGGGTTTTCCGTCGAACCGGGCAAACTGGTCGGTTTCCGCAAAGCCGTCCATCACGGTTGCGACATCGCCCAGGGTGAGGGTGGTGCCGTCGGGACGGGTGCGCAGGACGAGGCTTTCAAAATCGGGACCGCGGTAGGCCTGTCCCTTGGTGCGCAGGAGGATTTCTCCGCCGTCTGTCCTGATGGAGCCACCGGGCAGGTCCAGGGAGGACCGACGCACGGCACGGGCGACTTCGTCCACTGTAAGCGCGTACCGCCTCAGGGCGTCTTCGGAGACTTCGATGGAGATTTCGTAGGGGCGCGCATTGCTCAGTTCGACCTGAGTGATGCCGGGCAGGGCGGCGATTTCATCGCGGACCTGTTCGCCCAGGTATTTGAGGGTCACTTCATCGGCGTTTCCGGAGACGGCCACGTTGATCACCTGGCGGCGGCGGACCATCTCCTTGATGACGGGCTCTTCGGTTTCGTCCGGAAAGGTTTCGATCGCATTGATATTCGATTTGACGTCATCCAGGAGCTTTCGAGCATCCGTGCCGGGAAGGATCTCAATGGTGACGGTGCCCACGTTTTCGGAGGCCGTGGCGTTGACGCGCTTGATGCCTTCCAGGCCCTGGATGGCTTCTTCGATGCGCACGCAGACGGCCTCCTCGACCTCTTCGGGTGCGGCTCCGCGGTAGACCATTGAGACCGAGATCATATCCGAAGAAAACTCGGGGAAAACTTCCATGGTGAGGTTGGAGACCGTCAGCAGGCCGCCGCCCAGGATGAGGGCCATAAGCAGGTTGGCGGTAACGCTGTTTTCGGCGAACCAGGCAATGGCGCGGTTCATCCCGCACCCCCCTGCGCCGCAGACGCAACATCGTCGTTGTCGGTGAAGATGCGCACCCGC
Source organism: Candidatus Latescibacterota bacterium (assembly GCA_012270675.1). Taxonomy (GTDB): domain Bacteria; phylum Latescibacterota; class UBA2968; order UBA2968; genus JAAXHW01. The sequence goes on along the minus strand of JAAXHW010000126.1, from coordinate 3,567 downwards.
ATGCCGTCTACCACGGCATCAAGGGGGGAGGTGCAGACCCGTTCACCCTGGTCCAACCCGGAGCGGACGACCACCTCTCCGACGCTGGCGCGGAGGATGTCCACGGTTCGGAAGCGGAGGCGGTTTTCGTTGTCGACCACCAGCACCCGGTCGCGTCCTCTTATCGCGGAACGGGGCAGAACCACGATGTTTTCTACCTGGCGACCGAGAATTTCGGCTTCCACAAAAAGGCCCACGGCCAGGGGGAGACGGTCGGGGTCACCTCCCCGCGCATAGGGGTTTTCGACCCGGGCGACGAGGGTGACCATGCGGGTGCGGGGGTCGATCTCACCCTCTACCCGCACAATACGGCCGGACCAGGCATATCGCCTGCCGGCGAATGTGGTGCGAAGGATGGTTTCAGGTCCTGCCTGCGTTTCGTTCCGGAAGTTCAGGGAATAGTCCAGGTAGGCCAGCTGGTCGTTGGGGACGGATAGCCGGACTTCGGCGTAATCGACCGAGTAGATCCTGGCAAGCGGAGCGCCCGGGTTGACGAATTGCCCCACGTCCACGGTCTTGGAGCGCACCCTCCCGGCATAGGGGGCGCGGATTTGTGTGCGCTCCAGGTTGAGCCTGGCCTGTTCCATATTCGCCTGTGCCGCTTCCAGCGCAGCTTTTGCTTCGGCAAGCTGGGGTTTGCGCAGGACCAGGTCGGTGGGTTCGCCCTGTCCGACCCGTTCCCACTCCTGCCGGGCGAGGGCGGCCTCTTCACCTTCGCGGGCAACGCGGACTTCGGCCTGGGCGACCTGGGACCTGGCGCGGGCAAGCGCGAGTTCGTAGTCGCGCGGGTCAATGCTGGCCAGGAGGTCGCCAGCTTCAAAAAATCCGCCGCTGGCGAAGGCGGGGGAGACGGCGACGACCTGCCCGGGCACCTGGGAGATGAGGGTGCTTTCGGTTCGGGGCGTCACATTGCCCTGGGCGTGGACTTTCAATTGCAGGCTCTGGCGTTTGACGTGTATCACCCGGACCAGAGGAGGGGGGACCTCCGGCGGCTGGATCTGGACCTGGGGACGGGACGTGATGAGTGCGACGGCCCCCGGGATGCCGACGGCAAGAACCGCGATGGGGAAGAGAACTTTAGGGTTTGGTCTCCTTTTATGCCTTCTCCGGTTTCGTCTCATTGCACTTCTACCCCCTGGTCAGGTGAATGGGGGACAGCAGAAAGGATTTCTGTCCGGTTCAAGAACCCGCCTCCCAGCGCCAGATGAAGGTCAATACGCGCGTCCAGCCGCAGACGGCGCACGCTCAGCAACCGACTCTCCGCATCATAGGCGCGACGCTGCGCGTCCAGCATGGTGATCAGGTCCGTCAGACCCCCCGCATAACGCTCCTCTGCAAGGCGGCGCGCGGCCAGGGCCTGTTCCGTGGCCTCTTCCAGCGCCTCCTGACGGTGCGCCAGGAACCGCTCGGCGGAAAGCGCGCGCTCCACATCGGCAAACGCAGCCAGCACGCTTTGCGCATACAGCGCCAGGGCCTGATCAGACTGCGATCTGGCAAGGTCGATGCCCCCCCGCAGACGACCTCCCTGGAAGAGCGGCTGGACGATGTTGCCCACGATGTTCCACACGCTGAAGTCTCCCTTGAGCAGATCGTTGAGGTCATTGCTGGCCGTGCCCCCGGACGCGGTGAGGCTGATTCTGGGGTAGAGCGCCCGGCGAGCTTGCTTGAGCCGTGCGTAAGATGCTGCGAGCCGGCGCTCGGCCCCCACCAGGTCGGGACGCCGACCCACCAGGTCTGCCGGCAGCCCGGCAGGGACCTCCTCAGGCACAGGGGGAAGGGACACGCCCGGGGTGAGCATCGCCCCCGGATAGCGTCCCAGCAGCAGTTCAAGTTGCCGAAGGACGCTGTCATACCGCTGCTTGCGCTGCTGCAACAGGTCTTTCGCAATTGCCAGGTTGGAGGCGGTCAGCCGAAGGTCCAGGGAGGGCCGCAGACCCCGCTCGTAGCGGGTGCGCACCTGCTCCAGGCTGGTTTGATAGTTCTCCACGCTCGCCTGCGCCAACGCCACCTGCCGGCGCGCTTCGATGGCCGCAAACCAGGCCCTGGCCGTCTGCGCAGAAAGCGAGAGACGGGCGCCTCGAAGGTCGGCCCGGGCAGCCTGATAATCGGCTGTGGCAGCGGCTTTGCCTGCCCCCAGACGCCCCCACAGGTCGCCCTCCCAGGAGAGGTCGATGGAGACGCCAAAGCTGTTGGTGGTGGAGGATAACACCCCTCCGGAGCCAGGGATGGGCAGGCCGATGAAGTTCTGCTTGCGGCGGGAGGCACCGAAGCCGGCGCCGATCTGGGGGTAGAGCGGCGCGCCTGCGATTTTGGCCTGTGCGGCGGCGGCCCGCAGCCTTGCGGCCGTCGCCTGAAGGTTGAAGTTGTGGGTGATGGCTTCCCTGATGAGGGAGTCCAGGCGGGCATCGCCGAAGCGGGTCCACCAGAGGGTGTCGCCGGGGGCTTGTGTGGTGGCGCCTGCGGTCCATGCTTCGGGTGTGGCGCTTCTGAGGGCAGGGCGCTTCATTCCGGGCGCGGAAGCACAGGCGGCGATGAAGAGCAGGAGTACCGGAAGGAGGTATTGCGGTTTCATGGCGTTTCTCCGATTCGATCCGAAACCGGGGCCATCATGCCGGCAGAAATGAAGGAGACGAGGCGGCGGATGGTCCCTTCCACGTCATCGGGATCGCAGAGGCCGCCCGTTCTGTGGCGGATGATCTCCGTGCCGACCAGGGGGAAGACCATGCACCCGATTGTAAAGAAGAATTTCCAGAGGAGTTCGGGCTTTGACAGGTGGGGCAGGGCGCGGTGCAAGACGGCGGTGAACCGGCGAAACACTTCGTCGAACTGTTCCAGGATGGTGTGCGTCGATTCGATGGGTTCGGAGTAGATCCGCCCGACGAGGCACATGAAGTTCTGGCCGCTGTGGGCCGGGTCCTGCCTCAAGCGCAGGGCCGGGGCCACAAAGGCCTCGATGATCGACTCCAGTGGAGGGGGCGCATCGCCGGCGGTGGCCTCAGCGGCGTCCAGGAGCCGGAGCCGCTCCCGGTTCAGGGGCTCCAGCCTCCGGGCGAAGACCCCGTGAATGAGGGCTTCCTTGGAGCCGAAGTGGTAGTGGATGGAAGCCAGGTTGGTCCCGGCCTCGGCGGTGATGCCCCGCAGCGAGGTGGCCCCGATGCCGTGGTGGGCAAAGAGGCGTTCGGCGGCGTCCAGGAGCCGCTCACGGGTATCGGCGCGATTCATGGGCAACCCTCTTTTTCCCGGGAAGCGAATTAAACGTTTGATTAAAACGATAGTTTAAATCTACGGTTGTTTTTATTTTTGTCAAGGAGAAATTCAGCGCGGAGACTGCAAGGTGGGCGAGTTGTCCAGGGGGCAGCGGGCCAGGCTGAAGGTGGTGTCCGCCTTTTCGTGGCCGGCTATATGGGCGACGGTGTGATCCTGACAGTCTACTCGATTCTGGCAGGGCTGGTCTTTCTGGCCGTGGGGCTTTTTCTGTTTGAGAAATATGCTGAGATTTAATAGAGGGGTGTGCATAATTCATGAGCA
>JAAXHW010000125.1 GCA_012270675.1 Candidatus Latescibacterota bacterium | reverse complement strand
AGCTTCTGCTTTTCAAACAGCCTCTGAGGTGTTCTTAGTGGCCCTCCGTAGATCAGAAGGTGTTAAGGTGTTCTCCTGGCCCCTCCTTGGACAAAAAGGTGCTAAACTCTTCCCCACAACCCGCAGCGGTTAAATCACATCCTAATCCCCCAAATCCCACTTCGTTCAAACCTCACCATCCCCTGCCCCAATCTTATTGATCTCAGCAACCACCTCATCCGCCTCCTCCGTCCCGTGCTCCACACAGAACAGCGCATCCTCCAGCACAAAGAGGCAATCGGCATAGAAACGAACGCGTTCCCAGCACTGGTCCATCAGCGGATAGACCCTTGCGCAACGCCGCAAAAACGCATCCCCGAAGCAGACGCGCAGCCCCGCAAAATCGACGGCAGGGTCGCCGATTCCCGCATGACCGAAATCGATCATGCCCACCACCCGCCGCGCCTCCGCGCTGTACATTGTATTGCTCGACCCAAAGTCACCGTGCCGCAGCACCGTGTCGAAAGCAAACCGTTCCTCGTCCCCCAGAAAAGCGTCGAACTGCTCCGTCGTCCACGCCCGCGCTTCCGCCGTCAACCGCGGAAACACGACCTGCTCGAACTGGCCCAGCATCTCCCGCAACGCAGCCGGCGAGTCGGACGGCTCCTGCGGAATACCGACCGTTTCAGGCGGGACAGCGTGCAGCGCCCGCAAAAATGACCCAATATCCGCTGCCAGGCGGTCGACCGTTCCCTCATCACCAATCCGCCTGAAATCCTCCGGCCACAGCGGACTGCCCGGCAGCTTGCGATAACCCACAAACGCCCGCCCCACCTCGTCGTCCAGGTTGTGGTAGATGTATTCCGGCGTCGCCAGCGGCACCCGCGGCCCCACCGCCCTCAATATCGCCTCCTCCCGTCGCAGCCCCTTAACACCCTGCGCAAACTTCGGAAAACGAAAAATCAACTCCCCATTGACCAGAACCAGCTCATTATTCTGCCCCGCCCGAAACAGCTCAACCCTCTCCAACCCCAACCCAGGACAGACCGCCTCAATACTCTCCCTGAACCCCTCCAACCCGTCTCCCACTCTTCCCCCTCAAAGAAATCTCTGCCCTCAACGGCCTAACCACTACCAACCCCTCGCGCACCAGTGATGTCACTGACCACTGACTACTAACCACTAACCACCGCCGTCCTCAACGCCTCAATACTCGTCACCGGCAGCCTGCAAGCATAATTCTCGCACACATACGCCGCCGGCTGACCCTCTACCAGCGACCTCCCCTCCAACAGCGGCAGCGGACTCTCTTCCCCCGGCTCCTTCAACGCCAGCACACTGTGCGGCAGATAGTGCCGCCGCACCTCCTGCAGCAGCAGCTGCGTACGCGGGTCCGCGAGCTCGCCCACCACCGCAATCTCCTGGCTGGGGCTGAGCAGATCATCGAGCGCACTCAGCAGTCGCCCAAACCCGGTCGGCTGCTGCGCCATCGCCGAAGCCATGATCTGGAAAATGCGTGCCGCTTCACTCCGGTACGTATCATTCCCCGTCAACTTCGCCAGCCGCAACAGCAGCTCTGCCGCCATCGAATTCCCGCTCGGAATCGCGTTGTCAATGAAATCCTTGCGCCGCACCACCAGCTCCTCATGCGTAATGCCCGTCTGAAAAAAACCGCCCCCCGCCTCATCCGCAAACTGGCCCCGCATTATCTGCGTCAGGCGCACCGCCTCCGCCAGCCACCGCAGCTCGAACGTCGCCTCGTACAGCGCCACAAGGCCCCGTCCGAACGCCGCGTAATCCTCCAGATACGCGTTGAACCGCGCCCGCCCGTCCTTGTAGCTGCGGAACAGGAATCCATTCTC
>JAAXHW010000124.1 GCA_012270675.1 Candidatus Latescibacterota bacterium | reverse complement strand
GACCTCATGGCGGGGCCGCAGAAGCACGGCTTTGAGTCCTCCGACATGTGGACTGGAAAGCTGGTGGTCAGGTACGTCCTGGACAAGTACGGGGTGCAGTACGTGCCGCGCACCATGCAGGAGCTGCTGCACGAGATGGGGTTCAGGCACGTAAAGCCAAGGCCCCGGCACCCCAAGGCCGCCCCCGGGGAGGCCAAAAGGGAGTTTAAAAAAAAGCTGCAGAGATCGCCACGGACTACTCCCGCAGGGGCTACAAGATCCTAGCGGGTGACGAGTCGCCCCACACACTGGGCTGGAACCAGTCGCGCGGCCGGTACCACGGGGAACCCGCCCGCGATATCTCCAGTGTCGCTCTCCCGCAAGAGGTTCTATGCCGTAGGCGCGCTGGGCGACGGCACGCTGTACTGCCGCTTCTACGACAAGGCCAACACGGAAAACTTCATCGACTTCCTCATGCACCTGTACGAGGAGTACGGCAGGTTCGTGATATTCCTTGACAACGCGTCGTACCACAAGTCCGGGGCGCTGAAGGAGTTCCTCAAGGGGATGGCCGGGAAGATCAAGGTGTACCACCTCCCGTCGTACACTCCGGAGCCGGATCCGGCGGAGGGGCAGTGGAAGTCGTTCAGGAAGGCGACCGGGAACCGCCTGTATGAGGGCGCGGGGGACATGCAGGGGTCCATCAATGTAATGCTGCGGGAGAAGGATATTCCGATCGTCAAGACGTACGACTACCTGGCCTGCTGATCACGCCGTGCCGCTGCCATCCGGGCGGCACGCACTCCTCAGCGGGAGCTGTCGGCAAACGCGCAAAACCTTGGCGAGCTCCCGCACATTCCCCTGATCACGGGAATCTGCGGTGAATTGCCTGTGCATCTCCCGTCGTGAAAAAGTACAAAATCTGGGCAGGAACCACCGAATCGAGCAATCCGGTGGGAACGCACGGGGTTTTATCAGTCCGATGTTCGGAAGGAGATCCCGATCGCCGAAGTGGTCGATTATCTGGATCGTTGACTACGCTAGGATGCCGTGCCGGGTTGTCGTAAGGCCGAGTCTCTCAAAGGCGCGGCACCAGTATTTTACGTTCCTAACGGCATCTGGAACTATAGTAACGGCAACTGATAACCAAAATTTGCCTTACCCTGCAAAAGATCTATATATGA
>JAAXHW010000123.1 GCA_012270675.1 Candidatus Latescibacterota bacterium | reverse complement strand
CGAAGGTGGGACTCGAACCCACACGGCCTTGCGGCCACCGGATTTTGAGTCCGGCGCGTCTACCGGTTCCACCACTTCGGCACATCAATATCCGGAAGCAACAATATCTCAATCACCGTCCGCACTGTCAAGGAAAAACGCGGGGACTGACCCCTTTCCCTTAATCACCAGGGCATCCGATCCGCCCGGTGCGGGCCCAGAATCTCGTTGTAGAGGATGGCCTTTCGCACCGTATTCCGTCTAAAATCGAGGTACTTCTTCCGCCGTCTCCGCACCGGACTTATGAAACCCTGGTCTTCTGCGGTCCCTTCCGGCTCCGGTGCGCTGGTGGCCAAAGCAGAGGTCTCGGTCACGGGACGAGCGTCCTGCACCTCCTGAAACGCCTGTTCGGCCGGCTCGGCCCGGGGGGGGTCAACCTCGGGAAACACCTCCCACTCAGACAGGTCGACCTCGTCTTTTTCGGGACGGTAGACCGGCTCCGGGAAATCCTTCTCCTCAAGCTCCTGAGACTGCCGCCTCACCTGCAATCTGTTGATGATCGAGGAAATCACAAAGAACAGGAAAAAAAGGAGGATCAGAGTCTCATAGGTCATGGGCTGCTGTCCTCCTGGCCCCCTTCTTCCTCCTGCTCCCCGGCAATCCCCTCGCGCATCGACGTATCGGCCTGGATATTGCGCATCCGGTAGTAATCCATTACCCCCAGGTTGCCGCTCCGGAAGGCCTCGGCCATCGCCCGGGGCACCTCGGCCTCGGCCTCGACCACCCGGGCGCGCATCTCCTCGACCCGGGCGTGCATTTCCTGCTCCTGTGCCACCGCCATTGCCCGCCGCTCCTCGGCCTTTGCCCGGGCGATCTTCAAATCGGCCTCGGCCTGATCGGTCTGAAGCTTCGCGCCGATATTGTCTCCCACATCCACATCCGCGATATCGATAGAAAGGATCTCGTAAGCCGTCCCCGAGTCCAGCCCCTTGTCCAGCACCGTCTTGGAAATCCGATCGGGGTTTTCAAGCACATCCTTGTGGGTCTCTGCAGACCCGATGGTCGTTACAATGCCCTCCCCCACCCGCGCAACAATCGTCTCTTCCCCCGCGCCCCCCACCAGCCGTTCGATATTTGCCCGTACCGTAACCCGGGACGTGGCCTTCACCTGGATGCCGTCTTTGGCCACTGCTGTCACTATCGGCGTGGAAATCACCTTCGGGTTGACGCTGACCTGCACCGCCTCCAGCACGTCCCGGCCGGCCAGATCAATGGCCGCGGCCCTCTCATGGCTCAGCGAAATGCCCGCCTTGTCCGCCGCAATCAGGGCAGTAGCCACGTTTTCAACCGTCCCGCCGGCCAAAAAGTGGGCCTCTAAAAACGCCGTCGGGATATCCAGCCCGGCCTTCGTGGCGCTGATCTGAGACCCCAGGATCACCCGGGGCGGCACCCGGCGCAGGCGCATTCCGATCAACTCCCCAATGCCGATCCGCACACGCGCGGCCAGGGCGGAAATCCACAGCGCCACCGGGATAAAGTAGAAAAACAGAAATACCAGTACAATCAGGCCGATCACTGCCAGCAGAAGCGTAATGCCTGTCATGGATCACTCCTTAACTAAGTGTCGATCAGGCCTCGTCGGCCTTTCGGACCACGATCCGGTTGCCCTCGACTTCCAGGATGGTAATCGGCGTATCCTTTTCGATGAAATCGCCTTCGGTAGCCACGCTGAGCCTGCGCCCCTCAAAGACGCCCGTGCCCCCCGGCCGAAGCGGGGTAAAAGCCACCCCCTTTGCGCCCACCAGATCCTCGTATCCGGAAGTCGCCCGATACCCCTCCTCAGCCTTCTCTTCGGTATGCAGCACAAGCCAACTCCAGGCGGATGTGCGGGGCAGGCTTCTCAACATCAGAACCGCCAGAACGACAGTAACAACAAAACTCAGCAGCAGGGGCTCTGCAATCTCACCCACCGACCCCCAGGTCCAGAGTTCGGACCGCCCCATCAGACTGAGAAAAATACCGGCGAACATCAGTGCGATTCCGGGAATGCCCAGCACGCCGAAGCCACTGATGAAAAAGAGGTCGGCCACCACGAGCAGAGCGCCGATCAGGAACAGCAGCACCTCGCTCCAGTCCGCCAGCTCAACCAGCAGATGGCTGCCGAAAAAAAACCCCAGGCAGATCAGGCCGATCGTCCCGCCCACGCCCCAGCCCGGACTCTGAATCTCAAAGATCAGCCCCAGAAAACCCAGAGAAAGCAGCAGCGACGCAACATAGGGATGCGTGAGCCAGCGGACGACCTGCTCCGCCCAGTTCACCGACTGGTGGATAACAGCGGCCCCTTCCAGCCCGTAGAACCTGAGCACCTCCCGGAGTTTTTCCTCTTCCTGCGTCGCGGCAACCTTATATTCGGCCACCTTCTGCGCGACCGCCTCTTCGGTCGTCAGCGTCAGCAGCTTCCCCTTCGGAGCCAGCCCGGGCACATCCACATCTTCATCCACCATCGCCTCGGCCAGCTCGGGCGGCCGGTCCGTCTTCTCGGCCGTGGCCTTCATCTCGTTCCGGAAATAGGAAATGATCTTCTCGCTGGCCTTTTCCCCCTGCATATTCACAGCCGTGGCCGCGCCGATCGTGCCCCCCTCCACCATCACGATGTGTCCGGTCGCCAGCGAAATCAGCGCACCCGCCGAAATCGCCCGGGGATTGATAAACGCAATCGTATTCACATCGCTGTACAGGATCGCGTCCCGGAGCGTCAGTGCCGCATCCAGCGCCCCCCCCGGCGTGTCAATCTCAAAAATCACCGCCGCGGCCCCCACCTCCTCAGCCTCGTCCACCACCCGGGAAACAAAGGCGGCCAGCCCCTTCTCAATGGTCCCCCGAATCGGCACCACGTAGACCGTTTCTCCCGCCGATGGGGAAACGCTCAGGCCCAACGTCAGCCCCGCAGCCAGGACAAAACACAACCCACGCATCATAGCAGGTACCTGTCAAAACAGCCTTTACGAAATATCCCTTTTCTCCACTTTCAGTGTACCATATCCCGGCACGGTTGTCAATGGTTTTCTCACCACATTCGCCCTTGACAACCCCGGGGGTTCCTTGTATTTTTCCTCCACAAAACCAGAGTGGCGGCGTAGCTCAGCTGGTAGAGCAGTGGAATCATAATCCATGGGTCGGGGGTTCGAGTCCCTCCGCCGCTACCACACGCCTTCTCACCCCTCTTCCAGCAGCCGCAGCGGGTTGATCCCCAGAATTCTTTCCCGCAGCGAATCGTCGATCTTCGCCTGCAGGAGCAGATTCAGCCGGTAGTCAATCGGATCTGAAAAACCGAACCCGAAATCCGTCCCCCACAGAAGCCGGTCCGGGTCCGCCCGCTGGCAGAAAACCTCAACCGCCCGCATGTGGGGTCCGCACAGGCAGGCCCACACATTCGGGTGCCTCACCGCCTCCAGCGCGCTGCGCCAGTTCCACAACAACCCCGAATGCCCCAGCACCAGCCGGGTGCCGGGAAACCGGCGCGCCAGGCCCCCGATCTGCTCCGAAACGCTGTAACACGGGGTACCGTCGTGGAAAAAAACCGGCACCCCAAGCTCACCGGCCAATCCGCAGATCTCACCGAACACCGGGTCGCCCGTGCTGAACCCCTGCAACCAGGGGTGAAACTTCAAGCCCTTCAGGCCCAGGTCCTCAATACAGCGCCGAACCTCCGCAACCGCATCCCTGCCCATCTGCGGCCAGACCGTACCAAAAGGAATAAACCGGTCCGGACCCCGGGCCGTAATATGAGCCAGCCGGTCGTTATCCTCCCGGGCCTTATCGCAACGGTGCAGATTGTAGTGCCCCAGCAGGAATGCCCTGTCCACGCCGTGTCTGTCCAGCACCTCAAGCCAGCGGGCAGGATTGCCCCGGTCCCGGTCTTCCCAGACGATCCCCCAGTGCGTATGGCAATCGACAATCATAACGTCCCTCGCTTCTCCAGCAAACGGAGCAGATTGCCGCCACAGACGTCCGGCCACATCGCCTCCGGCAGAACGCTGTACATCTGCTCCCACTCAAACGTCAACGCATTGATCGGAGCAAACGATCCCATAATCCCCTTGTGCCCCCCCACCTCCTCCAGATATCGGGTAAAAACAAACGGCCTGGCCAGTGATGACTCCAGGTAGACCCGATCGGACGCCTTTCCGGCCTCCACCATATCGTTCCAGAAATCCGTGGCCCCGCAGTGCCCGATAATAAAGTCCACCGATGGATACCGGTCGGCCAGGTCCACCACCTGCCACGGCGTTGCATTCCCGGGCGTCCCCGTATGAACGTAGACCGGAACGCGCGCCTCCCCCGCCGCCTCAAGCAGCGGCCAGACCAGTTCATCGTTCGCCTGATACCCCTGAACGAACGGATGCAGCACCAGCAGCCGGGCCCCGCCTTCAATCGCCCGCCTCAACTCCGCCACCGCCGCATCCCCGTACCACGGGTTCGCCGAACAGGAGGGAATCAACCGGTCTGCGTGCGCCGCAGTCGCCTTCAGCAGAAAATCGTTCCCCTCCCGGTTGTGCACCGCCAGACAGCGGTCGACCGCTGCAATCACCGCCCGGCCAACCCCCGCCCCGTCCATTGCCCGCAGCAGATCGGCCTCCGTCAGGTCGTACTCCCGGTCCTCACCCAGCGTACAATACCCATCGATCGTCACCACCGTACCACCTCCTCTGTCAGATCCAGGCCGCACGCCCCCGGGTATCCAGGTCCAGTTTGACGCCGCCTTCGGGCAGGGGAACGCTGCGACGGTACTCCGCGGCGATCTCCGCCACCGTGGCCGGCGCGAATGCACAGCCCTGCTGTTCGCAAATCTCCCGTACAGCCGAAATCACCCCCAGCATCGTCTCCCTCCGGAAATCCTGCGGGCTGCTGTAATCGAAAATATTGTGGGTCAGCGCCTTCAGATACTTCACCGGAATCTTCTCCCCCGCCGCCACCTGCCGCACCACATTTTTTTCAATCGTGTACCAGTGATTCTTGGCGTCCACCAGCTCAATGCGCAGGTCCTGCGGGTGCGCCCCGCCCCACATCCGGGACGCCACATCCACCGTGGGCGGCACATCCACAAAATCGACATCCCCCACCAGACTGCGGTTATACCGGTGCGGATAGTGGACATCCAGCGGAGAATTGCCCCACACGCAGGCGCACTGCGGCAGGTTGCGGGTCGGCATCGACACCGTACCGTGCCTGAACCCCAGCGCCTCCAGCGCCGGATAGGTATGGTCATTGGCCGAGAAATAGCCCGGCGTGAACGCCTCGGGCGCCTTCCCCATACACCCGGCAAACACATCCACACCCTCCTGCAGAATCTTCACCTGCTCCTCAAGCCCGTACACCCCGAAGAACTCACCGTACCCCTGTTCCGCCGGATGGATATGCAGACCCACCTCGTGCCCCTCAGCCTCCAGCGCTCTGTAAATATCCGTGTGGACCCTGATATCCGAAGGAATCACCACAAACGTCCCCACCACCCCGGTCTCCGAAAAGATCTCCCCCAGCCCCCGAATCGACCGCTCGCCCAGCGCGGGATCGTTGATGCTCCGCTGTGTGGATTCACAATCGACCTGAATATTAAACAGAATCTTCTCCACGAGACTATCCTCACCTGTTTCCTGGTTCTCACCCCACCTCCGCCCCTCCCTCAAACCCGTCGATCGCCCTGTACTCACGCGCCACCGACTCCCCTTCATCCCGGAACACGGACAGGCGCAGTGGCACAGCGGTCCTGCCCGCCAGCCTGCAGCGCACGCTGTCCCCCTCCACCGTGGCCTCTGCGATCCGGACGCCGTCTTTCCCCTTCAGATAGTGCCCGATTTCGTCGTGGCTCGCGTGGACCTTTTCAAACCCCCCGGTCATCTGATCGGCCCGGGTCAAAATTCGGTCCCACGCCTCCATGGTAACAGCGTCGAACTTCTGCTCGTGCGTCACAATCTCCGCATAAAACCCGGCGCGGTGGCCGTGCCGGACCTGCAGGGCGGCATTCCCCGCCGCCTTCTCCACATCGGTCCTCTCGCTCTCCCGCAAATAGGGGGTGCACCCCGTCAGAAAATCCTCCTGGTGTCGGGCCAGCATGGCCGCGAACGCGAAAAAGTCGTGATCGTCCGGCAGATAATCGTAATAACAGGTCTGCAACCCGTACGGGTGGAACCCGTCCTGCATACACATATCGGCCTTGTGCAGCCCGGTCTGCAGGGCCGGGCAGAAAAACCGGTGGCCCCGCGCCTTCAGAAAGGGCAGCGCCCTCACCCCGTACTCCCCCCAGTGAAACCGCAGCGTCGCTCCCGGATAAGCCCCCACCCGCCTCCAGAAAGCGTCCTGAAAAGCGAAATTCTCTTCCAGTTCACCCTCAGAGCACTCCCCCTTGCCGAAATTGTAGACCAGCAAATTGTAATAATCCAGCGCATGCGTATTGTACTGGACCTTGCCGCTTTTCAGACCCGCCCTGATTTTGGGAAACAACCGCTCCGGAACCTGCTTCACAAACAGCGAAGGCATTGGAACATATCCATGTTCAACGGCGATATCCGCATAGGCGAAATCGTGCCTCCCCTCGCAATCGTCCCACGACATGGTCACAAACGGCGGAACCATATTCGCCGCAAACGGCTTGCGCACCGTCCACAGAATCGACCGCCAGAACAAATCGTCCATCCCCCGTGCATGGCCGAAAAACGCGTTCCGCCACACCCGGGAATTCAGCGTAAACTGCACCGCCCGTCCCTCTCCCCATGCCGTGGCGAACACCAGGGAAAAATTGCGCGGCTCAAATGCGCTCCACGGCGCCAGGTGCCGGATATGGATCAGTTGCTCCTTCCCCAGAATCCCGTCCGCCAGCGGTATCACCGCCTCGCCCCACTTCTCGGCGATAATCGCCGTCACCATCCGGTCGAACGTGTGAAATTCTCCCGCCGATTGCAGCTCCGTAATATAATGGTCACACTCCCGCACCCGCACCGTATGGGTCGCATAGGGATGCGGGTTGATCCGCTCGAACCCGAAGATCTCCAGCAGGGGCGCCCCGTAAGCCCTCACATCGTAATCGAAATTGACCAGCCCGACGCCGTTTCGAACCGCATCGGCGATCAGACCGGTCTCCGCATCGCTCAAACACGCACCCAGACCGTTCTGCGCCAGAACAATCCCCGCGCACCGGTTCAGGACCTCCGGCGTCGGTCGTTCCCCTGCCAGGTCCAGCACCCGATAGGGCATGCCGAAATGTGCCAGCGCCGCCAGAACCGTCTCATCCACAATCACCCGCTCCCAGTACGGTCCCCCGCTGTGCAGGACCACCAGCAATGCGCCGTTGCCCGAAGTCAAATGCCGTTCTCGCTGCACCCGCCCGCTGTCTGCAACCATATTTTCTCTCCAATATGATGATATCAACATCTCCGGCCGAGACCTGTCCGGTCCCCTTTCGATTTCAAAACGGACAGATCGTCAGCTCGACGAGATTTCCTTGCCGAAAGCATTGGCAAAGATCACAAAATCCCCAAACCCGATCGTCCCATCCTCATCCAGGTCGAACCGCGCATCATACCTCGCATCGCCCTGACGTAACCCGAACTGTACTGCAAACTGCACAAAATCGGCAAAGCCAACACGGCCATCGCCATCGAAATCGGCAGTCCGGGATTGAATCGCGATATACGGCGACATATCCCACAACAACATCGTGCCATCCCAGGAGCCGGAAACCAGCGTGGCCCCATCGGGCGAGAACAACAGCGACCTGATCCCACCTGGATGCCCCTTTAGAGTGCCGATCTCTTCTCGGGCCGACACGTCCCATAGTTTAACGCCAAATGACCCGGCGGCCAGCGTGGTCCCGTCCGGCGAAAACGCCACCGATCCGACACTTCCTGTATGCCCTTTCAGCGAGGCAATCTCTTCTCGGGCCGACACGTCCCACAACTTCACCGTCCTGTCGGACCATTGAATGGAAGCCAGTGTAGTACTGTCCGGCGAAAACGCCACCGATGTGACCTCTCCCATATGCCCCAAAGTGGCAATCTCTTCTCGGGCCGACACATCCCACAACTTCACTGTCCTGTCGAACGATCCTGAAGCCAATGTGGTCCCGTCCGGCGAAAACGCCACCGAATTGACCTTTCCTGTATGCCCTTTCAGCGAGGCAATCTCTTCTCGGGTCGACACGTCCCACAACTTGATAGTTTCGTCCCACGACCCGGATGCCAGCGTAGACCCGTCGGGCGAAAACACCACAGAACTGACCGCAAGTGTATGCCCCAAAGTGGCGATCTCTTCACGGCTCGCTACGTCCCACAACCTGATGGTTTCGTCATACGACCCGGATGCCAGCGTAGATCCGTCGGGCGAAAACGCCAGTGAATGGACCCGATTCCTATGTCCCTCCAGCGTGGGGAGTTCTGCCCGGGTTGCCAGATCCCACCACAAGATCGCGCCATCCCCTGTCCCGGCAATCAGGTTCGCTCCATCGGGTGAAATCGCCATCGAGTCGAAATCCATAAACCCGGGGAGCCTGACGGTGCTTCCCGTCTCCACATACCGCATCAGAACCATACCGTCCGTGGCCCCGGAAACGAGGACGGAGCCGTCGGGCGAAAACGCCACAGAACTGATCCAGGACCCGTGCACGTTCAGGGTGGCAACACGTTCTCGGATCGACACATCCCACTGTATCATCGTGCGCAACGCCCCGGTAGTCAGCGTGCGCCCGTCCGGAGAGAACGCCACCGACCAGACCCCGAGCCTGTGCACATTCAATGTGGCAATCTCTTCTCGGGTCGACACGTCCCACAGCCTGGCGGTACCATCCCATGACCCTGAAGCCAGGATGCCGCCACCAGGAGAAAACGCCACCGACCTGACTTCATCTGTATGCCCCTCCAGAGTGGCGGCCTCTTCTCGGGTCGACACATCCCACAACTTGATGGTTTCGTCATCCGACCCGGATGCCAGCGTGGACCCGTCGGGCGTGAACGCCACCGACCTGACGCGACCCGTATGCCCCTCCAGCGTGGCGACCTCTGCTCGGGTCGACACGTCCCACAACAGGACCGTGCCATCACCTGACCCCGAGGCCAGGATGGCCCCATCCGATGAAAACACCACAGGAGGGACCCATAACGACTGACGGTCAAGGGTGCCAATCCGCGCACCCGTTTTGACCTCCCACAGCTCAATCTTGCCATTGTCCAGCGCCGAAGCGAGCGTCGTGCCATCGGGGGAAAACGCCACCGAATAGACCCTATCCTCGACAGGTAACAGCGCCAGAACACGGGACGTCGCCATCTCGTAGACCCACACGCCAATGTCACTGGCCACAGCCATATATCGGCCATTCCTCGAAAAGTCCACGGCGCGGTCGCTTTCACTGATGGTTCCCTTTCCCAGGCGGGCAATCGCTTTGTCAGGCAGATGCCATGTCCGAAAATCTTCCTCACGGACGATCACGCTGGTTCCGACACCCTCCGCACGAAACGCGGCCAGCTCACGCCCCCCCAGAGATACCCCAACGGTGTTTGCGCCCGGATTGGAACCAAGGGTGAGAAAAACCTCAACCCGGCCGGTGGAATCGGTCGTTGCGCGCTCAGCCGTGAACCTTCCGCCCAGCGTACCGTTTCCGGCGGTGACCGTGAACGTAACGGGCACATCGGGCAGAAGATTATCGTATTGATCTCGCACTTCCACAATTAGGGGTTGGTCCAGCGTGGCGCCGGGTGCACCCTGCTGGTCATCGCCGGAGATTTTCACCACGCGAAAAGGACGTGGACGCAGCCACTCGGAGGTATCCCACAGCTCTATCCTGTCATCCGTTGATGAGGCAGCAAGAATGGTGCCGTCGGGTGAAAAGGCCACCGAAGTGACGGCACCTGTATGCGGGAACCTCTGGTCTATATTTCCACTCAGAACATTCTGCATTATGACGGTCCCACTGGCTGTACCGGATGCCAGAGTGGACCCATCGGACGAAAACGCCATCGAGTTGACCCAATCCCCTTCAATGGTAGTAATCTTCCGGCGTGTCGCCACGTCCCAAAGCACAGTTGTGCCGTCCCCTGATGCGGAAGCCAGGATGCTACCGTCGGGCGAAAAGGCCATCGTAAAAACGTTAGGTTGCTCCTTAAACGTGTCGATCTCTCTTCGGGTCGCCACGTCCCAGAGCAGGATCGTGCCGTCTCCCGCCGCGACGGCCAGAGTGCTGCCATCGGGTGAGAATGCCACCGAAAGAATCGGATCTGTATGCATCTGCACGGTTGCAACCTCTTCGCGTGTCGCCACGTCCCACAGTTTGACCGTATCATCCCACCACCCCCCGGCAGCCAGCGTCCTACCATCGGGTGAGAATGCCACCTCACTGATGCGATCCGTATACCCCTCCAGAGTGCCGACCGCTTCTCGGGCCGCCACATCCCAAAGCAGGATCTCGCCACCAAGCGACCCGGAAGCCAGTGTGCTACCATCGGACGAAAACGCCACCGAAGTGACGCCATGGGTGTGCCCTTCCAGGACGGCCATCCGTTCCCGGGTGTCCATATCCCACAGCACGATCGTGCTGTCCCACGACCCGGAAGCCAGAGTCCTACCATCGGACGAAAACGCCACCGAAGGGACATATGACGAATGCCCTTCAAGGGTGGTGATCAGGTATGACGAACTTTGCGCAATATAGAATCTGGCAGTGCTTACGTCCCCATTCGTATCAATCGCCTTAACCTCAATGTGATGTGCAGGAGGATCGGAAAGACTTCCAACAAAAGAAGATGGAACAACGCCGTCATACTCGAATTCGACGACCGTTTCTTTTTCTCCTGCCAATGCACGCCACGCCTTAACTTCAGGGGATCCGACAGTAACGGATATATCGGTTGTGAAAACGTACAGAGTCACCTGGTGAAGCCCGTCCGTGTCGCCGACCTTGAGTTGTATGGAGACGCTCTGCGAGCCGGCAGAATACCGGGCGGGCGAAACATGTTCAATGGTGGGCCCCGGTGACGCTTCAAGTGGAATATCCGGATTGAAAAAGGGATTCACGGCGAGAAATCCCGCGGCGCACGCCGATAACCGATGACGTCCGCCGCCATATGACATGATGTAGTTGCCATCGCGGAAGTCGTGGTCCAAGCCGAAGGCATGGCCAAGTTCGTGGGCAACCGTGTGGAAGCTGAATCCGCCAGGAACCAGCACATAACCACTCCTTTTCGGCGGACCCGCAACACCACCAGCGCCGCCTACTTTGAGGCCATGAAAACCAATGTTCAGGTCGGTACTGTTGTCAATGACGATGAATTGGATGTTGTCGCTCTCACCATACAACTGTCGAATCTCCCGTAACACAGGGCCCACCGTGTTGTCAAGATAATGACTATCGGCGTGTTGCCCATCCACGCGGTGCACGACGGGGTCGCCCTGCACATTGGTCTCAATACGAAACGTCCTGTCCCCGTAGCCGTGCGCCTGCATCTGATCGGCATAGAAGGTCTGAACCCGGCGAATCATCGCTTTCATCGAATCGACCACCTCTTGACGAAAAGGCCGGTCATTCGGCAAGAAGTAGATCATCCGCACCGTGCGCGGTTTACCTGCGTTCAGAGCCGCCAGCGGCTTGGCCGCAGGACGGGGGTGGTCCCGCCGCCACTGCTCGTAATCGAACGGTGCGCAGAAATGTACACTGTCGGCCGGCGGGAACGAAGCAGAACTGACGGAAGGAAGGCAGAGCAATGCCGAAACGCATGTCGCCAGCATCAATAGCGGGGTGACCTGATCAAATGCTGTTCGTTTCATTGGTCGATGCCCCTGTCACGCAACTGTCTTCCTACCCTTTGATCAGTGGTTGCGTGGGCGCCCCGGTCTGACTCCGTTACATCTCGACGCTTGAACCCGGAGAGCCGTCCCCACATCACACTTCTTCTTCCGGTGCCGATTCAGCTGGTGGACTCATGCGGCGAAAGTGCCCCGGACGGCGTTGGTGATCGCGTCGCAGGCCTCGATCACGTCAGACAGGTAGGCTCTGGCGTCACGCGGCATACAACAACTGCTTCGTCCGCTCAATGTCGTGAGCGATATAGCGGTTCTTAACGGCTCCTGAAACAACCAGATCAACTTGCTCCCCCAGTATGGCTCTCAGGTCTTCCAGCAGGCCGAAATAGGCATCGACTCGAGCATAGGGTTCCATCGGACCCAGTTCGACCAATAGATCCACGTCGCTCTGACCGGGCTGGAAGTCATTGCGCAGAGCCGATCCGAAGGCATCCAACCGGGTTACGCCATGGCGTTTGCAGGCTTTCACGATGTCGTCAAGCTTGCTTTCGAGCATCTCTATCATCGGTACCTCCATAGCAATCGGCCCGCTTCGGCAAGGACCGGACGGTCGAACGCGTAGCCGAAATATCGCAGGCGCTGGACTACATCCAGTGGCTCGATACGGAGCCGGATTGCTGATTCATTCATCAAGTTTGTCCCCTATTGGATTAAGCTGCTTGTGGCTTGACGTAAATTTCGGCCTGCATCCCTGGTCGCCCACCGTCTGCGTTGGATCCCGTAGAGGCCTGACACACACAGACCAGTAACACAAGGGCGGTAATGGACAGCATTTCTATTCTTGAAAGCATTTGCAATTCGCTTTTGTCCCAGAGGTCTCATTTCAAGCAACCTATTTGTTGGAATATATTAACGAATTAATGACAAAGCAAATGGTGCGATTTGTTTTTCGACTGCGGAAGTGAACATTGTACATAGCGGCGTCCTGCATATTGAAATTTCCTCTTTGATATTATACGGCAATGCCGTATATTTCGTTTATGTATTATTTCATTGAAACAAAGCTTTTTACCCAACTCATACAAGAATACTTGTCCGATGAAGACTACGCGGAATTGCAGAAAGTCTTGCTGGTAAATCCTGAGGCTGGCAATGTGATTCCTGGCTCGGGCGGTGTTCGAAAAATCAGGTGGCGGGGACAGGGGCGAGGAAAACAAGGTGGCTATAGAGTCATCTATTTCGTGAAAAAAACGGCACAGGCATTTTGGATGTTAACCATCTATCCGAAAAATGTGAAAGACAATATTCCTGCCCGAATTCTCAAACAAATCCGTGAGGAGATTGAAAATGAATGAGAAGGATAGAAATATCGGTCAAGAGATTCTATCTGGCTTAAAGGAAATCATGCGAGGCGAACACGGTCGTATCATCACGGTGCCTGATATTGCCAAAACAAGAGCGAAAGTCGGCCTTTCTCAGACTCAATTTGCCCGGTTGATGGGTGTGTCCGTTCGAACTTTGCAGGATTGGGAGCAGGGCCGCCGCCGTCCATCGGGTGCAGCCCGTACACTACTGATGGTAGCAGACAAGAACCCTCAAGCCATATTGGATGTAATGTGAGATCCAGTGTCCTGATAAAACTGGATTAAAATCCGAAAATCCAACATGTCCCATAATAAAAGGGGCTTACTTGAGCAAGGCTTAGAAAATACAAATTAGGATAGCAAACCAGATATGGGCAATTCGCGGAAAAGCAGCCTCCGCGGCGTCTGAGCGGCGCAACTTCTTAAAATCCCCCGTACCGCGGAACCCGGAACCTCACCTCTCCCTCAAACGCCTCACCTGGAAACGCGGTCAACCGTCCCCCGCGGCCATCTTCTGAAAGCGTAAACCGGGGATCGTACGCCAGCACCGCCACGCTGTTCTCGTCCTCCTGCCGCACCTCCCGAATCGGAATCGCATATCGCTGTCCACCCGGAAAAAACAGGTAGACCCGTTCGGCATACTCAGGGTCCACCTTCCCCGACAGGCAGAGCGTCGCCCCCTCGACGCCGAGTACAACACCCTCCGCCGCTTCGGGAAGCGCCAGCGAAAAATCCCCGAACCCGAGCCCTGTCCCATCCGCCAGATACGCCGAAACAACCGCACCGTCCACCACCCGGAGAAACCCGTAACACCCCGCCATCTCGTACGTCGCATCCCCCCCACCCAGAAGATGAACATCCGTGAACCCCGGCGTCTTCACCACCAGCGCCCGGCCCTCCCGCGAAACCGACGTGATAAACGGCACACCCTGATAAGGTTCGTGAACGGCCAGAAAATTGCTCTCCAGGTCCTCTCCCTTATGCCGCGCCATCACCAGGGGCATCCAGTAATCCAGCAGTTCAGCATTGCGGTCCCCCGCGCGCCGGACCGATGGCATCTCCCCGAAGAACACCTCCGTCCCCTGCTCTCCCATCATCCAGAGCCGGAGTGCCGTACCGTCATCCGGCGATGGCCTGAAAGTGGCCGTCCAGGCATCATCGGTCCGGGTGTTTCGGACCTGCCGGACCATCCCCAGCGCATTCCTGATATTGTCCGGATGCCTCACGCCGGGCCCCCCTTTGAATCCCGCCTCGGAATCCCACATCCTGAACGTCTCCCCCGACGCAAAAAGCGCCCCCTCCAGATCTTCCATCTCAAGCCCGGACGCAAGCGCGCTGTCCCGGTCCGCGTCCCCGTGCAGCAGCCAGTCGTGCTGCGCCCCACCCTTCACCTCGAAAAGGTCCACCAGATAGGCATCCTCCTCCGAAACCTTCACCAGCGCCAGGGAACGCCGGTACTCCCGGATCTGCGGGTACGCCTGCGGCGACCTCACGCTCACAAACTGCACCCGGGGGTGTCCGTCTCCATAGGCGATCAACGCCCCGCCCGCGGGCGAATACCCGATAGACTGGCTCGACTCATCCACCATCACCAGATTGTGCGCAAACGTACACGTGGCATAGGGACGAAGTGTATTCTGCGAATACCCGATATCGGACACCATCTCCCGCCCTCTGGCGAACACCTGGAGGCCCAACCGGTCGTTATGGCTGTGCGAAAACGTCCCGCTCCCCATAAACTGAAGCCGCGCCTGCACCTGGTGATCGCCCTGCCCCATCCCCAGCGCAGCATGCCCGCACGCCCACAGCAGCGACGGCCTCGACCCGGCCGGCGGTGCGTGCTCAAAATAGGTCTCCTTCTCACCTTTTGTGTAAAGCGAAGCGCCAAACGTATCGTACACACTGGCCAGATTCCCGTCCGGAACCACCATCTTCTCCAGCGCGCCCTTCAGGTGGGCGATATCCCTCACCGCTTCGGGCGCAAACCCGGCATCCTGCAACCCGTCCTCCCGTCCCCTGTAGCCCTCCACGCTTCTGAGCGCATCGCACAGAAACTGAAAAACCGCCGAACCGTACAGCGGCGCGCCCTCGCACCACATCCCATCGGGATAGAACACATGCTGCATCATCAGCTTCAACCGGGCAATCCCTCCCTGCACGAACGCCGGCTCCCCGATCACGCGCCCGCACACGATCTCCCACTTTGCCTGCATCGGATCGTAATTGTTCAGATAGCGGGGATAGGTCCTCAGATAATTCACCGTCTGCCGGAAATAATCTTCGATCAGCGTCCGGTCAGGGGCCTCAAGCGCCCCGGCAACCTGATCGTACGCAAGCATCAGCGAAAGCGGGACCTCGTCGTACGGATACCGGTTCCACAACCCGGAACGGGTCGAAGCCCTCGGGTAGGGCGGGTCGTACGTCCTGCTCGCCCCGGGCCCGAAAACCTCCGGCGCCGGCTGCACCCCGTCCGGTGGCGTCGGCAGAATCTCCACCTCGTAGAGAACCGGACTCGCCAGCTCTCCCGGCCCGTGAACCGGAATCTCGGGATAGACCCCGGCAAAACGCCTGATAATCGCCCCTGCCTTCCGGGCATAATCCGTCTCTCCCGTCTCCCGGTAAAGGTGCGCCAGAAGCGCCGCCTGCTGCCGCAGCCAGAACCGCCGGATATTGTACAGCTGGGACTCCATATAATACCGCCGCCCGTCCTTCCCCGGAAAATAGGGATATCGCTGCGCCGTACCGGCCGGAGAGACCACCTCCGTCACCTCGTCCAGCGGGTGCTCCTTACTGGGATACGCGTGGCCGCAGAACGTACACACCGTCCGTTCCGGCTCCTCCGGCGTCCACGAGAAATGGTAGCTCATGTGCCGGTCCTCAAGCGTGCAGTGAGGACACCCTACCGTCAGAAAACAGGCCAGCGGCGGATTCCACGCATCCAGCACCTCATCCCCAATCCCCATCACCACCCCGGCCTCCTCCTGCGCCGCCTCCAGGTCCATCTCCCAGACCTTCCTGGCCCTCAGAGAATTGTCCGCCCGAATAGAAAAAACCGGATGTTTCACCTCCGGATTCATAAAACCTCCCCTGGCGTTTTTCCAATTTAAATCCTGATCTCCCACAGGTACCCGCTGCGATAGGGACTGTCGTTCTCCCCCGCGTAAATCGTCCCATCCGGGGTCACGGCCACATCGTGGACCTGCCAGCAATCCGCGTCCCCATCCGACACCGGCCCCAGCAACTCGTAGCGCTCCGTATCGGCATCGAACCGGATCACCTCACACGCCCCGTCACGCCCGGTCACGCCGTACGCAGCCCCGTCCGGACCTGGCTGCAGCGTTGTCAACCTGCTGCGCCGGTCCGCAACCGGCGTCCCCAGGTACGTGCCCATCCCCGTCTCCGTATCGATCCGGTAAATCGACCCATTGGCGCCGCTGGCGAAAATACGGCCTTCGCCCAGGTTGAAAATCCCCTCCACCCTCTCATACCCGTAGCTGCCGTCCGGCTTTGGAAGCCCTGCGTCGAAATACTCGATCCTGTCGGTCTCCGGGTTGAACTTGCACAGCCGGTTGCGGTCCACCCCCGAAAAATTCTGCCACGCCCGCGTCACGCTCCACCCGCACCAGACGCACCCCGCATCGTCCAGCTCCACATTCTCCCCCTGGGCCATCTCCATCCCGCTGCTGATCGGCCCCAGATCGTCCGAACGCCCATCCGCAAGATTGAACCGGAACATCCGCTCCGGCGTAAACGTTATCCCGTAAATCACCCCCCGCGCCTGGTCCAGGCAGATCGACTGGATGTACATATGCGGCATCGGAATACCGACCTTCTCAAGCGCCCCGCTGTTCGGATCGTACTTCACAATCGCTCCCCCCGGCGCCTCCCAGTACCGATCGATATCGTGCAAAAGCGCAATCGCCCCGTAAAGACACCCGTCCTCCTCCCACTTCACCAGCGACCGGTGAAACTTGGCGTCAAACGGATCGGCGATCCTGCCGTACCCCAGGTCCACGAACGCGCCGCTCTTCCGATCGTACGCACGGAAAATATCGGCGTTGAAAGAAGTAATCCCCAGGTAGACGCGGTCGTCATCCGCATGATAATACACGCTGTCCATACTGATCCAACCCTTGCGCCAGCCGGAATCGGCCCTGAAATCGTCGTACTCCCAGCGGTCCTCGATCTCCTCGGCCCACTGGTCGCCGTAGTCTACATCCTGCAGCTTGAGTGCCTTGACCTGCATCTGGTTCTCCTTTCCTTTATCCTGCCGACTGTCACACCGCCTCGCTGATCTTATTCAACGCCTTGAAAAACTCGTCAAACACCTCCACAATCGCCGCTGCAATCTCGTGCTCCCTGCCCGCTTCCCACGCATCCGGCGTCAACCGCGCAAACGCCTTTGTGCCCTCCACCTCCGCCCCGGTCAACAGGTCCCCCTTCAGCTGGTCCAGAATCGCCACCGGGTCCTCAACCGTCTCTCCCGTCTTGATCTTCCAGAACGTCCGGAACGGCATCCGGAAGAAACTGTTGCCAATCCGCCCCAGCTCGTTCTGAATCAGCCAGGTCGTATCAAAATGGGCGGGCGCGTGACCGTAAAAGTGGAGCCGCCCCTTCATCAGACGGGAAAACTTGGCATTGTCGAAAATCACCAGCGCCGGGTCCACCGGCACCTCCTGCAGCGCCGCTTTCCACGCCCCCATATCGGTGCCCGCACCCTCGGGGATCAGCGTAACCGCCTCCCGCAACCGCCCCAGGACCACCTCCAGGGCCGCTTCCAGCACATCCTCCAGCTCTGTCAGGTGCGGCTCTTCGTACCACTTCGGAATCTCGTAATGGGCGTGCAGAATCTCTCTGACCAGATCCCAGCAGCGCAGCCCGGGAAAGTGCCGCTCCGCGATCTCGTACGCATCCAGCTTCCCGCAGATATGCCGCTTCTCCAGAATACAGACGGCCGAATGGACCGGCGGATTGAAATAATGCATAATCCGGCTGTGCAGCGGGTACTTGTTTTCGTGAACGCCCAGATTGATCGCCGGATCGATCGTCCGGTTGTAACGCCCGTAATACAAACAGAACTTCTTCAGATGAAAATACTCGTCCTTCTCATCCCACGGCCGCCTGGTAAACCCGTCCAGTGCGGCGCTGAGATTCTTCTGGTTCTGGGTATAATAGTACGTCCACTGCTGGTATTCCGGATAATAGTTCCGCTCCGAAATCAACTCCGACCAGGTCAGATTCACGCCCGGCAGATGCTCGAAATTCCGCGCCCAGCAGGGGTACTTCTCGCACAGCCTCAGGTGCGTCTCCCCCATCACCGTGGACAACTGGCACCAGTCCTCCACCGTCATGCTGTCATTCACAATAAACCGCGTGTCAAAATCGCTCATGCCCGGCAGCAGGTCCCGGAACATCCACTTGCCCGCAATCGCCTCGATCTTGTCGCAGTGGTAACGGCACGCCTCGTAGTACGTACGGATATAATCCGCAAAATCGTTCTCCGGCCTGGGTGCGAATTTCATCGCTCCTCCTTTTTACTCGCTTTCCGCATAGTGCTCCAGAACCGCTTCGGGCACGTTCCGGTTGAGCACCCCGCACGAAAACAGATACTGGCCCAAATACTGCGCGGGCACCCCGAAATACGCCTTCTCACCGGTCCTCAGATTCTCCCGTTCCCTGAACCCGCCCGCCTGCTCGTCGAACAGCCCCACCGTCCAGTCCACCAGCGCCTGAAATTGAGACGAACCCGTAAACTCCCGACAACCCGTGTGGTGGTCATACAGGGCCATAATCCCCGCCAGGGAGGTTCGCGCCCGCACATCGGCGTACCGGTTCCCGTTCTCGGTATAATAGGCCTCGATCGCTTCGAAATACGCCCGGTTTCCCTCAATCGAAGACCGCATCCGGTCCGCGTACCGGTCTCCATACATCTCAAACAGCACCCACATCATATCCAGGTCCAGCGTGGGATGGGGAACCGTCTGCAGATTGACCCCCTTGCTCACCTCGAAGCCCGCCTTCCAGAATCCCCCCTCCGCATTCCAGACCTGCCCGTCCACCACGTACGCCGTCGCCGGGCCGACCAGCGCCCCGGCGTCCGCCCGCTCCTCTCCCCAGAGGTGGAGCGCGTAGAGCGGATACGGATCGTGCCCGCTCAGCCTGGAGGCGTTCGTCCCGTCCCGAAACCCGCTCTCCGGGGTAAACACGCCCACCATGTAATCCACGCACCGACCGGCCATCGCCCGATGCGCCCGCTCATCCGCCAGCTCCCCAAAAATCTTCACCACCGCAGCCACCACACCGGTCGCAAAAACAAACCTCCTGTCGCCCATACACGCAAGCGGCAGCGACCCGTCCGGCAACTGGCACCGCCCGAACAGAGCAAGACGTCGATCCACACACGCAAGGTACCGCTCAAGCAGCGCCGGATTCCTCCTGGCCATAAACGCAGCCTGAAGAACCGTGAACATCCCCTTCGCGTCGTAAATCTCGTTGTATCCGGCCCGCGAACTCGGCGGCCGAAAGTCCCCCCGCTCCGTCTGGTGCGCAACCAGAAAATCCGCCGCCGCCACGATCAGCCGGTGGTGTTCAAACGCAACAAATCCCATCGCTCCCCCACAGGTCGCCTCTGCGGTACGCGCGTCAGGCTACAATCGCCAGCTCCGCCTCCTGGTTTCGGGCCAGAGAGATCACAACCGCCGAACACCGGCGTCCCTCCACTTCAAGTGTCACGGGCGACTGCTCCCGGCCGTCCAGAAACACCCCGGTGACGGCCCCGGGCCCCTCGGCGATAATCGTCAGTCCCTCGATCGGCTCTGCAGCCCTCAGCCTGGCAACCGTCCGTTCCCGGTCGGATTTCAGCAGCACAACGCGCAACGCGTCCCGCGCCTGCACGAACCGGGACCAGTCCTGCAGGCTGCCCGTCTCAACACCCATCGCCGCCAGCGAAGCGTACACAATATTGGCCGCCTCGAACGTGCGGCGCGGATCGCCTTTGGGCCTGATGAGATAACACGGGTGGAACGTGCCGATGTGAGGCACATGCCAGCGCTCGCGCGACTCGATCACCCACCGCACCGCCGCCTCCGCGTACTCCACCTGGTTGAGCCCCAGCGTGCCTGTGCCCGGCTCCGTAATGCTCTGCGAATCGTCGAACGTACACGGCTGGAGAAACAGGTCCAGCACGCCCGCCTCCCGGTCAAAATACCGCATCGGCATTGCCGATGCCAGCGAAAACGGTCCGAAATCGTACCGGTTCATCCGCGGATCGTGCCCGCAGAAATGAAACGGCATCCGCCAGCCGTGCTCCGTCAAAATCGAAGCGGTCCGCACACCCGTCCACTGGCATCCGTGGATCACAATATCCGTCACCTCAAGCCCCACTTCATCCGTAAACCGCCGTGCCTGCGCCTCCATCTCCTCGCGGATCTGTTCGTGCACCCCATCGTCCAGCTCTTTCAGCAGGCGGTTGTACGTAAGCGGAAAAATATCCACCTCGATCGACATGAAGTGCCCCCGCTCCTGCCACGCATAGATCTTCCCGTCGTATCGGCTCACCGGCGCCCGGAAAAAATTGTGCTTGTGCCCGTACTGCTCCGCCAGCTCGATCCCCACCGGAGCGCCTTCCTCCCCGCACCCGTCCGACTTGAAAAACACCGCCACACGCTGCGCCCCGGGCATGTGCCAGAGGCGGGGCACAACCCCCCCCTCGTGCAGGTCCAGCAGCAACTCTCGAAACAAGTCCTGGTGGATATCGGCCAGCGGATGCTGTCGCGAATGCCGCTCCGCGATCCCGATCAGCCCGAAAATATGCCTCGGCCCCCGCAGCGGCAGCATCTGCGGATGCTGTTCCAGCATCCACGTCCCATGCCGAAGCCGCAACACCGCCCCGACCACATCGTAGGCCAGCACACACGCCCGGCCCAGGCCCATGCGCTTCCGCACAATCGCCGGACCGCTGCGCTTGCCCAGACCGTCGATCAGCGCAGCCAGTTCTTCGCCCGCACACGCAATGCTCTGCCCCGTCTCCTGCGGACAGTACAGCGGCTCCGGCGGCACCGTGAACCCGGACGCCGGATGGACAACCACCCGTCCGTCCGTCACCGCCTCAGGCCCGTCCGCCGCCCGCTCTGCCGCCACCTCTTTGTTCGGGTGCTTCTTCTGCGTCGAAACCACCACCCGACGTTCCACCCCCAGCCTGTCCGCCAGATCACCGCCGGGCATCACCGCCAGCAGGTGCCCCCCATCGCGTACATAGTCCATCAGCAGACCGGCCGCACGCCCTCCGAACGACCCCCGAAGCGTCACCACCACAGCCGCCTGCTCCAACCGCGACGGCTCCACCTCATCCTGTGAGAGAACCTCAAAATGAAACAGCCCCTCGGCCTTGAGGATCTCCGGCACGAAACCATGCTCGAGGTCCGCGTCGGGCTTGACAATCAGGATCGACTTCATGGGACCCTCTCTGAGGTGGTCATCAGGACAGCGCAACCTCCCGATTCTCCGCCGCCGACTGATAGATCGCATCCAGCAGCACACTGGTCTTTGCCGCCTCGGCAAGCGGGCAGACCGGCTGCCGGTCCTCCCGGACCGCCTGCACGAAATCCTCAACAATCGGCTGGTGCACGTTCTCCGCAGGCGTCAGATCCAGCGTATCGACCTGCCGGCCCACCGTCTTGACCACCTCGCCCGAATCGTAGGGATGCCAGTACACCTTGGCCTCGGTCCCCACAATCTCGAACTCGTGTCGCCACGTTTTGGAACTCCAGCTGAACGACGCCGTGGCCAGCGCGCCGTCCGGCAACGTCATCACAACACTCGCGCAGTCCTCCACATCCCACTTCTGCACCAGGTTCTCACACCTGGCGTAAACCGACACCGGCATCCCCAGCAGCCCGATCATCACATCGAACATATGCGTACCCATATCGCTGATGGGTCCCCCTCCCGACCGCTCACGAAAAACACGCCAGCGTTTGGGATCGTCCTCAGCCGGGCTGAACCAGGAAAAATAGACCATGCGCACCAGGACGATCTGCCCGAATTCGCCCTTCTCGATCATCTCCCGCGCCTGGTGATAGGCCGGAAAAAACCGACGAAAGTAGGAACACCCGGCCCGCCGCCTGCTCCGCCCGGCCGCGGCGATGGCGCGCGCACATTCCTCGCCGGTCACCCCCAGGGGCTTTTCCACCAGCACATGCTTGTCCGCTTCCAGGGCCTGGACCGCATGGCGAACGTGCAGCCACACCGGCGTGGCCACGTAAACCGCATCCGCCGACGTCTTCTCCAGCGCCTCGTCCAGATCCCCGAAAACCTCCGACAGCCCGTATTCGGATGCCAGCGCACCGGCATTCTCCTCAACCATATCGCAAACCGCCACAATCTCCGAATCCGCCGCCCCTGCCAGGGCCGCAGCCACCCGCTTGCGCGCAATATCTCCCGCGCCGACCAGCAGCCATCTCACACTGTCCATCTGTCCTCCCGTCAATGAAGGCCCCCATGTGGGTGCGTTCTCACGGTGCTTTCACGCGAACCCAGGTCCGAAATTGTCTGCTTGATCGCCCACGCAAGATAGACCAGGTCCTCCTCGGTCGTCCCCGGAAATACCGGCGTACTCACCACCTGGTCGCACACCTTCGCCGCAACCGGGCAGCCCTCGCCGTCATACCCCAGTTCCCCCAGCGCCTCCCAGGACCACACCGGCGGATAATGCTTCGCCGTGCCCACCCTGTACTCATCCTTCAGATGGGCGACGAACGCTTCCGTCGAAAACCCCACCCTGTCGGTATCCAGCCGGATCACGTGCAAATGGCTCCCGTGGTCCGGGCCGTGCCCCGCGGGCAGAATAATCTCCTCCACGTCGGCCAGCAGCGCGTTGAGCCGGACCATCCGTTCCTGCCGGACCTGAATCACGCTGTCGATCTTGGCCAGCTGCGTGAGCCCAACCGCGTACTGCGCCTTGGTCATCCGGTAGTTGAACCCCACCCGCACCACCCGTGTCCCCTGTCCCCCATAAACGTACCCGAACGTCTTGAGCTGCCGGACCTGCTCGGCAAACGCCTCGTCGTCCGTTGTCACCGCTCCCCCCTCGCCCAGACACGTCATATTCTTATTGCTCTGAAAACTGTAACACGAAGCCTTTCCCCGCCCGCCAACCGGCCGGCCCCGGTGTCTGGTCCCCACCGCGTGCGCCGCATCGTAAATCACCGGCACCCCGGTCTCCTCCGTAATCCGGTCGAACGCGTCCACATCGCACGCCAGACCGGCAAAGTGCACCGGAATAACCGCCCGGGTGCGGGGTGTCATCTTTTCCCTCACCCTGTCCGGGTCCAGATTCAGACTCACCGGATCGATATCGGCCAGAACGACCCTGGCGCCCCGGGCAATAGCGGTCCCGGCCGTACACACAAAGGTCAGGGGCGTCGTAATCACCTCGTCCCCCTCCCCGATGCCCAGCGCCATCATACAGCAATCCAGCCCCGTACCGCAGGAATTGACCGCAATCGCCTTTCTGGCCCCCTCGTGCCCGGCAAAGGCATTCTGAAAATCGTTCTCCTCGGGCAGCGGAAAGAACGTCCCCCCTTCCTCCGCAACCGCAGCCATCATCCGGTTTACCGCCTCAACATCGTCCTGTGCGTAGACCCCGCCCATCGAGATAAAGGGCACCTCTCGAATTTCCATCTTCGCTTCCCCTTTCACTTGCTCCGCAGCTTAGAAGCTGTCTTAAAATCCCCAGCAGACCTCGCCCTGCCTGCGCCCCCAACGATTCGCCATCCGGTTCTCGCTAATAACGCAACCCCACTGTGGGATGTCAAGCACAAAGCAACCCAACCGGCCGTGCATCAATACCACTTGTGCACCACGTGTCCCCGTTCCGGAAACCAGATCGCATCTACCGCCATCCCTGCCATCACGGCCAGGGTGTAGCCGATCAGCATACCAATGAAAAACGGCATCGACCGCCGGTAGAACGACACCCCGCCCACCTTGAGCATCACCAGCTTGACCAGCCACGCCACCAGAATGGTAGAGCCCATGCGTCGCGCCGCCGGGAGGCCGGACAGGGCGAACCCGACCGGGTGAAACGGCCACCAGGCGAACCGGTAGCGCATCAGATTCACAATCCCCATCGCCCCGGCCCCGATCAGCAAAAACCAGTAGTCCATCGCCTCCATCCGGGCAGGGTTCAGGATCTCATTGACGGTCACCCCGTACTGCCATGCACCCTCCCGGATAATCAACCAGTTGGGCTGAAAATTGTACGCCCCCACCCTGTAGCCCAGCCAGACCGTGTAAAACGTGGAGGTCACCACCCCCACGACAAACGCCCCCCAGACCCCCCAGAAAAGCCGGTGCTTGTCCCTCCCCACAAAATCGCCCAGACGGTTGATCTGGGCGACCAGCGGCAGAATAAAACTCCTCGGATGGCCCACCGTGAACGACAGCAGACCGAACGTCGCGCGCGAAGAGGCATTCAGACGATCCGTCCCCCCCAGCAGCGCCTGGGAAAGCTCCCAGGCCGAGGCAGGCGGCTGGATATAGATAATCCCCGAATCGGCCACAACCTTTGCCACGAACAGATAGACAATGAACATGGTCGGAATCAGCAGCACGACCATCCTGGCTTCCACCCCCACCTGCCCAAGCCAGGCCGCAATGTACACACAACTGGCAACCAGGCCGATCACCGCCACCCGGTAGGAAAGCAGCTCCCGGCCGTCGTCCGCCGAAGCGCGGTCCGGCTGAAACGCCTTCCGAAAGACCTCGCGGAGGTGCCCCCGGGAAATCCAGAGCCACCAGAGAACCAGGGTGACAAACGCCCCGGCCGTCTGCCACTTATAGGTCGTCTCCGTGTAGGGTCCGGCCCCGTAGTGGGGGGAAGTGGCCACGATCCCGACCCGGTTCAGTGCGCCCGCTTCGATCATGTACACAAAGTCGAAAAACCAGATACTGAACAGAACGTCCAGGCTGGCAAAATAGGAAAAACAGATGACCGGCGTGCTCAGGAAGATAAAAAAGGGGGGATACTGCTTCGGCAGAAGGTCCCAGATAAAGCGCCCGGTCGCAGTCGGAAAGGTCGGAACCATCGGATAGAACCAGGCGATCATATTCCACCAGAACACAATCGACGTCACCGCAAACCCGGCCCAGAACGCCTTCCCCTGCATGAACTCAGGCAGCCATCTCTTCCCCGACCCCGCCCCCGCCGTCATCTCCAGAATCGGTGTCAGCGCCGGATAAACCAGCTTCTCATGGTCGGCCCACTGCCGGTGCAGCAGGACCGAGAGGCACACACAGGCGAACCCCAGCACAAAAACAAAAGAGAACCACCAGACCAGCGGCAGTCCCCAGACATCCCACGGAATCGACGCACCCCTCGGAAGCCCCTCGTAGAACCAGGTCATCGCCCTGCTGTCATTCGTGGGAATCAGCCACCCGGGCAGGTACGGGTGAAGGTACTCGGCCCACCGGTTCTCCGGCGTCGCGAAATAATACGGCGACACCATCATACCCACCAGATAGCCGCTGATCCCGTAATTGGGACCGATCGCGCTGATGATCCCCATGCAGAAGACCGTAATCCACTCCGACCGGGACAGCACAAACCGGCGCCCGAACCCCCGGGCCAGCGCAGCGCAGACCAGGATCGACAGCAGGCACAGGAGGAGCACCCCCATCGGCACCTGCGCGACCATCATATACGACCCCTTCTGAATATAACGGGCCGTATTGGCCAGCAGGCTCATCGCCACCGCAACGCAGAGCCCGAACACAACCGCCCGGAGCGTCACCCCCCGGCGTCGCATCAGTCACCGGCCGCGGGTACGAACGGATTGATCCAGACGACCGCCCGGGTGCCCCAATCCGTGGACATAATATCGCCGTAACCGTCCCCGTCGAAATCTGCCAGACGGACGATATTCGGCCAGTTCAGACCCGCGCCGTCCCCCAGGCGAGTCGCCTCCCACCCGGTCCCGTCCCCCCGAACATTCCGGAACACGTAGACCCCGTCCCCACCGTCGGAAGGCACCACGAGGTCCACCCGGCCGTCCCGGTCAACATCCCCGATATCGAAGGAATAGGCATGCCCCAACCCACCCGCGATCGCATGAAACTTCCATGGCCCCGCAGGCGCCACATGCTCCCGCCAAGCCAGATACCCGTTTCTCAGACTCGTCTCAACACAATCCAGGTCGCCGTCCCCGTCCAGGTC
>JAAXHW010000122.1 GCA_012270675.1 Candidatus Latescibacterota bacterium | reverse complement strand
AAGATGGTCTGCCCATAGGAAAATAACCATAAAACCGGAAAAAGAAAAACAAAAATGGAGCCCAACCGTCTTCTTAGAAGTTGTTTTAAAATTCCCGGTGAGTTCCCGAGCGCGAGCGAAAAAGTGGCGGTCAAGGCGGGCGAACCCGCCCGTATCCTGGAGATACGGGTGGATTCGACCAACGCCGACAGGCGCTTTTGCAGCCGCGCGAAGACCGCTGGGGGTTTTAAGACAGCTTCTAAGGAAAACAAATGAACAGGAACGATAGGTTGCGCAATATGACATTTCTCTGGCTTGTTCTCACCCTTGTCTGTCTTCCCGGACACATCTTTGCAGAGCCGTCTTCATCGTCGAAAGCAGTCGAGGGATATGTGACTGCCCTTGCGGAGCGCCTGGACCGGGAGGCCGTGGCCCAGAATCGGAAGTCCGTGCGCGAATTCTTGCTGGCATCGTTTGATTTTATGGGGACGGGACAGGCGATTTTAAAGAAGCGTTGGTACAAGATTACGGTTGAGGAACGCAAACAGTTTATCGACGTGTTTGCCAATCGGCTGGCAGAGGATCTGCTTGAGCGCGTGCCGGAATATCGACTCGACGGGATTACCGTTGAAGGGATTGAAGAGAAGCAGCATGAGGCCAGGGTGCGGCTCCTGGTGCCTTTCAAGTCCGGTGCAACCCTGGAGGTTTATTGTCAGCTCCGGCGTTTTAGAGGCCAGTGGCTGATACACGATATGACCATGGACGAGAAGGGACTGGTGAAGGCCTATCGCGACCTGGCCAGGTTTCTCCGCAAGCAGGCGTATAGTGTCCTCGTCGCAGAGGTAGCCAACCAGGGATATATTGTACTGGAAGATTTCTCTCACGGACACAACAGCACCCTGGCGAATGGCTGGAGCGAATGGCGGGAGAAGGACCGGGACAATGTTGACACGGTCTATACGGTTGTTGAGGAGGATGGCAACCACTACCTCCATGCCCGGGACAATCGGACCTCTCCCGCTGTTTACAGACCGCTTTCGTGGGACCTGCACAAGTACCCGATCCTGACCTGGCGCTGGCGGGTCTGGAAGCTTCCGGAGGGAGCGGACGAGCGCTACGGAGAGATCAACGACAGTGCGGCCGGTATCTATATCGTCTATTCACGAAATTTTCTGGGCATTCCAACGCAGATCAAGTACGTGTGGAGTACATCGCTGCCCATAGGCACGGTCGCAGACCGGAAGCTGATCGCCCGGCCCAAGGTGGTGGTCTTGCAAAGCGGGCCGGAGAAGCTGGGGCAATGGATCACCCAACAGGTGAATCTGTACGAGGATTTCAAACGGCTCTGGGGCAAGATGCCGCCAAAGCTCTCGGTGGGTATCGGTATTCTGACAGATGCCAACGCCACGCAAACAGAGGCGGAAGCAGACTACGACGATATTGTGGTATGGTCGGCGAACCGAAGCAAGCGCTTTACCGCCGCCTATCCGGACACCACAAAGACAATGGACGCCTATCCTGGGCAGCCCTCCAGACAGGAGCAGTCATTTGAGCCGTGATATTGAGACAGACACTGTTCAGGACGATGAGAGACTGAGAAGGGGAGGGATATGAAGGCTGTGATTATTGCCGCTGGCAGGGGCAGCCGTCTAAACGGAAATGGGGCGGACCTGCCCAAACCCCTGGTTAAGGTCGCCGGGGTCGGCCTGCTCAAGCGGACCATCCTGTTAGCAAAGCGGGCGGGCATCAGGGAGTTTGTGGTCGTCACCGGCTTTCGGGGACAGGAGGTCCGGGAAGCGATTGCGTCCGACCCTCAGGTAGATGTCCACATCGACTGGGTGGAGAATCCGGAGTGGGAATTGGGGAACGGACGTTCGGTCCTCAAGGCCCGGGACTGCGTCAACGAGCCCTTCCTCCTGCTGATGTCGGATCACCTGTTCGACCCGCAGGCCTTGGCCACGCTTCGGAATATGCCGGTTGGTGGGGACGAAGCCGTTCTCTGCGTGGATTCTCGGCTCGATGCCATTTTCGATATAGACGACGCCACAAAGGTCATGTTAGAAGGAGACCGGATTCTTCAGATTGGCAAAGGCCTGAGTTCCTACAATGCGGTGGATACCGGGCTTTTTCTGTGCAGCCCCTACCTGTTTGAGGCGCTGGAGCGCCTGGTGGCGGCCGGCGACGATTCCCTTTCCAGCGGCATTCAGGAACTGGCGTCTGAGGGGAAAATGCGTGCGGTGGACGTGGGAGGTCTGTTCTGGCTGGATGTGGATACTCCCGAATCTCTCCGGTATGCGGAACAGGCCCTGTTCCAGATGCTGGGAAAACCGACCGACGGGTTTGTGTCCCGGTTTTTCAACCGGAAGATCTCAACGCGGATCACCCGCCTGCTTGTGAACACCCCCGTTGCGCCGAACCACATTTCGCTGGCAACACTGTGTATCAGCTTCTTAGCGGCCTGGTGGGTGGCTTCGGGGGACTACCTGCGGCTGGCGATGGGGGGGCTGCTTTTCCAGTTCGCCTCAATTGTGGACGGCTGCGATGGAGAGATTGCCAAGCTGAAGTTTATGGGATCGCGCAGGGGTGAGTGGTTGGATACCCTGGGGGATAATATTTCCTATCTGGCCTTTTTTATCGGTGTGATCTATGGCATGTATCGGCTGACGGGCGAGACGTACATCCTGACGCTGGGATGGGTGGTCCTGGCGGTAGATATCCTGGCCGTCTCGCTGGTCTTACTCTACCTGCAGAACACCGGTTCGGGCAGCATCGTGAGTTTCAACATGGCCTTTTCGGAGGAGGTGCCGCAGGAAAAACGGGGGGGGTTTCACCGGGTGTTCTGCTCGCTCAAATTCGCTTGCAGGCGGGACTTCTTTGCCGCTCTTTTCTGTGTTCTGGCTCTGGCCAACTGTTTAGATACAATTTACTGGATTTTCACCATCGGGTCTGGGTTGATTGTGACCGCGATCTTCGGATATTCGGGGCATATGCTGCGCACCCGAGGGGTATGGCCCACAACCGTTTCCAACCAGGAGGAGACGGAGAAGCTGGCCTCTGAAAAAGCAGACTGATCGAGGCTTTGGATAGACCAGGGGGTTGCTGGAACTTTTGTTGTTTTCAACAGTTCCATAGGAGCAGGGTGGGGTGGCGGTTCTGACGTCCGTGCAAATAGATCGAGGAAATCAGACATGAAGTGGATTGGAAGACTTGCGGTTTGTGCGATTTTTGCAGGGGGCACTGCGGCTGTTGGGGCAGCGTCGAACGAGAACCAGGCAGAGGCGCTGCTTGAGATGATGAAGGCCCGAGACCGCTCGATCCAGGAGATCGTTCGTTCCAAGACGGAAGGGCAGACCGAGGCCGAACGGAAGCGATTGAAAGAGATCGTTGGCGATCTCTTCAATTTCAGACGGTTCAGCGAACTGTCGTTGGGGCGTTATTGGAAGGAACGGACCGAGGAGGAACAGACAGAGTTCACGGATCTGTGCAGACGCCTGATTCAGAAGAATTACGCGGATCCGAAACTTTATGCCAAATCCGATAAAATTGATTATATTGGTGCTGAGGTTAACGGGACGGATGCCCTCGTGAAAACGGTGGTGCACTACAAGAGTGAGCACAGTACGATTGACTACAAACTTCACCTGGTGGATAGCAAATGGCTGATTTACGATATGATAATCGATGATTTGCGGGTTTCCCGGAACAACCGGTCTCAGTTTTATAAAGAGATTCGAAAGCACTCCTACGAATCGCTTGTCCGGAAGCTGAAAGATAAGTTGAGCAGCAAAAGTAACGACGGGAAAGGGTAAGGATTAATCGATGCAGGCCTGGTTCAGTTTTCTTTCAAGAATTGTCTATAGGCGCTATCTGAGCATTATTTTTCTATCGAGTCTACTCACCATTTTTTGTAGTTATTATGTCTATCGGCTGGTCTATCGGCTGGAGACCGATATTGCTGCGCTGCTGCCCAAAGACTACAATAGCATTAAAACCTTGAATGACATCAAAGCGCGCGTTGGCGGAGTAGGCAGCCTGATTGTTCTGGTGGAATGTGAGGATTACGAGTCTTCCAAACGATTTGCCGAAGACCTGGCTCAAGAGCTGGAGGGAGATGCCTACGGGCAATATGTGAATTATGTCGACTATAAACGGGACATCGACTTTTTTAAGGATCACGCCCTGCTCTACATGGACCTGGAAGATCTGGAGGAGATACACTTTCGGATCGATGAGCGGATTGTTCAGGAGAAGGCGAAGCTGTCGCCCCTTTACATCCACCTGGATGAGGACGGTGAAGAGATCCTCGACTTTTCGGATATCGAAACGAAATACAAGGAGAACGGAGAAACGACGGAGGAGCCTTATTATATAAACACGGACAGTACGCTTCTGGCTCTGGAAGTCATGGCAGCGGGAACAGTGAGCAATATCGGGTTTAGCAAGGAGATGTACAACGCCGTACGCCAGGCCGTGACCACATTGCATCCCCAATCCTACGACCCGGACATGGTGATCCAGTACGGGGGAACTTTCAAGAATAAAGTCGATGACTTTAACGTAATTCTAAACGATATCCAGTCGACGCTGATGTACGGCGTGGTGGGTGTGGTGCTTCTTTTAACCCTTTATTTCCGTCAACCCCTGGCGGTTTTTTTTGTGGCCCTGCCCCTGATAATGGGATTGTCCTGGGCCTTTACCATTACCTACTGGGTGATCGGCAATCTGAATACGATGACCGGCTTTCTATTTGTCATCCTCTTCGGGCTGGGGATCGACTTTGGCATCCACATGTTTGCCCGGTACCTGGAAGACCGGATTGCCCGGATGGATGTTCTGCTGGCCATCGAAACGACGCTCAATCAGACGGGCCAGGCCATTTCCACCGCGGCATTGACCACTTCAATGGCTTTCTTTTCGCTTACCATTACCGACTTTAAAGGGTTTTCTGAGTTCGGATTTATTGTAGGGACGGGAATTTTGATGTCGCTGGTGTCCATGACGACTGTCCTTCCGGCCTTTCTTGTGCTTGCGGACAAGAAACTGGGGCTGATCCGGATGCGCCCGGTCTGGGGGCATGCCTGGGGCAGCCATCGGGGGCGGTTCCCGATGGCCCGGCTGGTTTTGGTTGCGGGGGTGGCTGTTACGGTCTATTTGGGGGCCAATCTACACCGGATCGCATTTGAATACGATTTTACCAATTTGAGGTCGAATCTGCCGGCCTCACGGGCGGTGAAAGATAAAATCAGTACGATTTCGCGGTTCAATCAGGAATCCCAATCCCCCAGTGTGGTGCTGGCCAATAGCGAAGAGGAACTGGATGAGATTGTAACAGCAGTGGAAGCCAAGATCGCTTCGGCCGATTCCACACCGACGATCGATAAAATCAAAACGCTCTGGTCTGCGATCCCCAGGCAGCAGGATGAGAAACTTACGGTTATTGGAGAAATCCGGGAACTGGCCAATGGGGAGGGTGCCAGGCTGATCAAGGGGGAGCAAAAAAGACGGCTGGACGATTTGCGCGAACTGCTGGGTGTAGAGACGCTGTCCGTAGACGACCTGCCGAAGAATATCCTGCGCAGGTTCTCTACCGTAGATGGCAGCCGGGCGCATTTTGCCTTCATCTATCCGAAGGTGCAGCTCAGGGACGGAAAAAATGCAATGGCCTTTGCCGACGATTCTGAGGAGATCCGGACAGCGTCGGGTAAGACGTTCTATTCCTCCAGTTCGAGTATTATTTTTGCGGATATGCTGCGGCTCATGCTGCGGGACAGCAAGTGGGCGATTGGCGTCACGCTGGTGGTGGTCTTTCTGATTGTCGTCATTGATTTTCGGGGCCTCCGGGAGGCCCTGCTTGTGGTGCTGCCACTGGTCTGCGGAGCGGTCTGGATGTGCGGGACGATGTATTTGACGGACATGAAGCTGAA
Organism: Candidatus Latescibacterota bacterium; assembly: GCA_012270675.1. GTDB lineage: Bacteria > Latescibacterota > UBA2968 > UBA2968 > JAAXHW01. The sequence continues at coordinate 27,507 of JAAXHW010000122.1, read as the reverse complement.
TTTCTACAATATGGTGGCCCTGCCAACCATTATAGGAATGGGAATCGACAACGGCGTACACCTCTACCACCGGTATCGGGAAGAGGGCACCCGGTCGATACCGCTGGTCCTCAAGAGTACCGGCGGCGCCATGCTGGTCTCCATGCTCACGACGATGGTCGGGTTTTTCGGGCTGACGATGGCCACACATCCGGGGTTGAATTCGATCGGAAAGCTGGCACTCATCGGCCTGTTGACCTGTTTCGTGGCGGCGGTTGTTGTGCTTCCGGCTTTGTTGCAGGTTCTGGAGGATATCCGAATCCGAAAGGAGCAGGCTGTCCAGGCTGTGGATTAGGATTGCAGATTGGGTGTCCTGGCAATATTCAATGACCGATAAAAGATAAAAGTTCGAGCGTATACACTAAACCGTGTAAATGGCCAACATCTCCACATGACACCCTCTGGTTCAGACGGCATATCAAATACTTCACCGATCCTGCTTGGATGGCAGAATGTGCTGTTTATTTGCACGTTCTGTTTTTTTTGAAACCATGAATCTATTTATTCCTTTAACCCTGAGTATCGTTTCCGGACTGTATACCTCTCTTTGGGGCGCTTTCAAAGATTCGCCCTATGAAGGGTTGAAACTCAGGACGTTTCCCCGAAGCGTCTATTTCCACATTGTCATCTTTTTTCTGCTTTACTACCTGCCCTTTTTTCGGGACAGCTTTTCCAGGTTGAGCCTGTTCCAGATCTTTTTCCTGATTATGGGACTTGAACGGTTCATCGCCGAACTCTACAAGGGGTTTTTCAGAACCGAAGACCAGTCCAAATACTTCGTCCCTTCGAGGATCACATTTCTGGGAAATTATGTAAAGAGCGATCTGTTAAGATACAGCACCGGCACGGTTCTGATTATCGGTGTTTTCTGTTTGCTGTGTATTGACCTCAAGGTGCAGCGCTTTACCGATTTCCTGATTACGGCTTATTTATCCGGACTGCTCCTGGGGTTGGGCGGGGCTTATAAAGACGCGCCCTTTGAAGGGTTCAAGTGGTTGAAATTTCAGAGGTCGGCCTTGGTCCTGGCGGTATGTTCGCCTTTGTTCTACTTTGTGAACACCCCACTGACACCCGTCCCTCTGGGCTATCTGATTTATATGAACGGCGGGCTGGAAAGATTCCTGGTTGAATATTACAAGACGTATGTTCAGCGAACCATGTCCGGAAAATTCAAGCCCGATTTGCCCAGGATTCAGGCGTGTATCGACACACGCGAGAGATTTCACTACCTGGCCTGGGTGATCATCGCAGGTTTGATTGTGCTCTATATCTATGAAGTCAACTCGGTTTGATGCCATTATCGTCGGCTCAGGGTTTGGGGGCTCGGCCGCCGCCTATTCTCTTGCAAAAGCGGGTTTGAAAACGCTTTTGGTAGAGCGCGGAAACTGGGCCAGAAGAGATGCCCTGGACTGGGACCAGGAAAGCATACTCCTCAAGCAGAGATACAGGAGTAAGTCTCCTATTTTTGTTAAGCAGTATAACGATAAGGACTTTAAAGCGGTTCACCCGAATGAGGTTGTCGGGGGGATGTCGGTTTTTTACGGCGGCGCATCGCTGAGGTTGCGCGAAAATGATTTCGAGACATGGCCGATCCGCTATACGGACCTGGAACCGTATTACGGTAAATCCGAACACCTGCTTGAGGTTCACGGGGAAGCGGGACAGGATATTTACGAACCGGCGCGTTCAACAGATTATCCGTTTAAGAGCATAGACCTCACGCTGCCCGCCGTTCGGGTCGATAGAGCAGCCCGCAAGCTGGGGTACAGACCTTTTAAGATTCCTTTGGCAATCAATTTTACCAATACGTCCAGAACGGTGTGCATAAAGTGTCTTACCTGTGACGGACATCCCTGTAAAATTGAAGCCAAGAACGATTCGACCACGACGATCTTACGGAGGGCCCAGGCGTTTGATTTTGAGATTATGCCGAATGTTATTGTTCAGCGCTTTGTCGAGAAAAATGGTAAAATTACCTCCGTAGTGTGTATTGACCAGAGCTCAAAACGGACGTTCGAACTTTCTGCGACAGTTGTGGTTCTCAGCGCAGGCGCAATCCACAGTCCGGCCATTTTGCTGCGCTCACACCTGGAAAAATATGAGAACCACACGTTTATCGGCAAATTTCTGATGCGGCACTGCAATGCCACTGTCGCCACGGTTTTTCCTTTTCATACCAATCCGGACAATACGTTTCACAAACAGATCTGTCTGACGGATTTCTATGAAGATTTCCGAAAAAAATACGGCAGTTCCACGGGCATTATACAGGATCTTCGCACGCCTTCATCCAGTGTATTGAAACATTATGCGCCAAGAGGCTCTAAGAATCTGGTGGCATTGCTGGAAAGGCGTATCCAGAACATGCTCTGTATTGCGGAAGATGATCCAAGCGTTGACAATGCGGTCGGCCTGTCACCAGAAACCGATGCGTACGGTTTGGAGATCGTCAAAGTTGTCCACCAGTACTCGTCCAGGGACTGTGAGCGCAGAGATTATCTGGTGGATAAGGCCAGGAGGATTATGAAACAGGCCGGAGGCATATTGTCTTATGCTTACAATCTGGATTCGTTTTCCCATGCGGTGGGGACGCTGCGTTTTGGGAATGACCCCGGGGAAAGCGTTTTAGACAAAAACTGCCTCTTCTGGGGAATCGACAATCTGTTTGTGCTGGACGGGAGTTTTATGCCCTCCCCGGGCGGGGTCAATCCGAGCCTGACGATTGCAGCCAATGCACTGCGGGTTGCGGATTACATACAGGACGCATTTGGGTGAATCGTGTGGAAAAGATCTGTCTGGTCGGCTGTGGAGCCATCGGCGGCGTGCATGCCAGGCGTCTGTCCGGTCTGGTCGATCTGTTTTTCCACAGCCGGTCAAGGAGCAGTGCCGAGAAGTTTAACCATGCATTTGGGGGAGGTGGTGTTTTTGACCGTCTTGACCAGGTCCTGGCGTCCTCCGAAATTACCGCTGTGGTGCTTGCTTCTCCCCCTGAATTTCACAAGGAACAGATCGTTCAATCCTTAGAAGCGGGAAAGGCCGTTCTGGTTGAAAAGCCGATGTGCGTTTCGCAGGATGAGGTCGATGAAGTTGAAGATGCTTTAAGGAGAAATCCAGACGGATTTTTAATGGTTGCAGAGAATTACTATTACAAGCCGTCGCTGGCAAAAATAAAGGCACTTCTCCAGGATGATGTGATCGGCGATATTGAATCTGTTGCCGTGAAGAAGCTTTTTACCCAGGCCGCTTCGGGCTGGAAGAGCCGGTATGGGGCACTGCTGGAAGGGGGCATTCATTTCGTGGCGCTGCTTTCCGATCTTTTTGCATGTGCTCCCCAGAGCGTCTGCGCCAGGTTTCCCCATTGTCAAAAAGGAGAAGCGGAGCGGCATTCGATGGTCACACTGTCATATCTGGACGGTTCGCGGGCAACGTTGGAATATTCCTGGAGGACAAGAAGCCTGACGAAAGGCATCCTGCAGCATTCACATATTCTGGGCAAGAAGGGCAGAATTACGTTTGAGAACAACGGGATCTACGTTTTTTTAAACGCAAAGGGGAAATCCGGGCTGTTTTTCCCGGGATTTAAAGACCTGATGGGATATCGCGGGATGATCCGGGATTTTCTCCGTTGCCTGGCGGATAGGTCCAGGAGGCCCTATTCGGATTTCTCCAGGGCGAAAAGGGATTTGCAGATCGTGTTTGAAGCATATAAGAACTTGAACATTGGATGCCTCCTTCTGGTGGGAGGATGGGCAATTTGCAATTTATGCTTGTGAAAATAAGTTGACCGGAGCGGGCCTTCCGACTATATTGTGTGATAGATGCTTTCCCCAGCCTCCTCCTGCCTTTTCCACGCTTTTCTCTCTTGCCTCCTGCATGGATTTTGCACGGTTTCTCAGACAGATCCGAAACGCGTACGACTACGGTGGACAGATCGCTCACGTTGAGTCTATTCCCGTCCGGGAGCCCCGGTTTGCCAGTGTTGAGGGAGGTCTGCATCCGACCCTGACCGATGCCCTCCGCCAACTCGGTATTGAGCGGCTCTACACCCACCAGGCAGAGGCGCTGACCGCGCTGCGGGGCGGCGCGCACGTAACGGTGGTTACGTCCACGGCCAGCGGGAAAACCCTCTGTTATCAGATTCCCACGCTGGAGGCGCTCATTTTAGACGGGGAAGCCACGGCTCTCTATCTCTTTCCCACCAAGGCGCTGGCGCAGGATCAGGCCCGGGGGCTGCTCCGGTTCGGAGAAATAGCCCCGGCGCTGCAATTTATGTCGGGAACATACGATGGAGATACCCCGCCCAATCTGCGCCGGCGGCTTCGGGAAGAGGGGCGGGTGATTCTTACAAATCCCGATATGCTGCACCAGGGCATTTTGCCCAACCATCCCCGCTGGGCGCGGTTTTTTCAGAATCTCCGCTATGTGGTCCTGGACGAGATGCACACCTACCGGGGGGTATTCGGGTCCCATGTGGCCAATGTGATCCGCCGGTTGAGCCGGATCTGCGCGCATTACGGTGCCGACCCTCAGTTTGTTTGTAGTTCGGCCACCATTGCCAATCCCAGGGAACTGGCCGAGGGCCTGACCGGGCGGGGGATGGCGCTGGTTGACAACGACGGGTCGCCCCGTGGGGCGCGGCGTTTCGTTTTCTGGAATCCCCCTTTCCTGGAGGGGAGCACCAGCGACCGGCGCAGTTCCAATACGGAGGCCCGGTGGCTGCTGACAACGCTGATTCAGGCGCGGGTGCAGACGATTGCATTTGTACGCGCCCGGACCACTGCGGAGGTCATTTACCACTACTGCCAGCAGGATCTTTCGCGGACAGGGCCCAAACTGGCCCGGGCGATCCGGGCTTACCGGGGCGGGTACTTGCCCACCGAGCGGCGGGAGATCGAGCGGATGCTGTTTGAAGGGGAGCTGCTGGGGGTGGTCAGCACCAATGCGCTGGAACTGGGGATCGATATCGGGGGGCTGGATGCCGCTCTGGTTGTGGGCTATCCGGGGACGATCGCCAGTATGTGGCAACAGGCGGGGCGTGCGGGACGAAAGGCCGATGCGTCTCTGGCGGTTTTTATTGCCCACAATGCGCCTATCGACCAGTTCCTGATGCGCGACCCGGGCTACTTCTTCGGGCAGTCTCCAGAACACGCGACGATCGATCCGAACAACCCTCACGTGGCCGTGGGACACCTCCGGTGTGCCCTGCGGGAACTGCCGGTCCGGGGGGAAGAAGGGGAGATGGTGGGGGAGTTTACCGGGGCCATGCTGGAGATCCTGGAGGAGGAGGGGCAGGCGAAGCAGATTGATGGACGCTGGTACTACAGCCGGTCGGGCTATCCGGCGGCCGAGGTGAGCCTGCGCAACATCAGCGATCCGACATATACGATTGTTGTAGAACGGGACGACGGGCCGGAGGTAATCGGGACGCTGGATGAAATCAGCGCCTTTTTTCAGCTCCATACCCATGCGGTGTACATGCACAATGCACAGACCTATTTTGTGGATGTACTGGATGTGGAACGAAAGGTTGCCAGGGTCAGCCAGCAGGGGCTGGATTACTACACCCAGGCAGTTGACAAGACCACGGTTCGTGTACATGAGACCGAGATGGAGTCGGACTGGCGGGTGAGCCGGATTTGTTTCGGCGAGGTGTCTGTCTCGACCCTGGTGATGATGTTCAAAAAGGTGAAGTTTGAGGACCGGGACAGCATTGGTTGGGAAAATCTGGATCTCCCTTCGATCGCCCTGGATACAGCAGGATGCTGGTTGATTCCCCCTGTGGATGCGCTGCGCCGCTGCCGGGAGTTTGGACGGGTGCCGTCGGAGGGGTTGAAAGGGATTGCCAATGTGCTGGCCGAGGTCATCCCTTTATTTGCCATGTGTGACGTGACGGATATTGGAACGACAATCGACAGCTCGAATACGGGGCGTCCCACCCTGTTTGTGTACGACCGGCATCCGGGAGGGGTCGGGTTTTCCGAAAAAGTTTACGAGATGATGGAGGAAGTGATCGCCGCCTGCTTGATGGTGGTCTCCGAGTGCGGGTGCGAGGAGGGGTGCCCCTCGTGCGTGGGGGCACCGCTGCCGCCTATGGGAGACGATGGTGGGACGCAGGGGACGATCCCGGACAAAGAGGCGGCGCTGGTTCTGCTTCATGCCCTGCTGGAGCGAGAGGCTTATATTCCAAAACGGCCGCGTTTCGTGCCTGAGGGGACCCCAGGGGACGATCCTGTCTCCGCGTCGGTCCAGTCGGATGCTTCCGCTCCGATGCCGGTCCATCCGATGCCGGCCAATGTTGAGGCGAAGATTCGGAAAAAGGTGAGAGGATTCAGGCACTGAAGGCGTCATGTGAAAGAACTCCGTGAAAACAAGGTTAAAGACATTTCTTGAAGAAAATGCACCGTTGATCAACGCGGAGATGTTTTCCTTTCTGCCCGAGGTGGAGCCCCACGCCTTCCTCTACGAACCAATGCGGGACTACCCGATCCGGGGAGGGAAACGGTTCCGGTCGGCGCTGGTGCTGCTGGCGTGTGAGGCCCTGGGGGGAAAGAAGGAGGCGGCCCTGCGTACGGCGGCGGCCTTTGAGGTGTTTCACTCGTTCGCGATTATCCACGACGATATTGAAGATGGGTCGGAGATGCGGCGGGGGAAGCCCTGCCTTCACCGGCTGCACGGGATTCCGCTCAGCATTAACGTGGGAGATGCGCTTTATTCCAAGGTATTTGAAATTCTGGCGGATAACCGGGAAATTCTGGGAGATGCAACCACGCTTGATCTGCTTCAGGAGATGATTCGAGGGGCGCGCCTGACATTTGAGGGACAGGCCTATGACATCGGGTGGATTGAGGCGGAGGAAATCCCTGAAGTCGAAGCGTTCATCGAGATGTTGCGGCTGAAAACGGGGTGGTACAGCGGCCGGGGGCCCTGCACGGCTGGTGCGATTATTGCAGGGGCCTCGGAGGATCAGAAGCAGGCAATCGGGGACTTCGGCGAGGCGATGGCCGTGGCGTTTCAGATCCGGGACGACCTGTTGAACCTGACGGTCTGTGCCGAAGATGCGTCTACGGCGCCCACGACAACAACGGGTGGATACGGCAAAGAACGGGGAGGGGATATTGCAGAGGGGAAGCGGACTTTGATGGTAATCGACCTTTTTCACCGATGCGCGCCGGAGGAACAGCGGCGGGTGCAGGAGATTTTAGACCAGGAACGAACAGAAGTCACCTCCGAACAGATCGAGTGGACCATTGCCCTGATGGAGCGTTACGGATCGATTGTCAGGACAGAGGAAGAATGCCTGAAGCGGGCACATAGGGCCGAGGCCTATCTGGACCAGATTCCGCCTTCGGAGGCCCGGGAGATCCTGAGAGAAATGTGCAGCTTTCTGATTGAGCGCGTTTTTTAACAAACCCCTGGTCCGGCCTGGATTGCCAAATCTGCCAGGAGCAGTGGAAAGGAAAACAGGTGACCGGGCTTCCATTCATTCTAACAGCTCCCCCACAAACGTTCACAAGGAGGAGGTTGAAGATGAAGTTTTTTATCGATACCGCCGATCTGGATGAGATCCGTGAGGCCAATGCCATGGGCGTGCTGGACGGGGTAACGACAAACCCGACCCACGTTTCCAAGGAGGAAGGCACGTTTGAAGATATCATCCTGAGGATCTGTGAGATTGTGGACGGGCCGGTGAGCGCAGAGGTGGTGGGCACAGAATGGCAGGTGATGGTGGAGGAGGCGCGGCATATTTCAAGTATCCACGAGCATGTGGTGGTAAAAATCCCGATTACACCGGACGGGCTCAAGGCGATCAAGGCGTGCAGCGAAGAGGGCATCCGGACGAATGTGACCCTCTGCTTCTCTCCAAACCAGGCGCTGCTGGCGGCCAAGGCCGGGGCGAGCTACATCAGCCCGTTTCTGGGGAGGCTGGACGATATCGGACATGTGGGGATGGATCTGGTACGGACAATTCAGAAGATTTATGGCAACTACGGGTTTCATACCCAGGTGCTGGCAGCCAGCCTGCGCAGTCCGTTGCACGTGGTGGAGGCGGCGCTGGCAGGGGCCGATGTGGCCACACTGCCGCCGGATGTGTTGAAAAAACTGCTGACCCATCCGCTGACCAATGCGGGACTGGAGCGTTTCCTGAACGATTGGAATGCCTGGAAGGAGAAGCAGGAAGAGGGCGTGATGGTGTAGGGGAGGGTAGGTGGGGCAAAGAAAAAGGGCTTGTGTCGGACAGACACAAGCCCTTTTTTAAGTGGAGCCACCCAGCGGGATCGAACCGCTGACCTACGCATTACGAATGCGTTGCTCTACCAGCTGAGCTAGGGTGGCTAAAGTAAGAAAAAACAGGCCATTATTGTCAAGATGGGCGGATATAAAATACATAAACCGGCTCGAACTGTCAAGGGAAATTGTGGCATGCAGATTGAAAATCTATGTTGATTTGCAGCGGACTTTTTCCGTTGAAAGGAGCGACTGGTATGGAAACGGATGGGTTGACGCTGGGCGCAGCGAAGCGGGATGTGACGCCGGCGGCGGGGCTGTTGATGGCCGGGTACGGCGGGCGTGAAGATCCCGCCGTGGGTACGCATCTGCCGCTTTGGGCACGGGCCACTGTGTGCGCTCAAGGGGATGTGCGGATTGCGCTGGTGGGGGTGGACGTGGTGGGCATAAACCGGGAAAAGACGGGAGAGATCAGGCGAGCGATTTGCACTGAGACGGGGATTCTGGAAGACCGGATCTTGATTGCAACAACGCATACCCATTCCGGACCGGTGACGACCAAGTTTCGGGATGTGGTTCCAGACCCGGCGTATATGAGGGATCTTTCAAAGGGAATTGTGGGAGCAGTGGCGGAGGCTTCGGAAGGTTTGACGCCGGTGCGGATAGGGTTTGCTCAGGGGGAAGAACCGGAATTTCACCACAACCGCCGGAATGAGGGGGAGCCGATCGATTCCACGCTGGGCGTGGTGCGATTTGTGGATGGGGCAGGACGGTCGGTGGCGATTTGGGTCAATTACGGCTGCCATCCGACGATTCTGACGGGGAAGAATCTGTACTGGTCTACCGATTTCGCCGGCGTGATGTGCAATATACTGGAGGAGACATGGGGCGGTGTGGCTACGTTTTTCAACGGCTGTCTGGGCGATGTGGGACCCTATCGGTCCCAACAGAATTTCGCGGAGGTGGAGAAGGTGGGCGGGGGACTTGCCGGATCGGTGTTGAAGCTGGGGGAAGGGATGGTATTTGGGGCCATCGATAGGTTGAGCGGCCAATCCGTGCTGTGTGCGGTACCGCTGGAGAAGGCCCCGGACGCAGAGACGCTGCGCCGCCTGTCAGAGGGCGGGGAAGGGCCCAGGTACGCTGCGGCCTGGGCGCGGGACCAGCTCAGGATGCGGGAAGCAGGCGTGCCCGTGGTTTCGGATATTGAGCTGGAAGTCCAGGGATTTCATATCGGGGATGTTTTCCTGACCTGTTTCTCCGGCCAGCTTTTTGGTGCCTGGGGGCTGGACCTGCGTCGCCGGTGGCCCGACGACCGGCTCCTGATTATCAACCAGGCCAACGACCATGCGGGATATTTCCCCTCGAAGGTGGGATGGGATCTGGGCGGGTACGAGGCGAACTCTGCTTTTATGTTCAATTCGGACCTGCCGGCGCCGATGACGTGGGAGGCTGGACAGGAGCTGATCCATGCGGCCCTGGGGTTTATTTCACAGCCTTGAATTCAGACAAGGAGCGTGGCATGAGCGAACATTGCTATTTTATCTCCGCCGGAGAGCTGCGGGCGATTGTGGGAGACGATACGGACCACGGGGCAGGACAGGACCAGCACAGCGGCGTCTGGTTTCTGACGTCGATAAAGGATAGACATACGGCGGTGTCGCAGGGCAATGGCCTGCTGCTGTTCGGGCACCACAGGGGGACGCGGCCCTCGGTGCGGCGGGTGGACCAGGTGACGGTGGAGCTTTTCAAGGAGGCGTGTGAGACGAATAACTTCGTGGAGACGCGGGCAACCTACCGGCTTGTGGCGCCGCACCACATCGACTACGAGATGACAGCGATGGCCCGACCCGGGCACCGGCCGCAGGGCCGCACCTCTTTTGGCTGGTGCTGTTATGTGAATTCTCCGATGGAGAAGGGGATTCATTTTATTGAAAAGGGCCTGTGGACCTATTATTACAATCCGGTGCACGGGCAGGGAGCGATGGTGTTTCCAACCGATCTGGATGTGGCCCTGCGGGAAGCATGGGGACAGGATGCGGCCACGGAGTTCCTGGACGGACGGCGGACTTTCAGCCACTCGGATTCGGGACATACCTTTGACTATCCCTTCTATTTCGGGATGATCCGGGGGATGATGTTCCAGATTATGGCTGACGATTATCCCGGCTTCCGGTTTTACCTTTCCCCATCGGGCGCCGGGCAGTCGCTGCTTCCAGGGCAGAGTAGCCCGGCGTGGGATTTTGCGTGGGAGGTGGATGAGCTCAGCGAAGATGAACCTGCAACGCTGCACGTCCGGGTGGTCTACAAGCGTCCCGGAAGCACCGAAGCGGTTCCCAACGGGTATGCGGCGGACCATGCGTGGATGGAGTTTCAGAGGTTTCGAGCGGTGTATCCGGTGCGGGGAATGGATGCATAGTGAGAACGCCAAACGCGAAAGGAGATGAGATGGAAATCCAGAATGTGTCCTTTGCTCGGGAGAATACAAGACGATATACGTGGGCCCAGGCGATTGTAGCGGAGTGGAAGCAGGAGGTGGCCTATGCGATGGGACAGGGGCGGGAGTTTTTTGAGGAAATGATCTCCGAGCTGACGATGTGGTCCCAGTACGGGCAGAACTGTCCGGCCTGCGTGGGGCGGCTGTCCACAATGGGAGAGACCGGGATTTACGACTGGGACGTGCGCGATCCGGATAGGCTGGTCTGTAAATACTGTAAGACGGTGTATCCCCACCCCGAGTACCCGGAAACGGGCAGTGTTACCGCCCCCAGGATGGGGCAGACCTTTACTTTTTATCTGACGGACGAGGAGCGGGCGCACCCGGAGGATACCTCGGGCAAGTACGCGTTCAAATGGGTCAGCCATCCGGTGCACACGAGCTGGAGTGGGGTTTTGAGGTCGAAGAAAGCCGGCTGGTGTTATGAAATGATGGGCGTTCTGGCCAAGCTGTATGCGCTAACCGGTGAAGTGGCATACGCCGAACGCGCGGCGTGGATTGTGGATATTATGGCGCAGCGCTATCCCGGCTGGCTGTTTCACTCCTACGACGGGACGGTTGCGGACCTGCCGCCGGGGGAGGTCGCAGCCGGGATGGGAAAACATCCGCCGGCCGGGAAGTTTCCGGCCGAAGCCATTATCTCGGCTTTTGAAGGACGGCACCGCGAGGGGGATTCTGCGCGTCTGTTTAATGGCTTCTGGGGCGCCGGGCGTTTTGGGTGCAGCGGGTCGGACGGCGGTATGATTCTCAATGCGCTTCTGAGCTATGAGCTGATCCGGGATGCGGAGTACGGGGATGGGACACCGGTGCTGACTGCCGAGATGCACCGGCGGATTCGGGAGGATCTCATCCTGGCCGGGTGTGAGGATACGGAGAACTGGCCGGATATTAATAACAAATGTGGACGCGGGAGGGCGTTGAGCGGCGCTGTCGGCATCCTGTTTGGACGGCCGCAAGGCATCCGGCGCGCCATTGAGGGGATTGAAAAACTGATGGAAAACGGGTTTCACTTCGACGGGCTCTGCACCGAGTCACCTTCATACTCGGACATGCACCTGAATGTGATGCGCGAGATCCCGGAGGTGCTTATGGGATATTCGGATCCGGAGGGATATGAACCCCACGGGGGGGAACGGTTAAAGGACTTCAATCCTTTTCAGCATTTCGACCGGTACCGGCTGGCCCTGGAGAGCATGGTGCGCATCCTGGACCCGCGTATGCAATACCCGGTGATTGGCGATACCCACGCAGGCGAGGGACTCCATACCATACACGCTGAAATTCTGACAGACCGATACGGCAGCCGCTACGCCGGGCTGCTTGAAAAAGTACAGAATGCGCCTCTTTCAGAGGCGGGGAGCGAGTATGCGCTGTGGCATCGCGATCCGGACCTGAAGGCGCAACAGGAGACGGACCTGCCGCTGGTTTCGGAATGGTTTCCCGGCTGGCACGTGGCGGTGCTGCGGGGTGAAGGGGTGAGCGATCATACGGCATTCTACCTGAATGGGTATGCACACGGCGGCCATCGACACCGGGATACGCTGGGGGTGATTTACATTGCCCACAAACAGGAGATGGCCTCCGATAGAGGGTACATCTGGGACGACCCTCGCAATGCCTGGACCGGAAGCACGCGCGCGCACAATATTGTGACCGTGGACGGGATGAGCCAGAATGGGAAAAACTGTCATTCGACGCTGGAGCTGTTCGGCAGGGGACCGGGCGTTGAGGTGGTTCAGGCATCGGCCAATGCATACGAACAATGTGACCGGTACCAGAGAATCTGTGCGCTGGTGGAGATGCCAGGGGGACAGAGTTATGCGGTGGATTTCTTCCGGGTCCGGGGAGGAAAGCTGCACCAGTACGGTTTTCACTGCAACGGGAAGATGGTGGGGATTACGGGTGCCGACCCGGAGCCTGTGGACGAGGAGATCGAATGGCTGAGCAACTTGCGGGCGGCAATCCCGAAAAATGCGTTCACCGCGACGTGGGCGCACGAGGGGGTGAGGATGGATCTGAGGCTGCTGAGCCCGATCCACCGGCTCCTGGTGGTGGATGCGCCGGGATGGCGCAGCGACCGGGGCGACCAGCTGAATGCACCGCCCGTGCAGCAGATCCTGGCGGAACGAACGGATGGGGACAGCCGGTACGTGGCGGTGATGGCGCCGTATACGGACGAAATGCCGCCTGTCAGGTCTGCCCGGCTGCTTCTGGACGATGCCGACAGCGGCGCAATGGGTGTTGAGGTCGAACGGGAGGGATGCACGGATTATATTCTCTCGTCACCGGATGGGTCGGGGTGCGGCTGTGGGCCTGTTGCGATGACCGGACGCTTCGGGTTTGTGTCTGTGGATTCGGCAGGAAACCTGCTGCGGGCGTATTTGCTGGACGGCACGGAACTGAGGTGCGGAAAGGACGGACTGACGCTTTCCAGAGGCCGGACGCCGCTGAAGGTTGCGTCGGTTGAGGGGAGGACCTACCATCTGGAGGAGGACGTGCCGGGGGAGGGTGGACTTGTGGGGACTTATCTGCTGACGGACGAAACCGGCTACGAGATCGAATCCACCGATGCGAAGTCAATCACGGTGCGGGATTATCCGGCGGTCGAATGCAAGGGGATAACCCTGCTTCATTCGACAGAATCGGTGCGGGAATAAGGGTTGACAATTGCCCATTGGGGAGGGGCCTCAAGTTGTGAGAGAATATCTCTATTTCGATTGCAATGCTTCGTTTGGGCCGTACCTGAGAAAACCCAGGGAAGCCCGATGGTCGAAAACGCATCTGATTGAGGATCTGGACCTGGCGGGCATCGCCGGGGCGCTTGTGTACCACCGGCTGGCGGAAGCCTACGATCCAATGCTGGCGAACCTGAAGCTGATGGAAGAGATCGACTCCGACCGGAATCGGCTTTTTCCCTGCTGGGTGGCCATGCCTTCTGTAAGCGGGGAATTTCCGTCTGTCGGCGAATTTACGGGTCTGATGGAAACGCACGATGTGCGGGCGGTGAGACTCCACCCGGAGCATTACGGCGTACCCATCCAGGAGCAGGTCTGGGGAGAACTCAGGGATGCGCTGTTGGGGCGGGACATTCTGTGTGTGCTACCGGCGCCTGCCTATGGAGGGGCGTTGACTTCGGTAGACCGGTTGCTTTCAATTTTCAGGGAAAACAAGACGCTTCTGGTGAATCACGTCTGGGGGCAGTGGAAGCAGGTCGTGCTGCTTATGGACGCGTATCCGAACCTGCACATCGAGTTCAGCCAGTTTCAGGCCAACCGGGCGATTGAGTATTTTACGCAACAATACGGAGCGGAGCGGTGTTTGATCGGCACCGGCCTGCCCGAAAAGGCGCCGGGTGCCGCGCGGGGCTTCCTGGACTTTACGCTTACTTCGGAGGCGCAGCTGGTTGCCGGGGAGAACCTCAGGCGGCTGCTGGGGGGGCAGGGGCCGACCCGGATTCCAGACCCGGGGCCCTGGCACGATGCGATTACCGAGGCCGCCCGTTCCGGACAGCCCATTCCCTGCCCCGTGCTTGACGCCCACTGCCACATCCTGCACGACGGCGGGACGGTTACGGGCAGAGAGCGGGTTGCGCTTGGAGGAGACGCGGATAGGATGATCGAGCTGACCCGCCGGACAGGCATTGACAAGACGGCGATTATGTCCTGGGCCGGCCCGCTCAGTATGGATTCCGACCTGGGAAACGAGGTGGTTGCAAAGGCCGTGGCGCGGTATCCGGACGAATTTATCGGGCTGGTGACGATCAACCCGGAATACGACGACGAAGAGAAGATTGAAGCAACCATTCAGAAATACCACGTCGAGCTGGGGTTCCCCGGGCTGAAGACGTTTGCGGCGTGCCAGACGATCGATTATGACGACCCGCTTTTCGACCGATGGTTTCAATTCGGGAACGACCACCATCTGTACCTGGTGCTCGATTCCAGAGGAGACGCGCGAGCGGATAGATGTGTCCGAAATCTGGCAGAACGGTATCCACATCTCGGGCTTCACCTCGACCACTGCGGCCGGGGGTGGGCGTACGCCAGGTGGGCCGTTTCGGTGATGGCGGACTACGACAACGTCTGGGGACAGTTGAACTACACGCTGGTAACCAACGGCGTGATCGAATACATGGTGGAGCAGGTAGGGGCGGAGCGCCTGCTTTTCGGGACGGACGCCCCGATGCGGGATCCGCGTCCCCAGGCAGGATGGCTCGTGTTTACGCGGCTTTCGGAAGAGGACAAACGGAAGATTTTTGGAGGGAATTTTGCAGGGATTTTGCGGAGGGCGGGGGTGGAGGTGGAGGTGTAACGGCAATTTTGACTCAAGGAGGAGATTCCCATGTCACAGCTTCGACTCGCAACGTTCCGCGTTGATATCACACCGCCTGTCGGGCATCCGCTTTGCGCCGGCTGGATCAAGCCTGCCGTGGGCATAACGGACGAGTTGTATGCGCTTGGGGTTGTGCTTGTGGGGGAAGAGGCGCCTGTGGTGCTCTGCGCCCTGGACTGGTGCGAACTGTCCAACCGGGAACATACGCTGTGGCGGGAAAGGCTGGCCGGGGCGGCCGGGACCACGCAGCAACGGGTGGCGGTCCAATGCGGGCACCAGCACGATGCGGTCTGGCCCGACATCGGCGCGCAGGAACTGGTCGCTCAGACGGAGGACCTGCCCGATTTAATGGATGTGGAATGGTGCCACGGCACAATCGACCGCGTGGCCGATGCGGTGCGGGATGCGGCGGACAGGACGCAGCCGGTCACGCACGCCCTGTTGGGAGAAGCAGAAGTGGAAAAGGTGGCGTCCAACCGACGCATTATGGGACCCGACGGGAAGGTGAAAGCGGTACGTTATACCCGGTGCGAAGATCCGGCCATTCGTGACGAACCCGAGGGGCTGATCGATCCGATGCTCAAGACGATCAGTTTCTGGAACGGCGGTACCAAGCTGGCAGTGCTGCACTACTACGCCGTCCATCCCTGCAGTTACTACGCGGACGGTTGGGTGAACAAGGAATTTATTGGACACGCCCGGGAACGGCGCATCGCCGAAGATAGCGGGGCGGAACACATTTACTTCACGGGCTGCGCGGGCAACATTGGGCCGGGAAAGTACAACGACGGATCGCCGGAGAACCGGCCGATTTTCGAAGCGCGCGTGTACAGGGCAATGGTCCAGGCCGAACAGGAGACCGAACGCGTCAGCGTTGAGCGCCTGGAATGGCGGACTGTCCCCCTGTCCCTGCCAGCGGATACGCGATATAGCGAAGAGGAACTGCGGGAGGTGCTGAACAATACCAGGCAGACGAATAACCGGCGGTACAAGATGGCGCTGCGAATCGAGTATATGCACTACGTGGAATCGGGGGCAACGATTCCGCTGACTGCTCTGTTCCTGGGCGACCGGATCTGTATCGTAAATCTTCCCGGAGAGGCTTTTATCGAATACCAGCTCCTCTCGCAGGCACTGCAGCCGGACCGGTTTGTGGCCGTGGCGTCTTACGGGGACTGCGGGACGGGCTATATTCCGATGGAGAAATCGTACGAGGAAGGTGGGTACGAGCCGACGGATGCGTTCGTGTCGCCCCGGTGCGAAGCAATCTTAACGCAGGCGCTGCGGGAACTGCTGGTCTGAGGTCGAAAAGAAGCCCGCATGGATGTACGGCGTTTCACTCAGGAGGATCGCGACAAAGCGCGCAGGACTGTCGTATCACCGGCGCTGAAACTGAGCCAGGTGAGGGATACACACCTCATCGCCCGGGGCGGCCATGACCACCGAATATCTCGGCGTCCGGTCGCCTTTGGCCTTTGGGAAGTCCTCCGGCTTGAGGGGACCGAGACCGGTCCGGTCCAGCGTCCAGCCCGATTCGATCTTTTCGGCAAGCCGTCCCTGAGGCGCTTTGCGGCAGTTGAACACTGTCATGCCAATTTGCGCATGGGGGTTGGCTGCGCCGGAGAGGATCTGATTTTCTCCGGGGCGAATGTCTACAATGGGCCCTCCGGCGACCTGCAGGTCTTCATTGCCTATCCAGAAACGGGTTTTGCTGATGACCTTCTGCAGAGTGACACAGTCCGCAAAGCCGTCCGGCGCAACGAGGATGGCCTGGCCGGGGAGCAGGTCCCCATGCAGCAGGGGATGCGCGATTTCAACGGTCCCACCATCGTAGTCTACCGAGACGATTTTGCTCCTGCGCAGGCCCTTTCCCCTCAGCGAGAAGTCGCCCATCGCCAGTTTTGCTCCGTTCAGGAGCATGGCCCTGACGGGGTCCCCTCCCCCATCCAGCACAAGACAGGCCGCCTGTCCTTCAACATACACCCTGTTGTCAAGCGTATAAGCCTGGTTGGGAGCCAGCGAATGGAAGAGGTAGTGCCTGCCGCCGTCTGTTAGCTCGACAAGCACACCGACGGCCCGGCCGTCATCCGGTTCAAGCTCCGTCTGAGACACACGCTCGATCCAGGGTTGATCTTTGTAGGGTTCGTAGAGGGTGGCGAAGGTGCTCGCCAGGTTGCTTCCGGTTCGACGCCGGATCAAAAATTTCACGGTTTTGGGCAGGTAGTTGTATTTCTGGACCGGACCGTCGCAGGCAATGAGCTCTTCACTTTCTCCCACGAGATGGGCCCGAAGGCCAATGCCTTGCCAGGCGCGCTCGGGCTGGCCCTCTTTTGGTTCGGTGAGACGCCACTCACAGACGGCTTCCCCTCTGAACGGGGCGCTCCGCACGCCGGTGAGGAACTGGTATCCGCTGCCCCGATAACCTCCATAAGGGACACTGCCCAGCGGCCTGTCTTTAAGTTCAGGATCGTCGTAAAAGTGTTCGTATGGCACATCCGGCCCCGCCAGGGTTCCACTTTCCTGAACGGGTCCGAGGGGAGGATCACAGAAGAATTCAGCCTGGGTGCCGTGGGCGGAATAATCGTGCTGATGGCCGCCCCGTACGTAGAAGACATCGAACAGGTAGCTTTGAGTGGGCGTTACCTGCACGAGCATGTTCGCCCTGCGGTAGAGGTCGACGTTGTCCGGATAAGCGCCCTCACAGGAGGCATCCACGACCTGCGCGAAGCCGTTGGGTTGGAAGGCGTGGAGTTTGCCCGGGCCACGGCCCTGTTTGACGGCGTCTACCACGACGGTGTTGTGGGCAATGGTGTTGTTGAAAAATCCGTAGCGTTTGTGGTTGAACGGATCGGTCTGTTCGGGATAACCGATGTCGGTGAGCAGGGCGTTGCCGTAAGAAAAGAGAGAGATGTTGAGCTGGTCGTGGTGCATATGCGCCCCGTGAGAGCCGTAGAAGAAGGAGACCGCCGTGCGGTTTTCCTCGCTGCCACACTGCAGATTGGCCAGACCATAGGCCGGAAAATGGAAGGTATTGCATCCTGTTGGCGGTGTTTCGGCTTCGGAGAACCGGGCGAGGAGCTCGTCCGAAGGTTCGTCGAAGAGGTCGTTTTCCAGACCGTCGTCCGACCTGAGCACCCGGGCCATGCGCGGGTCCCGGATGTGCGGGAGTGCGGTTCGGCAGACCTCGGGGCTCCACATGGCACCCTGGGCAAACATGTCGCCGGTATCCCCGTGGGACGGCGTAAATTGGCCTGCCACCTGGATTTCAAACGGCCATGTCAGGAGTTTTTTGAAGCGGGGCGTCTCGAAAAGGTTCACGCCGACATGGATGAGCGCTTCCGCCACGTCCGTAAGGTGCGACACCCAGCCCCTGTTGTACCCGGGGGATTCAAAGGGCATGCCGTCCCGGTAGATGAGATTTTCCAGGGCGTCTCGAATGCCCAGGTCCGTGTAAAGGTCGATGTTCGGGTTGGCAAGCACGTACTGAATCATCTCTTCGGATGTGGGATGTATTGCCTGCTCATTCAGGACCTGCGAAAGAATGACGAGCGCCCACTGGTGGCTGCCGTAGTTGCCTCTGATGCGGCGAGATTGATCGGTGATGCAGGTCGCGGCCTCCAGGAGCAGGCGTTCGCGGATCATCGCATCGATCTCCTCCGCTGTTTTTCCGGCCAGTTTTTGAAGCGCAGTATCCTGCTTGAGAAAGGGGCGCACCGCGTCATACGCAGGGGCGCAGTAGACCGGTACGTCGACCTCCCAGATCGCATTGAAGAGTTTGCCTTTGTAATCAGAACGCGCCCGGCCTTCCCGGGACTGTTTTTCGTAAGCGTACTCAGGGTAGTACACGGACAGTTGCCACAGGATGAGGGCGCATTTGTGCGCGTATCTCCCGGCCTGTTCGGGGTCTTCGCAGAGGAGGGCGGCTTTGCTTAAACTGGTGATTGAAGCCGGTAAAAATTGACGCATGCTCCAGTGGGTGTAGTACGCCACAAACCAGTAGGGTTCTTCCTCTCCCGGCCTGGGCCAGCCCCACCCGTCGTCGGGGTACGGACCGGTCAGAAGCGACCGGTCGACCATGTCCGATCCCAGGTACCTGGCGAAGTCGTTGGAGGGATACGTCTCGCCGCCTGCGGGACATTTGACCTTAAAGGGGTTGTCAAAATCGATGACCCATTTGTACAGGCCCTGCGCGTGGACCTCTACGCCGTGCACGGGACACCCGAAGTTGTTGACCTGATACCCTCGAGGCACCCGGGGCGGGATGACGATGGAGCGCAGCTTTTCATCGTCGTACCTGGCCCACCGGTCCGCGGCGGCAAAGATTTCGTCTCGCTTTTTCCGTGCCCATCCGTACTGTTTCAGATTGCTTTTCAGAATGGCCAGCCTGGCGTCTGTGTAGTAGGTGCGTTCGCTTTCGGCCTGCACCGGTCGCGTTGTCACGAGGCGTCCTCCCATCCGAATTTTTCTCATCCAGCCCAAACCGTGGGCGTACCCGAATTCCAGGCGCTTCCCCCCTTGCAGCTTGCGTCAATCCACGCCATTTCCACCTCCCTGATTTGTCACGCCGGCAACGCGTTCTCACTCAGCATACCTTACAGCAAGCAGTTCAAAGGCTGTAACGGGCTGTAGCGGGAAGCGTTCCACACCAATTCGATTGTCCTGAACCGTGGCGACCGGAAACCCGGTTCGATACGATTCTGTGTCTACCGCGACCCAGGTTGTCGCGCCTTTGGGGAGTGGGGGCCAGCCGTCCGGTGCGGGGGTATCCGATTGTAATTCGATTTCGGTTTGCCCGACCACGCGGCCTGACCAGACGGCAGGCTGGTGTGCAAAACCAGATTCGCCGCGTTGGAGGGTGGATGCGCCAATCGTGAAATACCAGGACCGGTTCTGCGGCGTTCTGCCGTACACACCGAAGGTTCCCTGGAAGCGGATACCGTCGATTTCCACTTCACCCTCGACGTTGCTGAATACCCAACAGGTTGCCCAGTCCGATTCAATGCAGACGGCTACTGCATCCGGTCCGGCCTGTTCAGGAACGGCGAGACGCAGGGCATTCTGGACGGGCATAGCTTGCTGAGGTCCACCGGGTTCGTGGAGGGCGACGAAGGTGCTGGACAGGTCCTTGCCGGTGTTCACCGCGTCCAGAAAACGCACGCGGCGGCCGATCTGCTCCAGGGTTTCCTGGCCCGGACCGTTGGAGGCCTCTACTGCGTTGACCTGCGAGAGCATGTGGAGCCGGTACTGGCGGTCCGTCTGCTTCCACACGGCCTGCCAGGAGGGTGGGGGATGCTCGACCCGGCGCGTGTCCCGCAGGCCGAAGATGTGTTCGCGGTCAATGCTGGAGCCGAAGTTGGGAAGGGGCGGTTCGGGCGGCATGGCCAGATTGGTGAACGCCAGGGCGCCATTGTCAGAATCGCTGGCGGCCAGTTCGCTGAACAGGCGGTAGGCGTGTTTGTTTCCGCCACGCACCCGAAAGAGGTCCAGGGCGACCGTCTGAGCGCCAGGGCCTTTGATGAGGGCGACGAGCCGGCGGTAGCCGGTGCATTGCGGGTATACTTTAGAGGACGCTTCTACGACCGATACACGCGGGGAGGTGGCCATGAAACATAAGCCTGGTTTTCGCTCTTGTCCTTCGGCCCGGAACCACTGTTCCTGGTCGTCTACGATAACCAGGTTGTGGCTGAGCGTAGTGCCCCTGACCCAGGCGTTCATCGGCGAATCCCCCACATAGCCCAGTTCGCCGAGTACAGTCTGGCCGCAGTCCACGTAGTAGAGTGACAGATTGTCCGCCTGACGGTGGCCGCCGGGGGGGTTGAAAGGCAGGGCAAGAACGGTGGCGTCCGGTTCGGACCCGTGGCGGAGGACCGCAGTCATCCAGGCGGGGAAGAGAATTTCCGGAAGGCCCAGGTCTGCCGTCTTTTCCAGTTTGGCAACATCCAGATTCAGAATGGCATACTCGGTGGGCGTGCGCCCGCGGTAGAGGGTGTGAAGCTTGCCGGAGAAAATTCCGGGATACCGCTTCAGTCCGATCTCGAAGATGTGCATGCTGGGCGCTCCGTCTTCCACGGTGTCCGACAGGGGGAGGTAGCGACCGTCGGGACGGAGCTGATCAACGGCGGCCTGAAGGATGAGACGGAGTTTGGGGTCGGTTTTGTAGAGGTTCACGGTGCCGGTGCGGCCCGGAATGTTTTTCGGCCAGTGAAAACCGTGAAGGGTTTCGGGAATCCATATCAGACTGGTCAGGTACATGTTGGTGTAGGACGGGCTTTCTTTGCTGAATCCGTCGTAGATAAAGGAATTGTCACGCAAGCTTTCATAGCCCCGCAGAGCAGCGTCGGCGTAATGGGAGAGGCCCAGGCACCTGCCGACCGCTGCCTGGGCGCGGTAGACAGAAGGAGATTTGTTGCCGAGGTCCGGGGGATTGCCGGTCCCACCCACGAAGGGGTCGGCGGTGTTGATGTATTCGAGGATCAGCCCTTTTTCGATGCGGGTGCGCTTTTCCTCCGTCCAGACGGGTTTTCCATCTCCATCCGTCGCGTCGTGGACCAGGTCGTAGGCCAGACAGATGTCAATCAGGTGCGATGAGATTCCGTCGACGCTGGGATGTATCCGGCCGCAGCCGAAGTAGGTGGCCAGCATCTTTGCCTGATCAAAGGTGTCGTTCACGGGGCCTGTTTCATACCGGCTGTTGCCGTAGGCCATGGCGCTGAGGTGCCGTTTCCACTCCAGTTTCAGGGTCATGGCGTTCCAGGCGGCATAGAGGGGGTCGCAGTCTGCGACTGTGTCGTAGAAGTCGTGGTAGAGCCAGTTGCGGTAACAGGCGGCGAGGCGTTCCAGGATGCGCAGCGCCGTTTCGGCGTATTTCGGGTCGTCCATAAAGCGGTAGGACAGCGCCAGGCTTCGCAGCGCCGAGGTCATGAAGCCGATTTTTCGGCCTCTTATAAACCCGGTGAAGCTGGCGTGGATGGGTTTGCCGACCCACTTCCACGCGTATTTGCCACTGCGGTCTTCGGGGTGCTTCCGTTCCTCACCGTTGAGATAGTAGGTGAAGGTCTGCTCCGTTCGGGGGCAGATGAGCCGGGCCGTTTCGGGGTAATCGGGGTCCGGGTAGGTCTGGCCGCAGGCGGAGCAGCGGATGAGGTCCGGGGTGTGGTAGTCCCATTCGATGGATCTGTAGGCGAGGCCTTCCTGCGATTTTTTTCCCACGCAATTGGGACAGGTGAGGCCGTAGGGGTTGGTGGGGGTCAGCTCCGGTACCATATGTTCGATATATCCACCGGATTGTCCGGCGACATGGTCGGCAACCGTGCGGATATTCTCGAACCATCTCCCGGCCCATTCCGCGTTCTGGATGTTCCGGCGGGCCTGGTCGATCTGTTTTTCGGTCAGAAATATGGGGTGCTTGACCGCTGTTCTGCGGGCGAGCATGTCCTCTTTGCGTTTCTCCATGACCTCCCGGAATTCCACCTCGGCATAGGAGACACGCTCCTGCTTCTGCCAGGGCATGAAGCCCTCGCCCCGGGTGACCCGCTCGATGTATTCCTGTTTTCTCTGCGTGCTATCGGTTGACACTGAAGGGGCCTCCTTTAACGATTCTCATTTCAGATAGGCATGCTCGATTTTCTCAAATGCCTTTGCCGTGTCTTCCACTTCCTGTTCGCCCCAGCCTTCGTGGATTCTCAGGGCGAAGTGGGTCTCTCTGGCTTCCACGGCGTTGGGACAGGGGAATTGGGCGTTGCGGTCCCCTTTGTATTCCTCCAGGCCCCAGGGGTAGTCGCTGGCGCCGAAAACGTTTCGTTCGCGGAACCAGGTGGTGTCGGAGATGATGCGGCCGTAGTACACGGACAGGGGGATGCCCTCAGCGGATATGGCGGCGGCGACTTTGTTTTTGTCCGCGGTCAGCCTGGAGGCGTCCACGTGGATGCGCATGAACCAGTAGACGGATTCGGTGTTTGGGACCTGCCAGCCGACGGAGATGGCCTGGAGGTGGGCGATGCCTTCCCGGATTCCGTGGGCGACCTGCTGGCGCTTTTGGGTGATTGCCGGGAGCTTGCGCAGCTGCACGCGGCCGACGGCGGCGGACAGGTCGTTGCCGTTGAGGTTGAGCCCGGCCCTGAGGTTGCTGGTGGCGTCGGTGTTGAACGGCTTGCACCGGTCCGAAAACCGCTTGATACGCCAGTAGAGGTCCTCGTCTTGCGTGAAGACGACGCCGCCCTGAGCGGCCGTGGCGTGGTGCTTGCCGCTCATGGTTGAGAAGATGCCGGCGGTGCCCATGGTGCCCACCAGTCTGCCTGTATGGGTTGCGCCGTGGGCCTGGGCGCAGTCCTCGACAACGGGGATGCCGCGCTGCCGGGCCAGTTCCAGGACCGGGTCCATATCTACAGGCTCTCCGGAGATGTGCGCGACGACGATGGCCCGGGTGTGCGGGGTTAAGACGGCTTCGATCTGTTTCGGACCGATGTTGTATGAGCCCGGTTGGGTGTCGGCCGGCACGGGTACCTGGTTGAGCAGGGCAACGGGCATGACGCCGCCGTGGTCGGAGATGACCGGGACGATCACTTCACCAGCCACGTCCAGTTCCAGGGCACCCAGGGCCGTGTAGAGCGCAGAGGTGCCCGAGTTGACCAGGTCTGCATAACCCCCGCCCATATACTCCGCAAATTCCTGCTCGTAGGCCTGTTCTTCGGGGCCGCCGTAGCCGAAGGCGTTGCCGCTTTCAATGGCCTGATCGAAGAGCGACACGGCAGCCTGTTTTTCCTCCTCGCCCAACAGGTGCCGCCTGGGAAACGGGATCTTCCGGATTTTCTCTCCGCCGTCGATTGCAAGCATCGGATTTCCTCCTGGGGTAAAAAGGGCCGGGGGATCAGGTCCCATACGTGTCCCTGAGTTCAGCACCCAGGTCGTTTTCATCGAAAGCACCAAAGTCCCGCCAGCCGAAATCGTAGCGGATCCTGGGAATTTCGAATTCAAAGAACCAGCGGATACTCATGCGGAGTTTCTCTTCCCCCCAGTAGCAGTAGAAGAGGGCGCAACGCCCAACAAATTGCTCGACAACGCCTATGGGTGAGAGCTTCTGGAAGCGCTCCGGGTCTTCCTCCAGGTTCAGGTAGTGCTGCAGGTCGGACAGGTAAGGACTGGCGTCGTTTTCACCGATGGCGTCCAAATCGATCTCCTCCTGCTCGTTCCAGCGAGGAAGGTCGCCGGGCGGGCTGAACGGTCCCTGGCGTTCGAGATAGACAGGGGAGGACCAGGCGTATTCGTTGTCAGTCTGATGCACCCTCACATAGACCCAGTCGCCGGGGAGGTCGGCGGCAGAGAAGGTGATATCTTGCGCGAAGTCCATGCCCTCAGGATGCCAGGATTTCAGACAATAGTCGCCGACGATCAGGTCAATCCGGTCCAGCGGGGCGCAGGCGTGGCAGACGATGGCGACCTGGAGTTCGTCGGTCAGGTCGACCTCGGCGCCGGATGGGATACCGTTGCATGTCACGCGAAGGTAGATGCGGGCACCGCTGGTGGCGTAGGTCTGCCTGCCTTCCATGGCGGACCAGAGGGCCTCCCGATTCAGCCCGGCTGCGACAACAGCGGTGACCGGGCCGGTGCCGTAGGCGGAGTCCCGATGCCTCATAGGGTATTTCTGACTGAATCTCCCCCTGAAAGGCTCCACGGCACGGGGGCCTCCCATAAGGCCCAGGTGCAGGTCCGAGGCGGCACAGACGCCCGGCCGGTAGCCCAGGTTCAGGGCTTTCTGCAGGAGCCATTCGGCGCAGCCGAAGCCCGAGCAGACTTCCAGGAAGCGCTCCCTGACGGGTCTGTAGAGCTGCCATTTGGGCGGCTGGCCGCCGATGTGGACCTGCAGGAAGACATCGTCCCGGTCACCGTAGGTTGCGACCAGTTCATTCATCGAACCACGGGAAGGCGGTGGGATAGGCTCGTTTTTATAGTTTTTGAAAATGACCTGCCGGTCACCGGCCCTGGGGTGGGCCTCGTAGGCCAGGAAGGGGACGTAGCGGCCGGGCTCGTCCATCTGCTCGCAGGCCTTCCGGTAGGCGCCGAAGACCTCCTCCCGCCTGTTGGGGTGCATGGACATGGAGGCCGGACAGGCAAAGTCGAAGCGGCCGATCCGGCGGCCCTGTTGGTGGCGGGAAAGGGGGTCCAGTTTTCTGGTCCGGAGATACATGAGATGCATGGTGGAATCGCCCCAGCCGTGGGCGTGGACATCGCCCCAGTAGACCCGGGATTCGGGCTGTTCGCTGACCACGGCGGGGTTGCTGAGAAACCGGCCTTCAACACCACCTCCGCTCAGGCCGATGCGGTACACGCCAGGGCGGTGGATGCGGATATTTTCGAAGATCTTCAGGCCCCGGTCTTTGGGAGAAAATCGATACGAAGGGGGCAGGCCCTCAACTCCCTGGGGGATTTCGAATCGGACGCGGCTTTGATAGCGCTCAACGAGGTTGCGGTTCTGGTCGAAGACGCCCAGGTGCAGGGCGAAGGGTTCACCGATTCTGGCGACTGTGGGGCCCAGGAGCCGCAGCAGGTCAGGTTCGGGACGGGCGATAACGCTGAACCGGTAGGGATTGTTCCTGACACCGTGGAACGCACCGGTGCCGTCGACATCTGCGGCGAGGAGAAATTCGGCGTCGGTGGTGGACCAGAAGACCTCTGAGCCCACGCTGCCCTGACGGCGGTCGCCGATCCGGACTGTGCAGGTTTCACCCTTTTTGAAGACGCCGGATTCGACAACGAGGTTGAGGAGGTTGACCGAGTCCCGCCAGGTGACCAGCTTCAGGGACGCGCTGCTGTTCGTTTCCACAGTGCAGTAGTCGCGCCTCCGGGGACTGTCCGTTTGCAGGTTGAAGGCGATCTGGTAGTTGAAGCGCACCAGGGCGATGACCCCGCCCGGTTTCAGGTCACAGGCCCGGTTTTCAATGCGAAGCACCCAGGTTCCGCATGCGCCGGAGGTGAGCTGCATGTCGGGCGGATTGTGTACAACCCCTGAACGCGCTTCAAAGCGCATGTCCAGGTCGAAATCGAGGTCCGAAGGCGTGTAGTGTTCAGGATACACGCGGACAGGTCTGTCTGACATTCAGTGCTTCCTCAATCATGATTTGGTTTTTCAGGTTGATGTCACTTTATCCGGTATGCTTCAACTTTATCCGGGTTGAGGCTCACGCCCAGGCCGGGGCCCGGGGGCGGAAGGATGTAGCCGTCTTCGATGCGCAGGGTTTCATGGATGATGTCGTCTGCGTGGTAGACAACACCGTTTACGTCGCTGCCGTAGCCCAGGTTGCGCATGGCAAAGGCCAGGTGGGCCTGGGCCGAGGTGCCGATGCCGAGTTCGGGCATGCTGCCGATGATGCAGGGCAGGCGGGCGGCTTCGGCGATGGCGAAGATCTGGGCGGCGGGGTAGATGCCGCCTGCTTCGGCCAGGTACACGTTGAAAATGTCCACGGCGCCGGCCCTGATGCATGCGATCGCGTCGCCGGGCACCCAGACGCTCTCGTCGGCCATAATGGGGGTGTCCACGTGCTCACGCACATGGCGCAGGCCTTCCAGGTCGCTGAAGTGCAGAGGCTGTTCCACCAGTTCGAGATGGAACGGTTCAAGGGCTTTGATGTTTCGCACGGCTTCTTTGGGGGTGGGCCAGCCCATATTGGCGTCCACACGCAGGACGATGTCATCGCCAATGCGTTTGCGAACTGCCTCAACGGTGGCCAGGTCCGCCCGCTGGTCCATGCCGATTTTGACTTTGACGGTTTTGTAGCCCTTTTTCACCAGGTCCGCGGCCTGCCGGGCCACCTGCTCCGGTTCGCCCATGGAGAGGGAGTGGCTGAGCAGCACACGGTCGCGGACCATCCCGCCGAGCAGGTTGTACACGGGGGTGTCCAGGGCCTTGCCGACGATGTCGTAAAGGGCCATGTCAACGCCTGCCTTGGCCGGATAGGAGCGGTGTAGAAGCGCATCCATGACCGCATGGGTCTCGGCGATGCGGAAGGGGTCTCGGCCGACCAGGACTTCGGCGAGCAGGTCGTTGATGTCTTCGGCCTGCCCCCGGCCCTTTCGGTCCCAGATGCTGCATATTTCGCCGATTCCGGTGATGTCGCCATCGGTTTCGATTTCGACGACGGCGTTCTCGGTGTAGGCGCTGCGGCCCAGGCTGCTGGTGAAGGTCCCGGCACGTGGGACACGGATGGGGGTGGCGGTGATGCCGGTGATTTTCATAGGCTACTCCTTCAGAAGCTATTTTAAAATTCCCGGTGCGTTCCCGAGCGCGAGCGAAAACGTGGCGGTCCAGGTGGGAGAACCCGCCCGTATCCTCAAGATACGGGCGGGTTTGACCAACGCCGACCGGCGCTTTTGCAGCCGCGCGAAGACCGCTGGGGATTTTAAGACAGCTTCTCAGGCCCTGA
>JAAXHW010000121.1 GCA_012270675.1 Candidatus Latescibacterota bacterium | reverse complement strand
AAGAACCCATAGCCCGGATTGCGGCCCCCGGCATCCCCCCGGTCCCGCTCATTCTCCGGATATCGAACCTCAACGCCGGGAAGCAGATGCTCCCCGTAAAAGTCGAGGGGAACGCTCACCGCCGCGCTCCCGTCCCTGTCCGCGCTCCCGTGCATCACCCAGTCGTGCTGAGTGCCTCCCACCACGCGAAAGAGATCCACGACATAGACCTCTCCGGCGCCGGCCTCCACCAGCATCACCGTTCGCCGGTACACCTGCGCCAACCCCGGATACGACCGCTCTCCGCTCGCCTCGACCCACTGCACCGGGCCGCATCCTGCCTCAAACGCCAGCACCCGTCCGTCCGATGGCATCCCCTCAAACGCCCGACCCCGGTCCCATCGGGGTCGCCCGGTCCGCGTATACTGTCGCTGCTCGTCAATCACCACCGTATTGTGGCACAGCGTGCTGTTGCTCCAGCTTCGGTAGCGCGTATGCGTATACCCCACATCCGACAGCAACTCCTGTCCCTTCGCAAACAACGCCAGGTTCAAATTGTCCGCGTGCTCGTGTCCATACCCCCCCGAGAAATGCAGGTGAACCTGCGCCTGGTCCTCTCCCTTCCCGCTTCCCAGCCAGGCGTGTCCCACCCCTGTCAAAAGCGTCGACACCGACCGCTCCGGTACAAGCAGGTCCTCCGTACCGTACCAGGCATCGTGCACCGGCACCAGCCGCCCGTCCGGATAGCGGCAGATTTCCAGGATCCGTCTTGCCCGGACAAGATTCGGAATCTCCTGTTCCAGATCCAGATCGTCAAAGCGCCTCCCATCCTCAGGATCAACGTAGCCCGGTGGATCTGAATAGCCCTCAAGCGCATCGAACACCCGCCCCATGCCCCGCTCCAGCGTCGCCCGGTGATACCCCGGGCTCCCCTCACACCAGAACCCATCCACAAAAAATCGGAGCTCGAACAGCCTCCGGCTTCGGCGCACCGCCTCGTGGACCAGTCCCGGATCGCCCAGCACCCTTCCGATCACCGCATAGCCCAGGTAAATCCGTGGACTCATATTGTCGTACGTGGTGGGATAATTCTGTTCGTGCCGGATCACACCCCGGAAAAATTCGTTCTCGATCCGCGCCCTCACATCGGCCCCCGTCTCCCCGGCCAGACGTTCCAGTTCCCCGCTCGCGCAAATCGAATCGTACGCAAACACCAGGTCTGTCGGCATCTCATCCGGATGCCATCGGCCCCACTTCCCCCCGTGGATCGGATAGGGCGGCTCCAGCACAAATCCCTTGGGCTCAAACGCCCGGTCGCGGCTCACCAGCAACCCCGGATAGTACCGGGCGAACGCGTCTAAGATCAGCACCGCCCGCCGGGCATACTGCCTCTCCCCCGTCGTCTGATAGAGCTCGCCCAGATCCTGCGCCAGGCTCGCAAAATAGACCCGCGCCTGCCGCCAGCCCTTCGCACTGAAAAAGGTCCGGTACCCGGCCTCGTCCTCCCAGTAGGGATACGCCACCTCCTCTCCAACCGGATTGGTCACCCGCATCACCTGATTTTCGGGATAGGTCTCATTCGGAAACACCATCCCGCAGTACCGGCACCTCACGCGGTGCGGGTGCCGGACCGACCAGGTAAGCTGTCCCTCTTGCGCGCCTCCGTCACAGTTGGGACATCCCGCAAACCGGAACCCTGTCCTGTCCGGCACCAGCCCCACCATCTCCTCCTCGGACATTCCCATCACCGGCGCCACGCGCCGCTTCAGCAGTTCAATCCGCTCCGGAGAGGCTTTCACCGGATAGACCGGATGCACGACCTCCGCCGCTGCGCAATACCGCGCTTCAGAACAAAATAACATGGTCACAACAACCCTCAGCAAGAGGCCAGCCGGAACGCCCACCGTCTCCATTTTACGACGCACTCACCAGTTTCTGCGCATTCTGATACGCAATCTTCTCGAACGCCTCCTCCGGCAGGTCCAGCTCCTTCAGATAATCCATCAATTCCGAACGGAAGTTGTCCCGCGCAAACAGCAGCTTGTCCTGAAACTCGATCAGGAAATTTCTCCCGAACGCCCGGTCCCTCGAAATCCCCCCCAGCGCCGACCCGGCGGACAGATCCGCATACAGGTTGTCGTACTTCCTCAGCATCTCCGGAGTCTTGCCTCCCGGCAGCACCGGCCCTCTGGGGTAGGCCTCCGCCTCGGCCCTGTCGTCCCCCGAAATATGCGCCCAGAACCCCTGGGCGTGCCCGATAAAAACCGTCTCCGGACACGCCACAATCGCCCGTTCCAACGCCTCGATGCTGCCTCCGTACCACCAGTTGGGGCGGGGGTAACCCTGAGTGCCACCGCCCGGATACTGCAGGTGGATCGTAATCGGCAGCCCCATCTCTCCACAGGCCCGGTACAGCCGGACCGCATCCGGATCGTCGAACAGCATCCGCACCTTCAGCTCCCCTGCCAGGCGAACCCCGTGGATCTCCACCGCCGCCTTCAGCCGGTCAATCGCGTCCGGGCGCTTGGGGTGCGGCATGTAGCCCAGCACGAACCGGTCCGGCGCCTGGCGGCCCACGTCCAGCACGTCTTCAAACGGAATCGCCACCCTCCCCAGCGGCGGCAGGTGACTGTTTGTGCCGGGACCGTAATCCTCCTGCGGACATTCCCACGTCAGCAGCCACAGCTGATCGATCCCCTGCTCGTCCATATTCTTCAGGATCTTCGCCGCATCGTGTCCCCACCAGTTGGGATGGTTGTGTGCATCAATCAGCATCGCTTTCCTCCTCTGCAAAAATTCGTTCAACCGTCCGTCCGCTTCACCCACACCGGACTCGACCACGCGTGCGGACCCCTCGCCACCGCCACCGTGGACGGATAGTGGGCCCAGGGCGTCGACTGCTCGACCGACAGATAATAGAAATGCTCCCCCCGCCTGCAATCCCGGTCCACATACGAACCCGTCGCCTGAAAATCGCCCGTCCGCCATTTGCAAATACACACCCCGTCCCGAATAAGCCCCACCGTCGCCGGCGGCGCCGTCACCTGTACTTCCCACCGGACTTCCGGGGCCTCCAAAACGGTCGCCTCCTCTCCCATAAACGCCCCGTTGATCCAGAACTTCACCACAATCCGCGATCCATCCGTCGCAAAACAGCGGTGTTTTCTCAATGCGTCCAGCATCGCGTCTCGCGTCAGCGCCTCTGCATAAACACCCGTGAGCCCTCCGCCCATCCCCGGGTTGCGCCGGTGGTTATCGCTGCTTCCAAAGAACCCGAACCGCCGTCCCGCATCGAGCAACTCGTGAACCTTGAACCGGTACCCGGGGTCCAGCATATGCACGCGCCATCCCGAGCAGACCTCCACATTCGCCTCCGCCGGAGACGCCGTCAGCTCCCAGTTCTCATGGTGGGGGTGCAGAATCGCGCCCTCTCTCTCAGCGTGCGCCGCAATCGCCGCCATCGGTTCCCCCGCCACCTCCGAATATCGAATCAGCGGAAGATCCTCACTCCGTCCGATCACCGTCCGGTGGTAGCGCGTCCTGTGGTTCGACTTCTTGCAGGTCCACTCGAAAGCCGGCAGCATCACAAACGCTCCGTCCCGGTGAAAATGTCGCACATAGGTGCAATATGTTTCGTACTCCGACGATGTCAGACTCAGCAGATGTTTGTCGTTGTCCTGCAGCACCACGCAATCCAGCCCCGCCTTGTCCCGCGCGTACGCAATCAACTCGTCCACCTCCCCCTCCGCATCGGCCGAAAGCCCCGTATGCACGTGAAGGTCCGCCCAGTAAAGCCGACACAATGAACCGCTTGCCTCAACCTCCGGACGCGGCTCGGCACGTGGCTCCCGCAGCACAACCGGCCGCCAGCCCTCCCAGCGCCCTTCCTCCTCCAGCGGAGCCGCCGCCGCCAGTTCGTATACCATCAGGCCCACATCTTCCGTCGATGTCTCAGCATCAACGCGGCAGGCCACCCACAACCGACCCTCCTCAATCCCCGCAGGCGCGTACCACCGGGGGCCCTTCCCCATCGCCAGCGTCGGCCCCACCGTCTCACCCTTCAATTTCCGGCCGCACAGAATCCCCGGCGTCCACTGCGTGGAGCCTTCCGGGACCTCCTTGCGCTCCCACAACATCCAGACCCCACCGGAAGGGTCCCGCACAACCTGCGGCCTTCGCCGCCGCCCCAGGAACCCCCACACCCCGGCGCCTTGCCTGTCCAACAACCCCCACGCCAGCCGTCCCAGGTCCGCGCACCCCTCCCCATCCTCTACCGGTGCCCATCCGGACGCGCCCAGACGCGCGGCCCTCGCCGTCGGCCACTGGTCCACCACCCCATCCGTATTCTCCACATCCTGCGAACACAGCCACGCCACCCACGGCGCGCCGTCCGCATCCGTACAGACCCCCGGCGCAAACTGCCAGGCATCGGGCGTCACCATCCCTTCCATCGCGGGCGGCATGCTCACCCGCTGCGGCGTCGAAACCGTCCCATCTTCCCCCACAAACGCCGCCCACACCGAAAACGTCAACCCGTCATATTCGTCCCAGCACACCCAGCCCCCACCCTCTGCGGGAGCAACCGCAGGCCGCTGCATCCACCCGTCCTGCGCCCCCACCCGCACCGCACCGCACCAGTCCTCCCCGTCGAAGGCCGCCGCCCAAATCGAAAACCTTCCGGGCCGCTCCGTCCGGCACCAGGCCGCCCACAGGCGTCCGCCCCCCGCAGCGGCGTGCAGCCCCACCGCCCCTTCCCCCTCTCCCACCGGACCGGGCACGCCCCACCCGGATGCCGACCGGGAGGCATACACCACCCCGTGCCCTCCGCCCCCCTCGATCCACACCGCGGTCGGCGCCCCCTCAACAAGCCCCACAAAGGGCGAATGCCGCAGTCCCCCCTCAGGCGTGATCACCTCCTGCACGCCCATCACCGTCCGGTCGCAGAACCGCGCAAAAATCCGTTCCTCGTCCCGCCGGTACCCCTGCCACACCGCCCACAGCCCCTCCACCTCCAGCACCGCACAGGGTGTGAAACACTCCAGACCGCCGGCCCGCTCCGACAGCACCCGCTTCACCTGCCCCACGGTTGTCTTCCTTTCACTCCATCCAGGTCCATAAGCGACTCCCCCGCCGACCGCTTCTCGATACTGCCCGGCAATCGTCTACAGCCCCTGCGATCTGACCCACTCCAGATACCGCTTCGAGCAGAAATCCAGATTCTCCAAACTACCGCCTCCACGCAGTGGAGAGCACATCTCAAAGGTCGACACCCCGTCGAACCCGCCCTCCTTCAACCCCTTGAAGAACCCCGCGTAATCGATAAACCCGTCGCCGAAGGGCACAGCGCGGACCATCGTCGGCTCTGCAGGCTGGTAATTGATCAGGTCCGGCTGGTACTGGAAACGGGGCAGACGCACATAATCGGCGCTCGTGGTAATCGCCGCATGCGGAGCCATCCGCTTCGCAGCCTCGTAAACGTCCTCCCCCCGCAGGGCCGGAGACCACGCGTCGAACCCCAGCTTGCAGTTGGACCGGTCAATATCGTTCAACAGCTCCAGCAGCGAATCGCTGTGCACGCCGATATCGTGGTGGTTCTGGACCGCAATCGTCACCCCGTATTCGGCCGCCCGGTCGCAGCACTCCTGCAGGCTGCTCACCACCCGGTTCCACACCACCCCCACGGGATGGCCCTCCGCTTCGTAGGCCGTAAACACCCGCACGGTCCCCGCGCCCAGTTCAGCCCCGATTCTGGCCAGCGCTTCCACGTAGGCAACCTGCATCTCCAGCACCGGCACCTCCGCGGCCATCGCACCCGAAAAATCCGTATACCCGGCAATCACCTCGCACGCGATCCCCTCCTGTTCAAGGTGGGCTTTGATCTCTCCGATTCGCGCCGGCGTCGAATCCAGCGGCGACAGGTGCGGCCGCTTGCCTGCAATCATCACCCCGTCGTACCCCAGGCTCGCCGCCTTGCTGATAAACTCCGTCAACGCCAGACAGTGCTGGCCCCACAGCCCGGCGTAACTGATGGAAAACAGACAGTGTTTCATGGCTAACCCTCCTCACGCAAGGAATGCGGATTGCGTGCCTTTTATTCCACAATTTCTCTAAGCCGCCGGATGACCGACCTCGCAAGCTGCTCTCCCGTCCCCGCGGCCGTGTAGCGCCAGCCCCCCTGCGACTCGAATCCCCCGTCACGCATCGATTTCCACGTTGGAATGTACCAGAGCGTACAGTCGTAATATCCTCCCACCAGCGTAAACAGCGCCGGGGAACTGGCCCGGATCGCCAGACCGAACTCCACAAAACTCTCCGCAGGCAAACAGGCCAGACACCAGTCGCCCCCGTTCAACAAAAACAGTTCACAGCACCGGGCCGCGTCCGGGTCTTCAATCACCTGCAGCATCGCGCAGGGCATCCACGCCCGTCTCAGGCTCGACGCCAGCAGCTCCGCCAGCTGACAGCGCGTCTCTCCAACAGACGGCAGCCCGGAGTCCAGCTCGACGACCTCTTTCCAGCCCTTCAACCGAAGCGGTCCCGCACCGCAGGAAACCGAATGCGCCAGGGCCTCCAGCACGCCCCTGGCCAGTCGTTCCCCCAGAACCTTCGACCCTTCAAGCGTCCCGTCCGCGTACTTGCCGGTCCCCACATTCCCGGCGGCGCCCTGCAGAAAAAACCCGGGCCCCCCGGTCTCCCGCTCAATCACCTCCAGCGCAAAATGCGGAAAATCCGGATGGATCACCTCACCCCGCTGGCGCAGCGCGGTCACGTGGCAGGCATAATTGAAAATACTGACAACCGGACGCCCGTCTTCCCCGCGCAAACACAATACCACCACATCCGGATCGACCAATCCCTCAGGTGCGGCCTGAAGCTCCGGAGGCGCCACCCCGTAGCGCGTCGCAATACGCCCATCCGGCTGCCGCACACTCCGGACCGCGCCCACCTGCTCCACCGGCGCCATCCCCGCCTCCACCCTCGCCGGGCGCCGCTCCGCCTTCGCCCGGCGCGCCGCATCCACAAACGCCGCCTCCATCCGGTCCAGCCAACCGTAACTCAGAAAGTGATGCCCGAACCCATCCAAAATCTCCTGCGTCGCCAGGTCTGCCGCGGGCGCCGCGTGGTTGTGCGAGGCATTCAGCAGCACCCGCGACCGGGCAACCCCCACCGCCCCGGCAATCGCATCCCGCATCCGCCGGTCCGCCTTCCGGGTGAACCCGATGTGGTCCGCCATCGCCAGCACCACCGGCCCTTCCCCCCCCACCTCCTCCAGGTAGACCACGCGTCCCCCAAGTGGCGCGGCCACCTCCCGCACCCGGCGCTCCAGAAACGGCCCATAAGCCTCGCCGACCTCCGGACTGATATCCGCACTGGCGTATCCAGCCAGCAGAACCTGCATGGACCTGACTCCTTGAACAAAATCGCCTTTCGACCAGCCTCCGGGCCCTACCGTCCCACCCGTCCAGGCAACGCCCGCAGCGCCTTGTGCAGCCCCCGCGCCACGTCCGCTCCATCCTCTTCGGTCCAGTCCAGGCTGAGCTGGTACTCGCCCACGCGCGTCAGCACCTCCTCCGTCTCCGGACACAGCCCGGGACCGTAATCCGCCTTCCCGTCGTACAGCTTCGGGTGCCACGGCGACGGTCCGTTGTGCCACACGCGCTTCTGGAGAACCACATCGTTCATATACACCGGCTTCCCCCCGTACGCGTGTTTGATCGGCACCCCCTCCGCTCTCAGCGCTTTCTTCACCCACTCAAACGCCTCGCCCGTCTTGAACACCAGGATCACCGTCACCCCCACATCCCGCTCCTCATCCTCCAGACAGCGCACGTACACATCCGGATATTCCGCCGCCGCCCGCTTAATATGCCCTCCCACCTTCCGCACGTGCGACTTCAGCCGGTCCAGCTTCTTCATCTGCTCCAGCATAACCGCCGCCGAGAGTTCGGTCATCCGATAATTCTCCCCCACGAACGCGGGCA
This sequence comes from Candidatus Latescibacterota bacterium, assembly GCA_012270675.1. GTDB lineage: Bacteria > Latescibacterota > UBA2968 > UBA2968 > JAAXHW01. The sequence continues at coordinate 15,162 of JAAXHW010000121.1, read as the reverse complement.
GGACCACAGCGTCGTTCCCCCGCACCGTCCCCTGGTCGTGACAGGCCATCGCCCGCGCGTGGAGGTCAGCGTCGTTCGTCGTCACCATCCCCCCCTCTCCCGCCGACAGCACCTTGTTCATCTGGAAACTGAACGCGTTGATCGTTCCCATCGATCCGATATACCGCCCCCTGTAACGCGCCCCCAGCGACTGCGCGCAGTCCTCGACCACCGGAATCCCGCGCCGTTCGCCCAGCGCCAGAATCGGGTCCATGTCCGCGGCCATCCCCCGCCAGTGCACCACCGAAATCGCCTTCGTGCGCGGCGTAATCACCCGCTCAATCGCCTCCGGATAGATGTGCACATCCTCGTCCACCTCGCAGAAAATCGGCACCGCCTGACAGGACGCCACCGCTCCTGCGCATCCCACGAACGTCGCAGCCGGAACAATCACCTCGTCCCCCGGCCCGATGCCCAGAGCGCGCATCGCCACAATCAGCGCGGCCGTCCCGGACGTCACCGCAAGCGCGTACTTCACCCCCATCACCTCGGCAAACATCTTCTCCAGTTCGGCCGTCTTATACGCCGGGTCCGGCCCGTAATACCGGAACGGCGACCGGTGGTCCAGCACCTCCATCACCGCCCGCTTCTCCTCCTCCCCGATCATCGACGCGCCCGGAAAGGGCCTGGGCAGGGGATTCGTACGAACCGGTTTTCCTCCATCAATTGCAAGTGCGTCTGACATGGAACCACTCCTTTGTGTTTTAAAACTTTTTCACCTCTCCTTATGATAACTGCATCGCCCTTTGATTCCAACTGTTTTCAGATCACACCCCGCCGATATCCTTGAGGACTTCCTGTGCGGCATTGTGCCCGGGCACGCCGCTCACCTCCCCCCCGGGGTGCTGCCCGGCCCCGCACATGTAAAGTCCCCCAAGCGGCGCCCGGTACCCTGCCAATTCGGGCAGCGGCCGGTTCCAGAACAGGTGCTCGCCCGCGTGCTGGATGTGCCAGATACACCCGTCGGTCAGCCCGTTCTCCCGCTCCAGGTCCAGGGGCGTGCGCAGCCTGTAGTCCCGGATCGACGCCCTGAAATTGGGCGCGTACTCCGTAATCTGGTCGACCAGCCCTTCGGCCACCTCCTCGCGCACGTCGTCCCAGCTCCCCTTTCTGAGCTTTGCAGGCGCCGGCACGATCCAGACCGAGGCGGTGTGGTAGCCCGGCTGCGTCACCGCAGGGTCCACAAAGGAGGGGATCGAAAAGCTGACCAGCGGGGCCTCCGGGGGACGCCCGGCCTCCAGGTCATCGTACGCGGCCGCGACCGCGGCCCGGGTGCGCGGAAACGTAACCGCGCCAATGTGCGGCCGGTCGGCATCTCCGTCCCAGTCCTTCCACTGCGGCAGCTCCGAAATCACGGCCAAAAACTTATAGCAGCTCACATGGGTAATCAGCCCCTCGATGCGGCTGCGCAGGCCGTCGTCCAGATGTCCGGAAGGCAGCAGTTTTAGAAAGGTGCGCTTGGGGTCCAGGTTGGAAACCACCACCCGGGCGCGCACCTCGGCGCCGTCTTCCAGCCTGACCCCGATCACCTTCCCACTCTCCACCAGCAACCGCTCCACCCCCCTGTTGAGGTGGACCTGTGCGCCCGCTTCGTCCGCGGCCTCCGCCATCGCCCGGCTCACCGTGCCCACCCCGCCCTTTACGTACCCATAAGGGGGCTTTTCCCCGGTCTCCTCCTCAGGGGCGTTGAGCGAATTGTAGGCCAGGCTGAAAGCCAGCGGATTGCGCCCCACCGCCGCCCGCTCCCCCGCGTACCGGTCCCTCAGTACGCCGGGAGGCAGAAATTCGTCCTGCAGGTCCAGCAGCCGGGTGCTCAGCGCTTTTTCCAGCACCCCGGCCGCCCGCGTACCGGACACGCTTGCCCGCACCTCATCCAGCCGGGGCGGCGGCCGCAGCCGGTAGCGCGTAAAAATCTCCTGCAACGTGCGTTTGAACGCCCCATAGCGCCGCTGCCCCTCACGCTCCTCCCTGCTCAGGTGGACCGTGTGGTTGCGGGGCGAATCGTGGTCTTTGGGGCCATAATACGTCCCGTCCCCCCGCAGCAGCACCCCCCCCGGACGGGGAATCGCCTCCAGGCCCCGCTCGTACAGCCCCAGGTCCCGGATGATCCTGGGATGAATCCCGTGGATCATATGCGCGCAGGTGGAAAAGTGAAACCCGGGCCACAGCTCTTCGGTAATTGCAGCGCCGCCCACAAAGGCTCGGCGCTCAAACAGATGCACGTCCAAACCGGTTCTGGCAAGGTACGCAGCGGCCACCAGGCCGTTGTGACCCGCGCCCACGATCGCAACATCCATAAACCAGGCTCCTTACTTGACAGTAGCTGTCTTTTTGGATATACTTGAAAGTAATACTTTTATATTAAAAAGTAATACCTTCAAAAGGGGCTTACCACCATGTCCAGATTGACCCGAAAAGGTCAGGTGACCATTCCAAAGGCGATCCGTCAGATACTCGGAATTGCGCCGGGAGATGAAGTGGAGTTTCGGTTCACACAGGACCGCCAGGTCGTTGTTGCCAGGGCATCAACACCGTCTCCTTTCGCAAAATATGTGGGCTATCTCTCCCGAAAGGCCGGACAGCACCCCGACCGGATTGTCTCCGAGTTGAGGGGCGATACAAAATGACGACCGCCGTGGACACCAACATCCTGCTGGACCTTCTTATCCCGAACACACAGTTTCTGGACAACTCCAGAGAGGCGCTTGAAACTGCCCATACAGAGGGCAGCCTGATCCTCTGCGAAGTCGTCTACGCGGAACTGGCGTCTCAATTTGAAACCGGCGATGAAGTCGGCGCCTTCCTGAACGATACCGCCATTCGGCTTGTCCCAGCACCCCCCAAAGCCCTCGATCGGGCCGGTCGCGTCTGGCAGGTCTATAACGCACGCCGAAAAGCAGGCCTGGAGTGCCCCTCATGCGGCCATCTACAGCAACCGCCCACCTGTCCCGCCTGCGGCCGCCCCATCCGAATCCGGCAGCATACCATCAGCGACTTTCTCATCGGCGCCCACGCCTCTGTCCTGGCCGACCGTCTGCTCACGCGGGACCGGGGATTCTATGCGACCTATTTTGAAGACCTGAAACTGCTTCCGTAATTCAGGACACTCAGGGCAAAAACGCCTTCCGGGGCACCAACCGCTCCGGATTTTTCTCGTACCCGCGCTTCCACATCTCCTCGAACAACCGTCCGTCCGCAAGCATCTCCCGCCTGCGTGCTCGCTGGTCCGCCTTGGCCCGCGCGTCGACCGCTTCGGGGCAGCAGATCCGGTAAAGCATCCGCCGCATTCGCGCTATCGTCGCCTGCGCCCGGGCATCCTCCACCTGCGCCAGATCCCGCATCTCGTGCGGGTCTTCCTCCAGATCGAACAGCATCGGCCGCTCCCCCACGCATTCGATATACTTGTGCGGCCCCGAACGGATCGCGAACAGGCTACCCGGATATCCGGCCCCGTGGTACTCGCACAGGGCGAAACCCGGCCCGGGCGCATCGCGCTCCCCCCGGATCAACCTGAGCAGGGACCTTCCCCGCATCTCCACCGGCAGGTCCAGCCCCACGGCTTCGCAAAGCGTGGGAAACACATCCAGCATCGAAACCACCGCAGATTCGGCCTCTCCGGCCCGAACCCCGGGGCCGGAGAACATCAGCGGCGGCCGGATCGACTCTTCGTACATCGCCCCGTGGTCGAAATTCCGGTGTTCTCCGCAGCTTCCCCCGTGGTCCGACGCGTACACAACCAGCGTCTCCTCCCGCAGCCCCGCCTCCTCCAGGGCCTGCAGCACCTGCCCCACGTGCCGGTCCAGCATCTCGCAGGACGCGTGGTACCCCACCAGCGCCCGCCGCGTCTCCTCGGGCGTCAACAGCTCCCCCACATGGTGGCGGCCGTAGACCCGGTGGTAGGGGTGCAGGCGCGACCGGTCTTCGGTGAACCGCTCATCCAGACCCTCAAGCCTGACCAGAGAATCGTAGTGGTCCCACAGCTCCCGGGGTGGGTTCCAGGGCCGGTGGTGATCGTTGAAATTCACCATCAGAATCCAGGGCCGGTCGAACCCTTTCTTCAACCACCGGACCGCCGTCTCCGCCACTTCCCTGTCCCCGGCATACGCATCCGGCGAATCCGCCGGTCCCGTCGCCCGGTGCTTGTGCAGCAGGTCATACCGCGGCAGGATCTCCTGCTCGCGAAAAAGCGAGTGAATATCCAGCTTGTCCCGGTGCGTGGCCAAATGCGTCTCCTCGATCCCGTGCTCGGCCCCGGGCTGAAAATCCAGCTTCCCCACCGTGGCCAGCCGAACCCCCTGCTCCGCGAAATAGTGGCCCCACCCTCGGGGAACGCCCCCATACGCAAACACATTGTCCCACACCCCGGTCTCGTGTACATAACGCCCGGTCATCATCGCCGTCCGGGTGGGCGAACAAATCGGACTCAGACAGTACGCATGCTCAAACCGCACCCCCCGTTCGGCAACACCGTCGATATGCGGTGTCCGGGTAATCGGGCTCCCATAACAACCGGCGAACGCCTTGTTGTGCCGGTCGCTCAGAATGTAGAGCACGTTCATATCCTCAACTCCCGCATTCCGATACGCCACCGGCCCGTGGTCCCCCCACAGCGCCCCAGGACGATATTCGGTCGTTCCGGCATAACGCGCTCCGTAAAAAAAGTGTTGCGTATTCCAAATTCTTACATAGATTTATATGTTCTACCGGCCGTCAGGTATTGTTTTCAAAACCTCTAAACCGCACAAACGCGAAGATCGCAACGGGGAATACAATCTTCCGCTCTGCCTCCTCTGCACCTCTGCAGTAAAAAAGGAAGTCCTGCATGAACGAATCACACGACATCCATGAACTCGACAAACAATACGCCGAAGAAGCCCCCAGCGCCGAATTTGCGGCCCTGCTGGACCAGGATGCCTCCCGCAACTGCCGGGAACTCTCGGTAGGGGAGCGGGGTTCCGGCAAGATCCAGAAAATCGAGGGCACCCACGCCTTTGTCGACTACGGCGGGCGCAGCGAAGCCGTCATCGCCGTCCAGGAACTCCAGAACGAAATGGGAGAATTCCTCTACACCCCCGGCGACACCATCGAAGCCTATGTCGCATCCGTCGAAGGCGAAGTCCGCTTCACCCTCTCCCTTCGCGCTGGCAGCTTCGAAATCCTCAGACATGCCTACCGGAACAGCGTCCCCGTGGACGGGCGTGTAACCGGCTTCAACTCGGGCGGCCTCGTGGTAAATCTGGGCGGAAAACGCGCCTTCTGCCCCACCTCTCAGATCGACACGGGCTACTGCGAAGACCTCGCGTCCTACGCCGGCCAGACCCTCACCTTCAAAATCGTCGAACTCCGCAAAAACAACATCGTCCTCTCCCGGCGGGCCCATTTAGAGGCCGAAGCCGCCCGCCGCGCCCAGGAACTCCGCGCCAGGCTATCCGAAGGGGCCGAAATGGACGGCAAAGTGACCCGCGTTGAACGCTTCGGCGCCTTTGTGGACCTGGGCGGTGTCGAGGGCCTCATCCACGTCTCCGAACTCCGGCACGGCCGCGTGAACCACCCCCGCGACGTCATCTCCACCGGAGACGAAGTAAAGGTCAAAATCCTCGAACTCAAAGGCCTCGGCGGCGACAAAGAACGCATCTCCCTCTCCATAAAAGCCCTCCAGCCCGACCCCTGGGACGACGCCCTGGACCGCTTCCGCGAAGGGGACATCGTCACCGGCAAAATCGTCTCCATTCAGCAGTTCGGAGCCTTCGTCGAACTCCTCCCGGGCGTCGAGGGCCTCGTCCACGTCTCTCAACTCGCGGCCAACCGCGTCTCACGTCCCGGCGAGGTCGTCTCAATCGGCCAGGAGGTCCAGGCCCTCATCCAGAAGGTCGACCGCGACCAGAAACGCATCTCCCTCTCCATAAAAGCCCTCCAGCAACAGGCCAAACAGACCGCCGAGGCCCAGGAGATCAAGGACTTCCAGGCCAAGCAGGGGAAAGTGCCCGAAGACCAGGGCGGCCCCATGGCCGATGCCCTCCGCCGCGCCGGACTGATTTAAAAGAACCGCAGACGAGCGTTCGCCAACCGTCCGGAGAAGGGCAATCACTCCGCCCCCGATAAAATGCCCCAGTCACCCTCCTGCAGAACCGACCCGGAGACCCTCCAAAAAGAAGTCGAAGTCCACACCTTCCGGGGCAGTGGGCCTGGGGGGCAGCACCGGAACAAGGTGGAAAGCGCCGTCCGGCTGGTCCACATCCCCTCCGGCATCACCGTGGTCGCATCCGAATACCGGTTGCAGGGCCGCAACCGGGACCTGGCCTTCCAGCGGCTCCGGGAAAAGCTCATCCGACGAAACCGGAAGCCCGGCCCCCGCATCGCCACAAAACCCTCCCGCGCGGCAAAGGCCAGACGCCTGGAGCAAAAACGCCGGCAGGCTCAAAAAAAAGCCTTTCGACGCCGCATATTTACGGAATAAAAAAGCTACAGCTCACCGCACCCTGCCTTGAAATGGTCGAACCCTGCCCCCTCCAGCACCTTCCGCCCCCCTTCAACACCTTCCAAAAAAATCCTCGCCTCCCCCGCCTCAATCCGTCCAACCGGACAGACCGCCGGCAACGCCTCCCACGCTTTAAGCGCCCTGACCCGCTCGGGGTCCACCGTAAACAGCAACTCATAGTCTTCCCCTCCCGAAAGCGCCGGACACAGGGGGTCGGTCTGCGTGGCCTCACAGAAGGCCCGAAGCGCCGGGGAAAGCGGCACCGCGTCGGCTGCAACCACCGCCCCCACCCCGCTCTGCCTGCAGACGTGCCGCAGGTCCGAAGCGGCGCCATCCGAAAGGTCGATCATCGCCGTCACCGCGCCGGTTGCCGCAAGCGCCTGCCCCAGAGCGACCCTCGGCTCCGGCCGGTGGTGCCGACGCAACAGAAACGCCCTGTCTTCTTCTGAAATCCCCACATCCTCTCCCAGCGCCAGCTTCAGCCCCGCCGCCGAATCCCCCAGCGTGCCCGAAACATAAACCAGGTCTCCGGGCCGCGCACCCGAACGGTAGCGCACCCGATCCCTCGCCATCTCCCCGGTCAGCGTCAGATTCAGCACCAGCGGCCCCGGGCTGCGTGTGGTATCCCCCCCGGCCACGTTCACCCCGAACCGCGAGGCGCATGTATGCAACCCGTTGTAGACCCGCTCCATATACTCCGCATCGAAATCGGCCGGAATCGCGGCCGAAACCACCGCATCGCGCGGTTCTCCCCCCATCGCCGCGACATCCGAGAGATTCACTGCCAGCAGCTTGTACCCCAGCCCCTCAAGCGCCGTCCCCGCCACCCGAAAGTGGACCTCCTCCACCATCAGGTCTGCCGTCACAAGCAGCGCCCTCTCCTCCCCCAGTTCAAAAACCGCGCAGTCGTCCCCGATCCCGCACAGCACCCCCTCCTCCCGCACCAGCCCGTGACGTGCAATGCGGTCGATAAACCCGAACTCGCCCAGGTCTTTAAAAGTAGGCACACACACCCCCTTTTTCTCAGCCACCTGATCCATCCCGGGTCTCAGGTCCCGGGTCCCTCCCCCCACCTTCTGCCCGACTTTCCTCCTTCCGCTGCCAGGCCACCACCTCCCGATACGCCACATCGCCCCCGAAAATATCCAGCGCGCTCCCGATCGTCAGGTCCACCCGGCCCTTCCCCAGCGCCTTCACCCGGTCCAGATCGTCCAGACTCCGGGCGCCTCCCGCGTACGTCACGGGAATGGGCGACCAGGCCTCCAGCGCCTTCACCAGCCCCTCCTCGATCCCCATCCGCCGGCCCTCCACATCCACGCCGTGCACCAGGAATCCATCGCAGTACCCGGCCAGCCGGGCCAGGGTCTCGCGGGTCACCTCCACCTCCGTAAACCGCTGCCACCGATCGGTCACCACCACATAGGCCTCGCCCCGCCGCCGGCAGCTCAGGTCCAGAACCAGCCGCCTCCGCCCCACCCTCCTCACCATTTCGTTGAGCCGGTCGGTATCCACCCGGCCCTCCCGGAAGACGTAGGACGTCACAATCACGTGGCTGGCCCCCGCATCCAGGTAGTGCCCTGCGTTCGCCGGCGTCATCCCGCCCCCCGCCTGCAACCCGCCCGGATAGGCCGCCAGCGCGGCAAGCGCCTCGGCCTCGTTCCCCTTCCCCAGCATAATCACGTGCCCCCCGCGCAGCCCGTCCGCCCGGTACATCCGCGCGTAATCCGCAGCGGACCGCTCCGTCTCAAAATGCGTCACCGGTCCCTTCGGATCGCCCTCCCGCAGGGACCCCCCCACGATCTGCACGACCCGCCCCCCGCGCAGGTCGATACACGGTCTGAATCTCATGCGCCTCCCCCATCTTCGACTATAATGTACAACTTTGGCAGACTCAAAAAAATGGAAAAGGCCGGAGGGTCTTCCCCCTGGCCTTTCTGTTCGAAAGCCGCTGCCCTCCGGCTCAGCTGTCGGCCTGAGCGCCTCCGTGAGAAACCGCCTCAGACCGGAACGCGGCCACAACAATTCGGCGCAGCAGCGTCCGGAGATCGTCCAGATACGTATAGAAGAGCGGCACCACAAACAGGGTGAGAAACGTGGAGCAGAGCAGTCCCCCCATCATCGTGCGGCCCAGCGGCGCGTAGGGAATGCCGATCAGGTTGCTGTTTCCTATGGACATCGGCAACAGCCCGAAGACCGTCGTAAACGTGGTCATCAGGATCGGCCGGAAGCGGTTGTGCCCGGCCTCCCGGATCGCCTCTGTCCGGTCCAGGCCATCGGCCCGCAGCCGGTTGACCATATCCACCAGCACAATCGCATTGTTCACCACCACCCCGATCAGCACAATCAGTCCGATCGTGGCCATGATATTAAACGGCGTATCCGTCAAAAAAAGGGTCCAGTAAACGCCCAGGAACGCGAAAGGGATGGAAAAGAGCACCGAAAAGGGCAAAACGAACGACTCGAAGAGCACGCCCATCAGCAGGAACACACTCACAACCGCCATCGCCAGGGCGAACCCCATCTCGTTGTCCGATTCCCTGAACTTCGTATAACGTTCCCCCTTGTTCCAGGAGTAGCCCCGGGGCATCGCAAACCCCTCCATAGCCCGGTCGATCTCCCCGTAGAGCCCCTTCAGGTCGTCCTTGGTGGTAAACGCAAACACCCGCAGCCGGGTCTTCCCGTCTTCCCGCCGGATGGTCCCGCTGCCCCTGGCAACCGTTAAACTCGCAAACTCCGCCAGCGGGATCTCCTCTCCCGACCTGGACTGGAAGCTGAAATTCTTGAGCTGGTGCAGCGTCTGCCGGTCCACCTTTTCCAGGTAAAGCCGCGTACGGACCTCCCGCTCCCCGGACTGGTACGGGGGCAGGTTGACCCCCCCCAACCCGTAGGCGAGGCTGCGCCCCACCACCTGCGGCGAGATCCCGTACCGCTGCGCCCGCTCCCGGTCGATGCGCACCTGCACCTCGTCGTCCGCCCGCTCCAGGTCGGTGTCTACGCTGACCACCGACGGGATCGTCCGCAACCGCCGCTCCACCTCTTCGGTCATCCCGGCCAGCACCTCCGTATCGTTTCCGTAGAGGTAGACCGACACCGACGGATCGCCCGACCCCCTGCTCCGGCTCTGCACACCAACGCGCACCCCCACAAACTTCGGGAAATGTTTTTTCAGGTCTTTGATCACCGCGTTCCGGTCCATCCGGGCGTCAACCGGATAGCCCAGCTTCGCCCGCACATCCTTGTAGGCCACATACCACCACGCCTCGTCCGGGTCCGCCTCCAGAAAGATGGTGAACCGCGCGTAAGTCCGCCTGAACCAGAGCCGTATGGTCCGGACGCCGTAGGCCTCCCGTTTGGTGTTCAGAAACGCCTCCATCTCCATCAACACATCGTAGGTTTCCAGCATGGAGAAATTCCTTGGCGGATGAACCCGGATGTGGATGTCGTTGATGTTTGACCGCGCCGAGTCCGTCCGCTTGAGCTTGCCGGACGGATACAGGATGGTGGCGAACACCGCCAGCGCGATCAGAAGGGTGTCCCTCCGGTGCCTCAGCGTCCACCCCAGCGCCCGGCCGTACACCCTCCGGGCCCACCCGATCGACTTCGGGTCCTGCTTGACCCGATGCCCGCCAAACCGCACACCGGCCAGCGGGATAAAGAGCAGGGCCACAAATAGCGATCCCACCAGCATAATGATCACCGGCACCCCGATCCTGGACAACATAAACGCCATATGCGCGTTGGGGCCCATCAGCATCAGAGGCAGGAACACCACCACCGTCGTCAGCGTAGCCATGGTAATCGCCAGCGCCACCTCGCTCGCCCCCCGAATCGACGCCTCCCGGGGCGCCTCTCCTTTTTCCCGCATCCGATAGATATTCTCCAGGATCACAATCGCGTTGTCCACCACCATGCCCACCCCCACCATCAACCCCATCATCGTGATCACATTCAGGGACCAGTCCACAAAATAAAGCATCGTCATCGTGATCATCACACACAGCGGGATGGCCAGGGTGATAATCGCCGTCATCCGCACCGCCCGCAGGAAAAACAGCAGCACCATCGCCGCGAAGAACCCGCCCCACAGCGCCGTATTCTGCAGATTCCGGATCGATTGCCGGATGAACTGCCCATCGTTGAAAAAAACGTTGAACGCCAGCCCGGCCGTGGCCGGCTGTGCCTCGATTCGCTCCAGCGCCTCCACCACCCGGTTGCAGATCGCCACGATATTGCCCCCGGACTCCTGCTTGACATCCAGCGACGCCGCCATACGCCCGTCGATCCGCTGGTACCCGCGGCGCGCTGGCGACACGTCGTAGACCACGTCGGCGACCTCCTTCAGCCGCACCCGGCCGCTGCGGCCCCGGATCGGAATATTCCGGATCTCTTCCAGGGTGCGGTACTTCGCCACGGACCTCACGTAGAACCGCTTCCCGTCCTCGTGCACGTGCCCCCCGGCAATCGCAAAATTGTCCGACCGTAGCGCCTGCACCAGCTCATAGGTGTTCACGCCCCGCGAGCGCAGCCGCTCCTGGTCGGCTTCGATCATCACCTCCTTCTCGTTAACGCCCCAGAAGTCGACTTTGGCCACCCCGTCGATCCGCTCCAGGGGACGCTGCACGTGGGTCTCCAGGAAACGGTACGGGTCCGCAATAGAAGAATCGATCGCCACCCCGATCCACATAATCTCCGCGTCCTCCTCCTCATTGCGCTTCCAGACGAAGGTGTTGTCCCGGGCCTCCTCCGGCAGCTGCGGCTTGAGCCGCTCCAGCCGGTCCATAACCTGGTTGTAGGCCAGCTCCATATCCGCATCCTGCCTGAAGCTCAACGGGGCGCCCAGGCCCCAGGTGCCGCTGTACGTCCGGATTCGCTCGATCCCCTTGACCGTCCGGAGGGTCTCCTCCAGGGGCCGCGCAATCTGCTGCTCCACCTCCTGGGGCGTGGCCCCCGGATACCGGATGGACAACCAGAGAAATCGGGGCATGTACCCGGAGGGGGAGAGCTGTATCGAAATGCGGGTATAGGCCATCGCGCCCACCACCAGCAGGGCCACCAGACACATCGTCACCGTCACCGGACGGGTCACGGACAGACGCGGCAAAAGAGACGACTTCTCTTCCATTCATCCTTCCTTTCCACTTCCTCATCGGTCGGTGGTTGTCTCACCTGTCAAAGTACGGGTGCTTCGCCACCGGCGGATGGGGGACCTCACCCCTTGGTTTCTGAAGGGTCACATCCTCAAAAAGCAGCGACGGCACAACAAAAGAGACAACCCCACTGTGCATCCCCGAGGCGCTTCGTGCCCTGAACGGCGCGGTGTAGACCGTCTGGTTCCTGGACGCAGCCACGATCTCTTTGAATGTCGACTCGGTGACATCCGACAGCCTCGCATTCCGGATCAGCTCCTCGCGCCCGTCCGGGAAGACCCTGTATGCAAGGGTAATATTCCCCATCCGTGCGCCCCTCCGGCTGAGGCCGCGCACCCTCAGGTCCGGGTTGCCGATGCGCCGTACGACAATGCCATACGCCTTCTTGCGCTGCTTGACCAGTTTGAGGAACGCCTTCACCATCTTCTTGTCGCTGTATCCCTTTTTTGCGGTCACAAAAAGATTGCTCGGCACGGCGTTCGGCCCGTGCCGACTTCCCGTGCTCTTCACAATCCCGGAGACCGGGTTACGCGTTGTAAGCAACGTGTTCAGGATTCCGTTCTCTACCAGCACCGTCCTGCGCGTACGCACGCCGTCATCGTCCACCCTGCCCCCTCCGACAAGCCGGCGCTTTTTGTACTCGTTCACCGTGGGTGCGTCCACAACGCTTATAAACTCCGGCAGCACCCGTGCGCCGATCTTGTCCAGGAAGGGATTCCTGCCCTGCGAGGGGCCCCGGCCTTCCCCCGAGACCGGTGCGCGCGAAGCCAGCAGCCTCGGCGCAAAAATCCGGCCAAACAGCGCCGCCGCCGCCTGCCTCTCGAAAAGCACCGGGCCGTTGTACGAATCCACAACCGGCGCGGCCCGGAGGCTGGCCAGCCGCGCCCCCATCTCCTCAACACGGGCCCTGAGCGCCTCCCTGTCGGGCAGGTCGTCCATCGAGCGCCCGTAGGCCGCCACGAAGTCCTCCAGCGGCATCCCGTCCGGCGCCTGTGTGCCCGCAAGCGCTGTGAAAGTGACGGAAGGCCTGATGCGGGTAAAGGACGTGCCCTCACTATTCAAATAGCGCGTATGGACGTTATCCGCACGCAACTGAACCGTAGACGTAAAAACATCCGGCATCTCTTTGAAAAGCGCAGAAAGGTCGCGCACCAGCGCCTCCGCTTCGGCGATGTCCACCTCCACGGGCGCAGCCTCGTCGGTCATCGACGTGGGGGCCTCCCGGCTGAAGTCGGCGATCTCCTCAATGCGCGTCCGGTGCTGTAACTCGGCCCGTTTCCTGGACAGGTTCTCCACCGCCTGTTTGTACGCGCCGTCGGTGGCCAGCCAGATCTGTCTCCTCAACTCCTTGTAGTCATCGTCCAGGGGAAGCCGGCGGGGCCTTCCTCCAAATCTCCTGACGCGGAAGTTGGTATTGTCAAAGTCGTAGTCTCCCACCCGCACCTCCACACTCAGGGAACGCCACCTGCCTTCGTTGCTGCCCAGCAGCGAACCGAAACTGGCCGACGCGCTTGCGCCCCAGCCCTCCTCCACGCGGTACGCGATAAAATAGGGCCTCTCCAGCTGCTCGAGCTGGAGTTTGTCCATCGAACGCGCAAGCTCGTCGCGCATCGCCTTCATCACCACATCCTCCTGGGCGTATACGTATGGCGTAAAAAGGGCCAGAACGCCCACCAGCGCACAACGCACGAATCGCATCATACCTCTCCTCATGCTTATTGTCGATCCTCAAAGGGCGGGGGAAGCACCGGCGGCCGCGCCTGGGACTTTTCCTTCTTCTGCACCTCGATCTGTGAGATGAGAATACCGGGCGACACCGCTGAAACCGGAACACCTCCCGATTCCGCGCCGCAGATCCCGTTGAAAACCCCGGTCTCACTGTCCGCCGCAGCGATCTGACTGAAGGCAGTAAGAGGCGTCCCAATCAGGTCCACGCCGCGCACCAGCTCCTCCTGCCCATCGGGGGTGATGCGATAGACCATGATCGGCAGTACATTGAAGGCGTTTGGAATCGTTCGCCCCGTAATCGTGAACCCCCCCTGGATGTCTTCAAAAAAAAGCCCGAACGGCTTGTTCTCACGCTTCAGCTGCGCAATAAGCATCTCCTTCAGGTCCGCCCGCGACACCGATTCGGACACCTCCACAACCAGGTTCGACTGGCGCGCCACCGGCGCATACCCCGGCTGTCTTCGGCCGTGGCCGTTCGAGTTGGGGAACCCCTCGATGGGTGACCGGGACATCAAAAAGCGTTTGAACACGCCCGCCTCGATCACATCCACCCGCCTCGCCCTGACCCCCTGGTTGTCGTACCGGTACGACCCAACCAGATCCGTCGTCCCCAACCGGTCCAGGGTCGGATCGAAAAAGACCGAAAAGGCCTCGGGCAGGACCTTCTCGTTCACCTTTTTCTTGAACGTCTGCCCCTCTTCCTCGCTCTTTTGCCGGTGCCCCTCGATGCGGTGTCCGAAGACCTCGTGGAAAAAGACCCCGCTGGCCCTGCCCGAAAGAATCGCCGGCCCGGTGTAGGGCTCAACAATCGGCGCGCTGCGGAGGGCCTGCAGGTCCCCAATCATCCGCTCCACCGCCTCAAGCACCGCCTCATCCCCCGGAAGGCCCTCGGGCGTTAAAGCAAAAAACGACTCGTAGCGCGGAAGCTCCATACCGTCATCCGCCTTTGTGACGGCGGAGAGGGTGAGGCGGTAGTGCGTCTGCGACGTCTGGATCTCCGCCCCGTCACTGTCCACAAACCACCGCGTCCGCGCCATCGCACCGATCGATGCGCTGGCATGGTAGATATCGCCGTACCCGGCAAAAGGCGCCGTGTACTGCCTGACCTTCTCCTCCCACGCACCGCGGTCCACGGCGATCCGCAGGGGCGCCTCCGTGTAGGTTTCGGGCACCTCCCGGGAAAAATCATCCGACCGGTCTTCCTGCTCAACGGTCACCTGCACATTGGTCTTCACCCGGGTCAGCTGCTCCACTGCGCGCTTGTATCTCTGGTCGGTGTGAAACCAGAGGACGCTGCGGATCGCGTCGGAATCGTCACTTAAGGGAATCTGAACAAAGGCGTACCGCCTGCCAAAGCGGCGACCCCGGCCGCGCACGGGATGGGTATTGTCCATGGCATAGTCGCCCACCCTCAGGTCGATGTCCAGCTGACGGCGGCGGTCCTCACCGCTGTAGATGAGCGTGCCAAAAGACCCGGAAGCCCCCGCCGAATGAAGTTCCATGACTTCATAGCTGAGATAATAGGGCGGTGTCGGCTGCTCGTTCAGCACCTGAAGCGACCGGGAGAGCTCCTGCTTCATCGCCTGGAGCACCGGCGAACGGTCTGCATCCTGTGCCCTCACAGCGCCCACCGGGACGACAAGCAGGGCTGTGCAGATCCCGAATACACGATAGCGTCGCATCAAACATCCTCCATAGCTTAGAAGCTGTTTTAAAATTCCTGGTGAGTTCCCGAGCGCGAGCGAAAAAGTGGCGGTCCAGGCGGGAGAA
>JAAXHW010000120.1 GCA_012270675.1 Candidatus Latescibacterota bacterium | reverse complement strand
TGTTTTATGCACACCCCTCATTTAAATGGATGCAAACAAGGCATGAGAGAGGCATTGAGACAGGGATGGATCGTCTGGTTGGGCCTCTTTTTTTTTGTGATGCAGCCCAGGAGCGCACCGGCTCAGACGATAACGCTCGGAAAGCGGCAGGTCTATATCCAGGCCGATACCCTCAAATTGGACGTGGTGCTCGACTCCCTTTTTTCTCAGCGCGCCCTGGATGCGATCGAATCGGGGATGACCACTTCCATCACCCTGGAACTTCGACTTGGCCCGGAAGACAATTTCAAACCTCTGGATCAAATCCTTCGCATCCGCCTCGACCACGACATCTGGGAGGGGCAGTACCACGTCGTTCGACACGCCAGCATGCCCGACACCCTTCAGACTGCCAGCTTCGACACCGTCCGGAGCTTCTGCTCGAACCTGAAGGGCATCACCCTTGGCCCCCTGTCGTCGACCGGAAAACAATTCGTCCTGCAAGCCAGAGTCGGGGTGAACCCCATCTCACCCGAACAGCAGCAGCGTACCCGAAAGTGGCTCAACCTCCTGGAAAAAGGGAGCCTGCTGGAATTCTTTATCCCTCTGGACCGACCGTCTGAACGCACGCGCTGGATCGAAGTTGGGCGCTTCAACCTCGAGGATCTGAAATGAAACCCCTATCGCTACGATCGCGGATCATCATCGCGCTGATTGCCCTGGCGCTGGGCACCACACTGGTCCTCTCACTTCTGGCCAAAAACTTGCTGGACCAGAGCCTGCAAGTCAGCATTACCCCCGAGATCGGACAGGCCCTGAACGATGCGCTCGTTCTGGCAAAAGAAAACTACAGTGTGCGCAAAGCCATCATGGTCGAGACCGGCAGTGCGCTGGCCGAATCGCCGATGCTCAACAGGGCATTCCAAAACGGAGACCTCGAACGGTTGCGAGACGCGTTCAAACAGAGGGAACTTTCGGAGGTTTCACTCCGTTTTGTCCCCAGCGGAAGCCTGCAGGCGTCGCTGGCCGACCGCCTTG
This sequence comes from Candidatus Latescibacterota bacterium, assembly GCA_012270675.1. Taxonomy (GTDB): domain Bacteria; phylum Latescibacterota; class UBA2968; order UBA2968; genus JAAXHW01. The sequence continues at coordinate 10,207 of JAAXHW010000120.1, read as the reverse complement.
TCGACGGCCCGCAGGTCTTCAAAAGCCCCGGGCAGGCAGCCGTGCTGCAAATGGCGGTGCCCGTTTGGGAAAACGGAGGCATCGTCGCGGCCCTGTTCGTCACGGAGCGCCTGGACAAGCTCATCAACGTAGAGCGGGCGGCACAGACGGTTGGGCACCTGCAAATGATCTTCGATCATACCCGGAAAGACCTCTATCGGGCCTTTCTACTGACCTTTTTGGTGGCCGCCGCAGGCGTGGTCCTGGTGGCCTCCGTAGTCGGTATCCGCATCGGGTTTGAAATCACCGGCCCCCTCTACGCCCTCATCAAGGGCACCCGGGAACTGGCCCGGGACAACCTGGATTACCGCATCCCCAGGGGCCGTGACGACGAGATCGGCCTGGTCATCAACTCCTTCAACCACATGGCGGAAGACCTGAACCAGAACCGGCGGCAGCGGGTGGAAGCCGAAAAAATCGCGGCGTGGCAGGAAATTGCCCGCCGTCTGGCCCACGAAATCAAGAATCCCCTCACCCCCATCCAGCTCACCGTTCAGCAAATGAGAGACAAATATGCAGGAGACGATCCGGCCTATCGGAAGCTGATCCAGGATTGTACCGAGATCGTCACCGAAGAGGTGGAAAGCCTCAGGGGCCTGGTCCAGGAATTTGCGGACTTCGCCCGCATGCCCTCCCTTTCCCTGAAGCGACACGACCTCAACAGCGTGGCGCAGGACGCCGTCCGCCTCTATCCGGAAGCCAGCATCAGGCTCGACCTTCAGGTCGACCTGCCCGAACTCGACCTGGACGTGGAACAGATGCGTCGCGTGCTGATCAACCTGCTCGAAAACGGCGTGGAGGCAGCCGGAGAGAACGGCACCCTCGCCGTCTGCACACAGCTTCAGAACGGGACCGTAAAGCTCCAGGTCAACGATTCTGGGCCGGGTGTGGCCAGAGAGGACCGGGAACGGATCTTCCAGCCCTACGTGTCAACCAAAGAGAACGGAATGGGCCTGGGTCTGGCAATGGTGCGAAGTATTGTTGAGAACCATGGAGGGCGCGTCACCGTAGCAGACGGCCCGGAGGGAGGGGCTCAGTTTGAACTCCTGCTGCCTATTCCAGAGGGATCTATAAAATAGCCGGAGGTGCAGACATGACCGAACAAACCGTGCTGGTCGTCGACGATGAGCGGAACATCCGGCGATCCTTGAAAATGATTCTTTCGGGCGAGGGCTACAGCGTCATCTGTGCATCCGCCGGGGAGGAGGCCCTGGAGATCCTCCGCCAGCAGCCCGTTCACACCGCCCTGCTGGACATCGTCATGCCCGGCATGAACGGCATCGACGTGCTTCAGAACATGCGAAAGACAAAACCCAACCTGCCCGTCATCATGATCTCCGGCCACGGCACCATTCAGGACGCTGTGTGGGCGATCAAGCTGGGCGCCTACGACTTCCTGGAAAAGCCGCTCTCCCGGGAGAAAGTGCTCCTTCGCGTCTCCCATGCCCTGGAAACATCCACACTGGCTGAGGAAAACCGGAACCTGCGGCAGAAAATCGAAGGCCGCTACGAAATGGTCGGCCAGAGCCAGGCCATGCAGGCCATCCTGGAACAGATCGAAAAGGTCGCGCCCACCAATGGACGGGTGCTCATCCTGGGAGAAAGCGGCACCGGCAAGGAACTCATCGCCCGGCACATCCACCGGCAAAGCCAGCGGCACCGGGGCCCTTTTATCAAAGTAAACTGCGCCGCCATTCCAGAAGAACTGATCGAGAGCGAACTCTTTGGAAGCGACCGGGGAGCCTTCACAGGAGCCGTGAAGACCCGGGATGGAAAGTTCCTGCAAGCCGACGGCGGCACCCTCTTCCTGGATGAAATCGGCGACATGAGCCTCAACGTCCAGGCGAAGGTCTTGCGCGCCCTTGAACAGGGAGAATTCGAACGCGTGGGGGGCTCCGAAACCATTCGGGTGGATGTCCGGGTGATTGCGGCCACCAACAAAGACCTCCAGAAACGGGTGGAGCAGGGCAGATTTCGTGAAGATCTCTTTTTCAGGCTCAACGTCATCCCCATCGTGTCCCCGCCCCTGCGGGACCGTCGGGAAGACATCCCCCTGCTCACTGCCCACTGCCTCGATCTCTACGCCGAAGAGAACGGCTTCCGGCCCAAAGAGATCGCCCCCGATGCCATGGAGGTTCTCCGCCGCTACGACTGGCCTGGAAACATCCGGGAACTCAAGAACCTGGTGGAACGCCTCTCCATTATGGTCAGCGCAGACGTGATCGGCGCTGGTAACCTGCCCACCCTCAGCAGCCTTCATATTCCACGCGCTTCAGAAGAGGCAGACAGCCTGGCGCTCCCGAATCTGTCCTCCGGAAAAACGTTGCGGGAAGTGAGGGAAGCCGTAGAGCGGGTCGTCATTGGTGAAGCCCTGGAAAAGAACGGCTGGAATGTGACGCAGGCGGCCAAAGTCCTGGGTATCGAGCGGACAAACCTGCATAAAAAGATCAAGGCCTATGACCTCGAACGGTAGTCGATTGGCGCAACGGGCGCTCACACTGGCGGCGTTATGTCTTTTCATCGGTGCCGCAGAAGCCAATGCGCCGCAGGGGCGTCTAAAGGCGTTCTCCCGGTCCATTCGGATGCGCTACAATCGGGTAGAAGGCATTTTTCTGGGCTACCGCCTGGGCGTTGCGCCCAGGACCTGGCAGGGCTTCGGCTTCTTTGCAGAGGGCGGCTACGGCATGCACAACCAGTCGCCCCGCTGGGAAAGCGGCCTGGAGTACCAAAAAGATAAGACGACCTTTTCTCTTACCCTGTTCGACCGCACCGAAACCAATGACCGTGACATCACCCACACCGGTGAAAATACCGTTTTCACCCTCCTTTTCAAATGGGATTACCAGGACTACTTCCGGGCAAAGCAGGGGATTGAAGCCAAAGGGGCTTACCGCTACCGGCGGTACCTGCGCTTCCTGGGCCGGCTGTCTGCGTTTGACTATGAAAATATGCCCCTCGAAACGGGGTGGAGTCTTTTTCATCCAAACCGCGCCTTCCGAACAAATCCCCGGATTCAACCCGGAGACGCCGGTCTGCTGCAACTCGGGTTCGTCCTGGATACGCGGATACGCAGCCCCATCTTCCGGAACGCCTGGCACCTCAGCGCAACCTGCGAACGGGGATTTCGGGCATTCGAATACAACGGCCTGATCCTGGCGGTCAAGCGGTTCCAGAAGGTCGCTCTGGGCAGCCAGGCCTTTGTCGTGCAAGCCCGAATCGGTACTCGCCAGAGCACCCACGAACAGCACCTGTTCGATCTGGGAGGGGTGAGCACGCTTCGGGGCTACGACATCAAAGAATTTACCGGCAACCGGATGGTCATGGTCAACTTCGATTACCTCTTCGGTGGAGACCTGCTGGGTCGAATGCCCATCAGAGGGTTGCACCTGCTCAACCTCATCCTCTTCTTCGACGCCGGATGGACGCACGCGGTGCCCAAATCGGAAACCCTGTTGAGCGGATTCGGTGACCTGAGTCTGAAAGACTTCAAGCCCAACATCGGCGTCGGCGTCGGCGCGCTCCGGCAATTCCTCCGATTCAACCTCGCCCTGCGTCTGGACCGCAGGAATGACCCCTGGGTTGTATCCTTGCGTGTGAAAAGAAAATTCTGAAAACGGCTTCCTGGGGCCTAAGTCCCTTCGTTCCAGGAGCTCAGGTACGCCGCCTGCTCGGACGTCAGTTCGTCGATCTGCACCCCCATCGCCTCCAGCTGCAGCCGGGCGACCTCCCGGTCGATCTCGTCCGGCAGCCGATAGACCTTCGGCTCCAGTTCATCCGCATGGGCAATGCCGTATTCAACGCCCAGGCCCTGGTCGCAAAATGAAAGCGACATCACCGCAGATGGGTGGCCCTCCGCGCAGGCCAAGTTCACCAGGCGCCCTTCGCCGCAGAGGAAGATCGACTTCCCCTTGAAGGCATACTCGTGGAAAAGCGGGCGTACCTCCCGCTTGTTGTCCGCCATCTCCTCCAGGCCAACCACATCAATCTCCAGGTCGAAATGTCCGGCGTTGGCCACCACCGCACCTTCTTTCATAACCTCCATATGATCGGTGTTGATCACGTGCTTGTTCCCGGTCACCGTCACAAACAGGTCGCCCAGCGGGGCGGCTTCCGCCATCGGCATGACCCGGAAGCCGTCCATCCGCGCCTGCAGTGCCCGGAAGGCGTCCACCTCCGTCACCACCACCTCTGCGCCCAGCCCTCTGGCGCGGGAAGCCACGCCCTTCCCGCAGTTGCCATATCCGACAACCACCACCGTCTGCCCGCTGATCAGCAGGTTGGATGCCCGGACCACGCCATCCAGCGCTGACTGTCCGGTTCCGTAAAAATTGTCCATCAGGTGCTTCGTATCGCAGTCGTTCACCGCGATAATCGGGTATTTAAGGGCATTGTCCTTCTCCATCGCCCGCAGACGGATGATTCCCGTGGTGGTCTCTTCACACCCGCAGAGAATATCGGGAATCTGGTCGGCGTAATTGGTGTGGATCTCAGAGACCAGATCACACCCATCGTCAATGGTCACATGCGGTCTGGTCTCGATCACCGCCCGGATATATCTGTAATAGTCCTCGCGGGTCTCTCCCTTGTAGGCGTAAACCGTGGTGCCCTCACAGGCCAGAGCCGCGGCCACATCGTCCTGCGTTGACAGCGGGTTGCAGCCGGTAATGGCCACCTCCGCGCCTCCCGCCTGCAGGGTGCGCACAAGCACGGCCGTCTCTTTGGTCACGTGCAGCGCCATGCCAATCCGGTACCCCTCCAGCGGTTTTTCCGCTTCAAACCGTTCCCGGATCTTCATCAACGCCCCCATCTGCTTCTCCGCCCACTCGATATTCTTCAGGCCCTGATCGGCCAGGTTGATATCCTTGACCTCGTAAGCCACCTCACGCTCCTTTCAAAAAACACTGTACGCAACCAGGTATATAAGTCCCAAACAGAACGGTCTGGCTGTCGCCCGGGAAGTTCAACCGTTCAGCTCTTTTGCCGCCCTCCGCAGGGCCTGAGCCTTATCGGTCTGCTCCCAGGTAAACGCATCGCCCCGGCGCCCAAAGTGCCCGTAAACGGCTGTCTGCCCATAGATGGGACGAAGCAGGTTCAACGACTTGATAATCCCGGCGGGCGTCAGGGGAAAACACGCCCGAATCAGCTTTGAAATCGCCGCATCCTCAATCTTTCCGGTCCCGAATGTATCCACAGCGACCGACACCGGTTCGGCCACGCCGATCGCGTATGCAAGCTGGACTTCGCAACGGTTGGCCAGACCTGCCTTCACCACGTTCTTGGCCACGTAACGGGCCGCATAGTGGGCGCTCCGGTCCACCTTGCTGGGATCTTTGCCGGAAAACGCCCCCCCTCCGTGCCGTCCCATCCCGCCGTAAGTATCCACAATAATCTTCCGCCCCGTCAGCCCGGTGTCGCCGTGGGGCCCTCCGACCACAAAACGTCCGGTAGGGTTGATGTGGTAGATCGTATCCCTGTCCAGATATCGTTCCGGCACCACGTTCTTGATGACCTGTTTAATCATGTCATTCGTGATTTTTCTATGGCTCGCTCCGGGGGCATGCTGGGTGGAAACAACAACCGTGTGCACCCGGACCGGCGTATCGCCTTCGTACTCCACCGTAACCTGCGACTTGCTGTCCGGGCGCAAATAGGGCAGTGTGCCCCGCTTGCGGAGCTGCGCCAGGCGCTGCACCAGTTTGTGCGCCAGCATAATGGGCATCGGCATCAACTCCGGCGTCTCCCGGCAGGCATAACCGAACATCATCCCCTGATCGCCGGCCCCCTGCTCCTGATGTAAACCTTCCCCTGTGCTGACACCCTGGGAAATATCGCGCGACTGTTTGTCCAGGGCAACCAGCACCCCGCAGGAGTGGCAGTCAAACCCGTAGTCCGAGTCGGTATACCCGATCCGGCGGATAACATCTCGAACCAGCTCTGAAACTTCCACCGTCGCCTGGCTGGTCACCTCTCCCGACACGATCACCTGTCCTGTTGTCACCAGGGTTTCACAGGCGACCCGGGACCTGGAGTCCTGCGCAAGCATCGCATCTAAAACCGCATCGGAAATCTGATCGCAAATCTTGTCCGGATGCCCTTCAGACACCGACTCGGAAGTAAAAAGACGCCGCATAAAGTTAAGTTCTCCCTCCTGGGATAAGAATATGAAACGTGGGTTCTTGTTTATGGCGTGGGGTGAGCGGTCATGCCCTCCCCTCGCCGGGACGGTCGGCCTCAACGCGCGCTTCCGGTCCATCTTCCTCCAGCACCGCCTCTGTGAATAAGGGTTCGGGAAGCGCCTGTCGGACCTCGGGCGGCAGGGCCTCCTGCAGGTGATTCCTGATCTCTTCACACGACCGCAGAGAAAGCACCGTCCCGGCCAGCACCCTGGCCTCCTCCATCGTGATGGACCGGATGGCCCGCTTGACCGCCGGTATGGCCATCGGGCTCATGCTCAGTCCGTCCACCCCCAGGCCCAGCAGCAGCGCGCTAAACCAGGGGTCGCCTGCCATCTCGCCGCACACGGTCACCGGAATCCCCTGCCGGTCCGCCGCCTCCACCACATTGTGAATCAACCGCAGCACCGCCGGATGGAGCGGATCGAAGAGGTAGGCCACCTTTTCGTTTCCCCGATCCACGGCGATCGCATACTGAATCAGGTCATTGGTCCCGATACTGAAAAAATCGACCTCCTCCGCCAGCTGATCAGCCACCACCGCCGCGGCAGGCACTTCAATCATCGCCCCCACCGGACAGCGCTCATCAAAGGGGACGCCCTCGGCCCTCAGCTCTTCACGGGCCTCCTCCAGCACCTCGTTGGCCTCGATCAACTCTTCCACCCCCGATATCATCGGGTACATGATCTGGATGTTGCCCGTCACGCTCGCCCGGAGAATCGCCCGCAGCTGCGTCCGGAAAAACCCCTTGTTGGCCAGCGACAGCCGGATGGCCCGCCAGCCCAGGAAGGGGTTCATCTCCGGGCTGGTATGCAGGATGTAGGAGAGTTTATCCCCCCCCAGATCCAGCGTGCGGATCACCAGAGGGTGAGGCGCCATCTGCCGGGCGATCCGGGTGTAGGTCTCTGTCTGCTCATCTTCGGTAGGCAGGCTGGAACTGGCCAGATAGAGATACTCTGTCCGGTAGAGTCCGATGCCCTCTGCGCCATAGGCAAGTGCGGAATCCACCTCCTCGGAGATCTCGATATTCCCCTGCAGATTCACCGCAATACCATCCAGCGTCACAGTGGGCAGATCTTTTAACGCCGAGAGGTCCTTCCGGACCTCCTGGAACCGTTTCGCCTCGACCCGATAGCGCGCCAGCGTCCCGGCATCCGGATTCACGTAGACCAGCCCCCGGCGCCCGTCCACAATGGCCAGATCCCCCGATTCTGCAGAGGCAATGGCCGATTCGACACCCGCCACGGCCGGAATCTCCAGCCCACGTGCAATAATGGCCGCATGCGAGGTGGTCCCCCCCACCTCGGTCACAACCCCCAGCACACAATCCCGATGCATATGGGCCGTATCCGACGGGGTGAGATCGTGGGCCACCACAACCGCCTCTGTGGTCAGCCGGTCCAGCAGCACGTCCTCCTGCCGACACAATTTGGCCAGCACCCGCTTTTCAATATCTAAAATATCCGCCTTACGCGCCCGGAAATAGTCGTCCTGAATGGCGTCGAACTGCCGCCTGACCCCCTGGAACGTCCGCCAGAAGGCATATTCGGCGCTGAACCGCTCCTGCCGGATCAGCTGGGTGGTGGGGTCTTTGAGGGCCACATCTTCCAGGATCAGCAGGTGTGCGTCAAATATCTGCGCATAGTCCCGGCCCAGCCGCTCCTCCACCTGCGCCCGAATCACCTTCACATCTTCGGCCACCTCCTCCAGCGTGGCCACAAACCGCCCGACTTCGGCTTCCACATCGGAAATCCTCCGGTCATCAATCCAGGGGTCTTCCGGATCGTGCAGGTAGATTGGACCGATCGCAATACCTGGAGATGTCTGAATGCCTTTAAGCCGTACCATCATAAGCGAATACCCAAATTCTGAGTGTCCACAAAACCCCCATCCCCTGCACACACCTCTAATCGAACGTACGCTCAATCATCTTAACGGTTTTCGCAACCGCCTCGACCTCGTCCTCCCCTGCTGCCCTCACCAGGATGGTCGAGCCCTCTTCCGCAGCCAGCATCATCACCCCCATAATGCTCTTGCCACTGACCTCCAACCCCCCTTTGACCAGGGTAATCTCACAAACATACCTGGACGTCGCCTGCACCAGAAGGGCGGCTGGCCGTGCGTGGAGCCCCAATCTGTTTTTGACCGTCGCCTGCCGTTCCTCCATAAACAGGTCCTGTATAGAAGGCTTCAGGCGCTGCCGATCAAATGCAGCACCTGCGCTTCCCCGTCGATATGCCCGCTGGCGCCCAGACCACAACAGGTCAACGCCGCGCTGGCGCTGGCAAACTGGACGCTCCGGGTCAGCGTCCATCCCTGAAGGTAGCCTGTGATCAATCCTGCGCGGAACGCATCGCCCGCACCGGTCGTATCCCGCACGGACACCGAAAACGCCGGCTGGTTGAAACTGCTCCCATTCTCCCGATACACCGTGCACCCTTGACGCCCCCGGGTGATCACAACCGTCTTCACACCGGCCTTGAGCAGGCCAACAGCCACATCGGCGTCGGTCCCCATCCGATGCCGTCTGATAAATCCTCTGGAGTTAATCACCAGATCGCAGAATTCTGCCAGGGGATGGTCCTCCGAAAGCTCAATGGAAAACACGGAACACCCCACTTCCCGCGCCATCCGGGCGGCTTCCACCGCATTCTTTCCCAGAAAAGGATCCACCGAAAGCAGGGATACCCCCTCAATATCTTCCGGCCTCAGGGGCCGGCTCACAAGATCGGAAATATGGCCCATCATACTCCGTGCCCCATCCAGACTGGACAGGATCACCACGTGGGCCGTCGGCACCCCCCGTTCCACATCCAGATCGCGGATATCCACCCGATAAGGGCGGATTTGCCGCAAAAAGAGGTTGCCCCGACGGTCGTCGCCCAGCGTACTGCCCATCAGCTTTACCGGTACGCCCAGACAGCTCAGCGTAATAGCCACATTGGCCGCCTCGCCCCCGATATACTCGCCATTGGAAAGCATTCGGGTATGGCCGTCTGGCTCCGGATAGTCGACAATCTGAACGATCTGGTCCACACCCAGCACACCGTAGCAGAGCACGGGTTTCATGCTTCACCCTCTCAAAAAAAATCCGCCAATTGCGTTCTGGCGGAACGTCTGAAAACGAGAGACCCGCTCCCGGGTGTATTAATCGGAACGATGGATGGCCTGGGCAAACGCCCGAACCATCGAAGCATCCCGCCGGACCTCCAGAATACTGCCCACAACAACAAACGAAGCGCCTGCCTCCACCCTCGCTTCGGCATCCTCCGGACGCCGAAGCCCCCCTCCCACAATGATCGGTATCGAAACATAGCCCGCAACCGCCTCGAGCATCTCCTCGGGCACCATTTGCTCCGCACCGCTGCCGGCGTCCAGGTAAACACACTGCATCCCCAGATATTCCGCTGCCAGTGCATGGGCCATGGCAATATCGGGCTTGTCACGGGGCATCGGTTTTGTATTGCTGATGTACTCGACCGTGGTCTGTCTGCCGGAATCGACAAGCATATATCCGGTGGAAATCGGCTCCAGGCCGTAGGCCTTTAAAATTGGTGCGGCCTTCACATGCTGCCCCACCAGCAGTTCCGGATTCCTCCCGCTGATCATCGACAGGTATAAAATCGCATCCGCAGCCGCCGAAATCTGATTGTTGCCGGCCCCGAAGATAATCACCGGAACACGCACGGCATGCTTGATCTCCCGAACCATCCGGTCAAAATCGGTCGACAGGAGAAAACTGCCGCCAACCAGGATAGCGTCCGCACCATTCTCCTCAAACATGGCCGCCGTTTGAACCAGGTCTTTTTTTTCCAGGCGGTCCGGATCCAGCAAGGGCAGAAAACCTGCCCCCAGCCTTGCCCGGATGTCCATCAGATGGTCAAAAGTAGACATGGAGGCGCGTCACCCTCCCAGTTGCGCCCGCACAATCTCGGGAACCAGAGCCAGTGCTTGGTTTATCTTCTCCGGATGTCTGCCTCCGGCCTGTGCCATAT